>JBDUCQ010000081.1:0-12208 GCA_040003385.1 Ginsengibacter sp. | reverse complement strand
CAAAAAGCCGTCTTGGTGCAGACAGGATGAAAGGTGCATACGCTTACCTGGATCTGCTGAAACAAAACCACTGGATCCCATTGGGAACCGATTTTCCGGTAGAGGATATTTCTCCCATCAAAACTTTCTATGCTGCAGTTGCGAGAAAGGATGGAAAAAACTGGCCTTCAAATGGTTTCCAGCCTGAAAATGCACTGAGCCGGGAACAAGCTATAAGAGGGATAACGATTTGGGCAGCAAAAAGCAATTTTGAAGAAATGGAAAAGGGGAGTATAGAAAAAGGTAAGTATGCAGATTTTGTAATGGTAAATAAAGACCTCATGATGGCGGAAGAAAATGATCTTCTGCATACCCTCGTTTTGATGACATTTATCAGTGGTGAAAAAGTATATGAAAAAAAATAATTGAATGGAGAAGACCGGGTAACATTTAAATCAGATTTATTCACCCTTTTTTTTTGTGACCTTTTTCATCATTTTAAAAGTGAGATCCAGCAATTCGTATTTACCTGGGTTCGGCAAACTGTAATGCCACCACTCGGTTTCAAGGGCTGTAAACCCATACTTTTCCATTAGATTTTTTAAAATTATCCGGTTGTTCAAAATGGCAGCAGGTAATCCCGTAAAATTGCTGTGTGCTGTATCCGTAAAATTGTCAAAGCCGGTTCCCATGTCCAGTTCCCTTTTTGTCTTTTCATCAATAATCGTAAGATCTACAGCAATTCCCCGGTTGTGGTTGCTGCCTTTAGCGGGATCTGCAACGTAACTTTCATCTTTTACCGGTTCCCACATTTTTTCTGTAATTGAATAGGGCCTGTATGCATCAAATATTTTCAAAGCCAGCTGCCTGCTGATTAATTCTTTTTGTACCTGCTGCAGGGCTTTTGCTGCAGGAACCCTGAGATAAGTATCAGTTGTTTGGGGATACAGCTTCTTATGCATAAAATTATTTGAAGATGCATATCTGAGATCCAGCACCACCCCGGGAATAAATTTTTTTAACGCGATGATCTCTTTGTTTTCGATACCCGTGCATGATGCTTTGTAAGTTTGGATGTTCTTAATGATGAACAATCCATATTGATTTAATTGTTGAGGCTGGCCGCAGGTGAATAATGAAAATTTTAAAATAAATATGGGCAACATATATCCCATGTGCAATTGAATTCTTACTTTACCGGGCATTACTGGTTGAATTAAAGTGACATCACCTAAGATATAATATTTTCTCCTCATATGGTTGGGCCGAAATATCCTCTTTTCATTTCAGGGTACATCCTGGTATGCTTATCAATTTTTGCCTGCAAAGCAAAACATGCTGCTGATGAGCCTCAAATAATTGAAAAGCCTGCCGAGATGGATCGGCATGTAAATGAAAACATTGAGGCAGTATTGAAATATGCATCAGATAACAATGGGAGAATTAATGACTCACTCAGGTTAAAGGTGTTTCCGATCGTGGAATCATTTTATAAAGGCACAGATTACAAAAATGTTTGGAGTAAAAATGAGGAATGGCTCCCACTCGCTGATTCACTGTTTGATTTCATACGTAACAGTCAGGCATATGGATTGTATCCTTCGGATTATCACTTTCGCGATCTTGAGCTTATAAAAAGCAGGCTTTCAAATGATACCATTGCAAAAAAAGACGCAACATTCTGGACAAAAGCAGATTTACTTTTAACAGATGCATTCATGGAGATCACCCGTCATCTTAAACAAGGGCGCCTGTTGCCAGACAGTCTTTCGTTATCAGCTGATACATCGCTGAAGGATAAATTTTTCGTAAAAAATCTGAAAAAGGTCCTGCAAACAGATACACTGGTAAATGTTTTGAAAAAGCTAGAGCCCGTTCATGACGGTTACTGGGAGCTGAAGAAAAGTTTGCCCGCTTTCCTGGATTCTATGGATCGTACGGTTTATACCTACATCACATACCCGGCAAGGGATTCACTTGCCCTTGTCAAGAACCTGCAAAAACGATTCAGCGAGGAATCACTGGCAACAATCACTTCCGATACCCCGGATTCTGCGGAATTCAGCGGGGTCATAAAAAAAGTACAGAAGGCAAAGGGGATTCGCGCGGATGGTAAAATTTCCCTGGCTCTGGTAAGAAAATTAAATGCCAATGATGTTGAACTTTTTAAAAGGATAGCGATTACGCTTGACCGCTATAAACAGTTGCCTGCCGTTTTGCCTGATGTATATATTTGGGTAAACCTGCCGGCATATTACCTGCAATTGTGGGACCATGACAGTGTTGTTATTTTATCGAAAACAATTGTCGGCAAGCCTTCTACCCGTACGCCGGCACTTAACAGCAACATCACCGACATGGTCACATATCCCCAATGGACAATTCCAAACAGCATTATAAAAAAAGATGTACTGCCAGGCCTTAAAAAAAATCCTGGTTATCTGGCAAAAAAAGGTTTTAGTCTTGTAAATTTCAAAGGAGAAACAGTAGATCCTTACACCATCAACTGGGAGAAATACACAAAAGAGATTCCATTTAAAGTGGTACAGGGAAGTGGGGACGACAATGCCCTTGGCGTTTTAAAATTCAATTTTAACAATCCCTACAATGTGTACCTCCACGATACTAATCAACGGTACCTTTTCAGGAATTCATCACGTGCTTTAAGTCATGGATGTGTGCGTGTACAGGATTGGGAGCAACTGGCATTTTTCATAGCGCGAAATGACAGCATGCATCTGAAAACCGGGGACTCACTAACTTACAATACGGATTCTATTAAAAACTGGCTGGCAAATAAGGAAAGAAAGCGCATCATCGTGAAAAATAAAATTCCTTTGTTTATCAGGTATTTTACCTGTGAGGCAAAAGAAGGTAAAATATATTTTTATGATGATATGTATGGTGAAGACAAGACATTAAGAGATAAATACTTTTCATATAAATAAAACGTTATCTTGGAAGAACAGACATGAGATTTAGCTGATATCATCATCACTTTAATCTGCAAAACATGCAAAAAATCCTTTCCTTCCTGCTGCTTTCTGCCTTTTCACTTTCAACACACATACTCAAAGCACAGGAACCTGTAACCTCAGCCATTGAAACAAAAGCGCCGCTGTCCCCAAAAAAAATTATCATCAAGTACGGCATTGCAAGTTTTTATGCTAAAAAATTCAATGGGCGCACCACGTCCAACGGCGCGATTTTCAGCTCTCTTAAAATGACTGCGGCCTGTAATGTGTTGCCATTAGGTACATGGGTAAAAGTAACCAATCTTCGAAATGACAAATCAGTTGTTGTTGAAATAAATGACCACATGCACCACAAAAACAAGCGCCTCATAGACCTTTCAAAAACGGCTGCACAAAAACTGGGATATGTTTCACGTGGCATTACAAGAGTAAAAGTGGAAGTGTTGGGTAAGTTGCGCACGAAAGAAAACTGATCTTCGCCGTAGACCATCTATGAACTTTTTACGATGTGCGTAATTATTTTCACCTTTTAATTTGAAGCAGCTATTTTTGTGCGTCATCGTAAACTGACTCGTATGAAGAAAATATTTACTTCTATCCTTATCCTGTCTTTTTTTACAAGCAGCTTTTCTCAAAACAACTATATTAAAAGACCATCATTGGCTGTCAGCTTTTTTCTCAATGATTTTCAAACAGCTTCCGAAATTAGGGCCAATGGCCTGGTAAGCGTATTACGCAATAAGAATTTTTTCAAAACCCGCCGCATGAATCCCGGCATGACGCTGAGTTATCTTCTTGGATTAAGCAAACATGTTGATTTTATTACCGGATTGGGTGCCTCATTTCTTGACTACCCGATACAAAACCATGTTCCATTCAACAACAGCAATTTACTGTTGGAAGGAACAGCTGCAGTAAATCTGAAATTACTCAGTGATAAATACTGGGTCGTTCCTTTCATTGATGCTGGTGCAGGAGTGAGTAACTACCAGGGCATTGCAGCCGCATTTTTGCCGGTGGGCATTGGCATACAGGGCAGTTTATTCGGGGAAGCATTTTTGTTGATCAATTCACAATACCGTATCCCGATTACACAGGGTGCCAGCTACCATTTCTATCATAGCATTGGGTTTGCCGGAACAATTGCCGAAAAAAAAGCAGCCCCTCCAAAAGTGGTTGAGCTTCCGGTAGTAACAGACAGGGATGGCGACGGAATTACCGATAGCCTTGATGCTTGTCCCGACCAGGCTGGTCCACTTGCATTGAACGGATGTCCTGACAGGGATGGGGATGGCATTGCAGACAAGGACGATAAATGCCCTGATGTTGCGGGGCTTGCAAAATATGCGGGTTGCCCGGTGCCGGATACCGACAATGATGGCATCAATGATGAAGAGGATAAATGCCCGACAGTTGCCGGTGTTGCACGCTACCAGGGTTGCCCGGTTCCCGATGCCGACAACGACGGGGTGAATGATGAAGAAGATAAGTGTCCAAATGAAGCAGGGCCTCCATCCAACTTCGGTTGCCCTGAAATTAAACCCGAGATCATTGAGAAGGTAAATCTTGCAGCAAAAAATATTTTCTTTGCAACTGGCAGTGCAAAATTGCTGGCAAAATCGTATCCTTCACTGAACAATGTTGTGAAAATATTGAACGAAAATTCAACCTTCAAAGTGGATATAGATGGCCACACTGATACCACAGGAACCCACGATAAAAACATGATATTGTCTGATAATCGTGCAGCTTCTGTAAAGACTTACCTGGTAAACAAAGGAGTTGACGAAACCAGGATCACATCCAAAGGTTTCGGTCCTGATATGCCAATTGCAACCAATAAAACTGCAGCAGGCAGGGCTAAGAACAGGAGAGTGGAAATGAAATTAAGAAACTATTGATGGTGAATGGTGAATGGTGAATGGGCAATTGTGAATTGTAAATTATTATAAATTCTTTCTTAATGACCAATGACTCAATGACTCAATGACATCCAAAATTATTCACCATTCACCACTCACCATTGCCCATTGCCCATTGCCCATTCACCACATTACACCAAAGCTTTTTTTAAAAGGATCAACTTCATGACAAGGTCTTCGAGCAACGACAGGTCAAGCATATTTGCACCATCACTTTTTGCTTTAGAGGGATTGGGATGCGTTTCAATAAACAATCCATCAGCCCCACAAGCAATTGCCGCCTTCGCTATCGTTTCAATAAGTTCAGGATTTCCCCCGGTTACCCCGCTTGACTGGTTTGGCTTTTGCAGGGAGTGGGTGCAATCCATAATGACTGGAACATCATTTTTTTTCATCACCGGAATATTCCGGAAATCGACCACCAGGTCCTGGTAGCCGAAACTGTTGCCTCTTTCCGTGAGCATTACTTTTTCATTTCCTGCATTCATGATCTTTTCCACTGCAAATTTCATTGCTTCGCCATTCAGGAATTGGCCCTTTTTTACGTTGATGATCTTACCGGTATCTGCAGCAGCTTCCAATAGATCTGTCTGACGGCAAAGGAAAGCAGGCACCTGTAATATATCCACATATTCCGCTGCCATGGTCGCTTCGGCAGGGGTATGGAAATCGGTTATGGTCGGAACGGAAAATTTTTCTCCTGCTGCTTTGATGATCTGTAACGCTTTTTTATTTCCGATACCGCTAAAAGACGCAGCGCTGGTACGATTCGCTTTTTTATACGAAGCTTTGAATATAAAGGGCAAATAATTTTTTTTACAGATGGCGGCAACGGCTTCAGCGATTTCCATCACGTTTTCTTCATCTTCTACTACGCAGGGTCCTGCTATCAGGAAAAAATTATTCTTATCATAGTCCTGTTTTGTAAAAAGCTGTTGTAAATAATTTTGCATCATCAAAACTACTATTTTCAGTTTCAAAATTTACATTTACAGATATTTAGATAAAATGGTAAAAGAAAAAATCTTAGTCATTGGTGCATCGGGACAGATAGGTGTTGAACTTACATTGGAATTGCGCAGGATGTATGGGGGTGTCAATGTAATTGCTTCGGACCTCAGGGAAGAAAACGATTTGCTGAAAGGTACGGGTCCGTATGTGAGCCTGGATGTAATGCATAAGGAGATGTTGCATGTGCAGGTGATCCGTCAGAACATCACGCAGATCTATTTATTGGCGGCCATCTTATCTGCAACAGGTGAAAAGAACCCAAATCTTGCATGGAATTTAAATATGCAAAGCCTGTTGAATGTGCTGGATATCGCCAAAGAAGAAAAACTGAATAAAATTTTCTGGCCCAGCAGCATTGCCGTTTTTGGTCCAACCTCACCAAAAAAAGATTGCCCCCAGCAAACAGTGATCGAACCTGTTACGGTATATGGCATCAGTAAATATGCAGGCGAATTCTGGTGCAATTATTATTGTCACCGGTATGGCATAGATGTACGCAGCATTCGTTACCCGGGGTTGATCAGCTATAAAAGTTCACCTGGTGGAGGAACCACTGATTACGCTGTGGAAATTTTTCACGATGCAATTGAAGACAATAAATATACATGTTTCCTTGACGAAGATACTTACCTGCCAATGATGTATATGCCTGATGCGATCAGGGCTACATTGGAGCTCATGCATGCGGATCCTTCGCGTCTCACCGTTAGAACATCATACAATGTTTCAGCGATGAGCTTTTCACCAAAAGAGATCGCCGGCGAAATAAAAAAACATTATCCGTCTTTTGAAATGGAATATAAATCGGACTACAGGCAGGCGATTGCCAATAGCTGGCCTCAAAGCATAGACGATAGTGTTGCGCGCAATGATTGGGGATGGAAACACCAATTCGATCTTTCACGCATGACCAAAGATATGTTTGACAATCTTGAACCATCTTTAAAAAAATAGGATGTTTGCTGATAGTTAATTTTATTTCACTTGCAACAATTGTTAATTTTTTTAACACGATTCACGCTTAGTGAGTAGTTAAATTCACTGGAATATGTTAAGATATTCGTTTACAGGTCACTGTATATCAAAGAATTAATCAAACAAAATTTTTTTTTTCGTTTTATTTTGAACAATTTTACACTTAATACTAACTTAAATAAATTCCTTAAACTAAATCAAGTAACATGAAAAAATTATTATTGGCGACAATCATTGCGCTAACATTTGCTTCAGGCAATGCTCAAGACAAGGCAATGTCAACAGGCGGATCTATTCAATTTAGCATCGGTGTGGAACCTTCACTTCCGATTGGTGATTTCCATGACATTGGATATAATTTTGGAATTGGTGGTTCTTTACAGGGTGAATACAAAGCTGCAGAAGATTTTGGAATCACTTTAAACGCAGGGTATTTGACTTATTCTGCAAAAGATTATACAGTTGGCGGAGTAACTTACAATGGTGGAAGCTTTGGTATTGTTCCTGTTTTGGCAGGTTTTAAATATTATTTTTCACCAAAAGTATATGGTCATGGTCAATTGGGTGTTAGTGTTGGCACTTCCAAAGGGGCAAGCTCCAACTTTACTTATTCTCCAGGAGTAGGGTTTTACCTTTCAAATAACATTGACCTGTTGTTGAAATTCACCGGCATTTCCGGTGGAAGCGGTGGTGGAAGCTTGAATGCGATTGGTGCGCGTCTTGCTTATAATTTTGGCAGATAATTGCTCATTCGCAAAAAAAATAATCAGCCCTGGAAACAGGGCTTTTTTTATTTCCATAAAAATAGCATGAGATTAAATTTTAAATCAAATACCTAAAACATTTTTCATGGTAAATATTCCTTTCCTGGAAGCCAAATATTCAACTGCTAAAACCGCTCCGTAAGCAAAACCTCTGCGGTTGTGAGCGGTGTGAATAATTTCTACATCATCTATCTCCGAATGATAAATGACTTTATGGGTTCCGGGCACATCATCAACCCGGTGACTTATGATCCCTAATTCTCCAGGCATTGCATCTCCACCATTTACCCATTTAATTTTTCGTTTGAGGTTATTGATAATTCCCTCTGCAAGCGAGATAGCGGTACCGCTTGGAGCATCTTTCTTTTGTGTATGGTGGGTTTCTTCTATGCTTACCTTATAATCTTCCCGGGGGTCCATTAAAGAAGCTAGCTTATTATTGATCTCAAAAAAAATATTCACACCCACACTAAAATTACTGGAGAATAAAAAACTCCCGTTTTGTTCCTTGCACAGGGTTTCAATATAGTGTAAGTCTTTTAGCCAGCCAGTAGTGCCGCAAACAACAGGAATCCCTGCTTTCATGCAGGATGCTAAATTGATGACTGCAGTTTTTGGATTGGAAAACTCGATGGCAGCATCCGCTTTTTTTAAATTATTCGGTGTAAGGTCATGGGTATTTTGCGAAGTGATCTTTAAACAAATTGAATGGCCTCTTTGCAAAGCAATTTCCTCAATTGCCTTTCCCATTTTCCCATATCCTATCAAAGCAATATTCATAATTCATGGTTGTTCAAGCTCAGGGAACTGAAGATAAAGCTTTTGAACGTTTTTCCCTGAGTGACAATAAAAATGTGATACCCGGAGTGTGGGTGACATAGTTATACCCCGGCTTTATTTTCAACCCAAGGTCATTGCCCACATCAAATGATTTCAGGTGTGCGTCAACAGTTGCGTCTACAACATTCAACCCCCAGAAGATCAGGAAAAATAAAACGGAGTAATCAATATTTTGCCGGTAATTATTCCTGTAAGTACGGATCGACTCAAGGGACAGGTTTATGAAACGCGGATCGATCAGGGCATCATTGCCAGGTATCGTATCTGATTTATAAATTACTGCTTGTTTGAGTAATTTATAGATGGTAAGGTTATAAAAAAATATGCCTCCTGTGGTACCCAGTGCAGCATATATAATGGGAATCTTCCAGTATTTTTTGTTGTAAGCTTGTCCCCAGCCGGGAATGATTGCAGAGCGGAAGGTTGCTTTTCTGGGATTGAATTTTTTCGCTTCGGTATCCTGTGCCAGCAAATTCTTTTTAGACGTATCTGTAATCGCAGATGAAACGATGACAGTATCTGTTTTTTTCTGACATAAAATTTGCAAACAGCTGAACTGGCAGGCGCCAAATAATACTAAAGCAATCAGTTTATTTATATGCATGGCCTAATCCACCGGTACATCCAGCTTTTCTAAAATTGAATTCAGCTCATCCTGCGAATAATATTCGAAAGTGATGTTACCAAACCCCTTTTTGTTGTGTTTGATTTTTACCCTTGTGCTGTAATGTGAAGCTAAATTATCCTCAATTTTTTTGAGGGCGGGAGATAAGTCCGATTTTACACTATTATTAACACCGTTTTTTTCTGCCATGTAGAGCTTCCGAACCAGGTCTTCAGTTTGTCTCACTGAAAGCTCGCGGTTCCTGATCTCCAGGAAAATAAAAAGTTGCTTATCAACAACGTCCACGTTGATCAATGCTCTTGCATGGCCCATACTGATACTACCATTCCTTACGGCAACCTGTATGTCCGGGGGCAATTTCAACAAACGCAAATAATTGGTAACAGTGCTTCTTTCTTTTCCCATCCTTTCAGCAAGTTGCTCCTGTGTGTAATCCAGTTCTTCCATCAGGCGCCTGTAGCTCAATGAAATTTCCATAGCGTTCAGGTTCTCACGCTGCAGGTTTTCCAATAAAGCGAGTTCGAGCAATTGCGAATCCTTTGTTTCCCGCACATAAACAGGTACATCTTTTAAGCCGGCAATCCTCGCTGCCCTGTATCGCCTCTCACCCGCAATGATCCGGTATTTACCGCTGCTCAGCTTTGTTACAGTCAGCGGTTGGATCATGTCATGTAATTTGAGTGAAGCAGCCAGCTCACTCAATGCCGTTTCATCAAAGTCTTTCCTGGGTTGCTTTGGATTTGGCTCTATCTGGTCAACTGCAATCCGGCTGGTAGTATTCACCTTTTCATATGCATCAGTTTTGGAAAGTCCGCCTGCGGATTTCAGATCAGCATCAATATTTTCTAACAATGATCTTATCCCACGTCCCAGGGCATCTTTTTTATTGGGTGTTGTCATGATGTCTTTGAAATTTCTTTTGCCGTTGCAGGATCGGTCCTACGATACTCTAAATTATTCCAAAATTTTTTCTTCCTGCCTGATCCTTGTCAGATTGTTTTTTTGGAGGATCTCTTTAGCGAGGTTCAGGTAGTTGATGGCACCTTTACTGTCAGCGTCATATAAAATAGCAGGTTTGCCAAAGCTGGGCGCTTCACTGAGTTTTGTATTGCGGTGTATGATACTCGTAAAAACCAGCTCTTCGAAATGTCTTCTCACTTCACTTACTACCTGGTTACACAATCTCAGGCGTCCATCATACATTGTCATCAGCAAACCTTCAATCTTTAATTCTGTGTTAAGCCTGTTCTGCACGATCTTGATGGTGTTCAGTAATTTGCCAAGGCCTTCGAGAGCAAAAAATTCGGCTTGCACAGGAACCACCACGCTGTCGGCGGCTGTTAATGCATTTACCGTGATCAATCCAAGCGAAGGTGAACAATCGATGATGATGAACTCGTACTGATCGCGGACTGTTTCCAGAATATTTTTAATTACACTTTCCCTGTTTGGATAATTGATCATTTCAATTTCCGCTCCTACCAGGTCGATGTGAGAAGGCATCAGGTCCATGTAGGGTATTTCAGTTTTCAGGATCACATCCGCTGCAGCTGTTTCATTTACCATGCAATCATACAATCCATGCGTGATATTATGCAGGTCAAATCCAACTCCTGTAGTACTGTTTGCCTGGGGATCTGCATCAACCAGTAATGTTTTAAATTCCAGCACCGCTAAGCTTGCAGCCAGGTTAATCGCCGTTGTTGTTTTCCCTACTCCTCCCTTTTGATTCGCGATCCCAATTATTTTTCCCATACAATGTTTCTGTTTGCTGCAGATGTTGAATCAGTAATGAATGATAATGTTATTGAGTCATTGGTCATTTATTTTAAGTTTAGAAAGTTTAGCAGAGCTTTCAAATTCGCAGCTGATTTTAAATTTGTGTTTAGAAAGTTTAGGGAGCAACTTCTAAACATTCTAAACCTCTAACCCCCTAAACCCTAAACTCCTAAACTCCTAAACTCCTAAACTCCTAAACCTTTTTTATGACAGGTTGGCAAATTTAACCATTCGGTATAATATTAGGATACTTTTGCCTTTCATTCAAAGAGGTATTAATCCCCCAAGTGCTAACAATTTTTGTCGGAAGCATAAAATTCTCAAATGTATACAATCATCTCTGCCACAAACCGTGTTGGAAGCCACACTGAAAAGGTGGCCAGGGTTTATCATCATTTATTGCTCAACCAGGGAATCGATGCCAAATTAATAACCCTTGTAGATCTGAATGTTCTGGAAAGGAATGATGGTTTCATCAATTTTGAAAATGAATGGCTCGTCCCTGCACAAAAGTTTATTTTCCTGATGCCGGAGTACAATGGTTCTTACCCTGGGGTATTGAAGGCAATGATTGATATAACGGATGTAAAAAAGGTGTGGTGGTGGAAAAAGGCTTTACTTACCGGGGTATCCACAGGCAGGGCTGGAAATTTAAGAGGGATGGACCATATTACCGGATCGTTGCATCACATGAACGTTATTGTCCATCCAAACAAGCTTCCCATTTCAGTCATTGATAAAATTATGAATAAGGAAGGAGTCATCAGCAGCACTGGAACACTGGATGCAATTAACTTGCAGTTGGAACAGTTTATCAGCTTTTAAAGGCTATAAAATTCATGCTTTAAAAAAAACTAAAAAACTATATTTTCAATGCGTACTCCCCTCGGTGCCCTGATTTTTGTTGCAATCATGATTTTACTGGATACTTATGTTTTCCAGGCCATCAAAGCAGTAAGCCAGGCTGCTACACCCCGAACCAGGTCGATCATTTTTACCGTGTATTGGGCGTTGTCGGTGTTGGCGATTATTGGTTTTCTCGTTTTTATTTTTACAAGTTCTGAACTGTTGCCAAAAAAAGTGCGCACCTATTTATTTGCAACAATTGTCGGGTTATTTCTTGCCAAGCTTATCTCGGTTGTATTTTTTATGCTTGATGATGTACGGCGGCTGGTACAATGGATCGCTGGTAAATTATTTTTCAGGAATACAGAAGGAGAGCAGTTGGGAGAAGGCATCAGCAGGTCAGTTTTTTTAAGCTGGCTCGGATTGGGAGCAGGCAGCGCATTATTCGGAAGTCTTGTGTATGGATTCAGCAATAAATACAACTACCACGTA
>JBDUCQ010000001.1:0-92421 GCA_040003385.1 Ginsengibacter sp. | reverse complement strand
TGCCTGAATATGAAATCCTCGACAAAATTTTATATCAGTATATCGAAAGGGTGCAGGGGCCTGACCAGATCAAGTCATTGGGATTTGAAGGAAACCTTGTAGATCGGGTATTAAAAATGGTAAACATGAATGAATATAAAAGAAACCAGTTTTGCCCAATCATCAGGATCTCGCCAAAAGCTTTTGGAATAGGCAGGAGGGTGCCTATTGTTGCAAAATACCTGTCATAGAAAAAGGTCAGAATGAATTTTATAAATTGACAACCTGTACAGCTGTCCCATAGCATAAAACTTCGGTAACCCCATCCATCACTTCGTTTGCATCATATCGTACATTTACGATAGCATTTGCACCGCGTTCATTTGCATGATCAATCATATGTTCATAAGCTTCAGCTCTCGTCTTTTCACAAAGCTCTACGAAAATCGATATTTTACCGCCAAACAGTGTTTGTAATCCACCCGCAATATTTCCGAACAAACTCCTTGACCTTACGGTGATTCCACGAACGATCCCAAGGTGTTTCGTGATCTTAAATCCTTCCAGCTGATTGCTGGCTGTTACTAATTGATGATCTACCATAATTGTTATTTAAGTTCAAATTTAACAATCTTTTTTTGTGCGTTGGTACGTGGCAGCGTTTTTGTAATTGTGTAGTTCGTATTTTGCAGGATCACGTCAATTCATAAACTATAGTAAATGCTACAAACAGCTGAAGACATTCGTTTGCTCAATGAAAGAATAACGCACAGTGCAACTTTCATTGATAAAATTCACGATGAATTGGGGAAGGTGATTGTTGGTCAAACCCATATGATCGAAAGGCTGCTTATCGGTCTTTTAAGCAATGGCCATATCCTCCTGGAAGGAGTTCCCGGCCTTGCCAAAACCCTTGCAATAAAATCATTGGCACAAACCATTAATGCCCGTTTCAGCAGGATCCAGTTCACCCCGGACCTTTTGCCTGCTGATGTTACCGGAACGATGATCTATAACCAGCAGAAGAATGAATTTGTTGTGCGTAAAGGACCTGTGTTTGCGAATTTCATTCTTGCAGACGAAATCAACAGGGCTCCTGCTAAAGTACAGAGTGCTTTACTGGAAGCAATGCAGGAAAGACAGGTAACAATTGGAAGTTCTTCTTATGGTCTTGAAGAACCTTTTCTTGTACTGGCTACACAGAATCCCATTGAACAGGAAGGAACTTACCCGTTGCCGGAAGCACAGGTAGACAGGTTCATGCTGAAAGTTGTGATTGACTATCCTACGAAATCTGAAGAGCAGATGATCATCAGGCAGAACGTCCAGGGAATGCAGCAGCCACGTTTAAACGCAGTGGTTTCGACCAATGAAATATTAAGTGCCAGGGATCTTGTCAGGCAGGTGTACATGGATGAAAAGGTAGAACAATACATCCTTGATATTGTTTTTGCTACCCGCTACCCTGATAAATACAACCTTCCTAAACTCAAGGCCCTGATTGGATTTGGAGGTTCTCCGAGGGCCAGCATTAACCTAGCGCTGGCCTCAAAAGCCTATGCATACCTTAATAAGCGGGGTTACGTGGTGCCGGAAGACGTAAGGAATATTTGTAAGGATGTATTGCGCCACCGCATCGGACTCACCTATGAAGCTGAAGCAGAAAATGTAGACGTAGAAATGATCATTGCCGAAGTAGTTAAAACTGTGAATGTTCCATAGTTTGCATTTATACACCAGTCTTCGGCTAAATAATATTGCACCTACTTATAAAAACTAATAAATATTTAATGGATTGCTGACTACAGCTGAAATACTAAAGAAAGTAAAAGAACTGGAAATCATCAGCCGTAAGCTGACCACACATATGTTTACGGGCGAATACCATTCTGCTTTCAAAGGCCGTGGCATGAGTTTCAGGGAAGTACGTGAGTATGCACATGGGGATGATGTCCGTTTTATTGACTGGAATGTAAGTGCACGATTTTCGCATCCATTCACAAAAGTTTTTGAAGAAGAGCGGGAGCTGACCGTGATTTTGCTGGTGGACGTGAGTGCAAGTTCTCTCTTTGGAACTGTTCACCAGCGAAAAAAAGAATTGATCACCGAGGTGGGAGCAGTGCTTACTTTCAGCGCAGTCAACAACAATGATAAGGTAGGTGTCATATTTTTTAGTGATAAAGTTGAGAAATACATTCCGCCTAAAAAAGGAAAGCAGCACGCCCTCTTCATTGTACGGGAGTTGCTAACGGCAGAGCCTAAACGAACCGGCACCGACATCAATGAAGCGATTAAATTCTTTAACCGCGCATCCAAGCAAAAGAGCATAGCTTTCATCATGAGCGATTTCCTGGACGAGCAATACGAAGACAACCTGCGGGTGATCGGGAACCGCCACGATGTAATTGGTCTGAAGGTGTATGATAAAATGGATATGGAACTTCCTGACGTGGGGATGTTACAAGTTGAAGACTTGGAAACATGTAAAGCCAAATGGCTGGATACAAGCAACAAAATGGTTCAATATAATTACCAGCAGCATTTCTTAGAGGAAAGTGAAAGGTGTAAATCTATTTTCAGGAAGGCCGGGGCGGAGCTTCTCCATATACGTACTGATGAGGATTATGTAAAAATCCTTCAACAATTTTTTATTAAGAGAATGTAAGCCGGAATGAATTGTTTTCTGCGGGCATAATTTCACCATTGAGCATGAATAAACCGGATAAAATTGTCAACGTCGCAAAATCGGGAAAATATTTTTTACTGGTCATTGCATTGCTTTACACTTCACTTTCCACAGAGGCCCAAAAGCCTGAAGTCAGGATATCCGTGGATAAGAACCGGATTTTAATCGGCGAGCCTTTCACCTACCGGATAGATGCCAGTTTTCCACTTCACGCATTTAAGGTTCAGTTTCCTGCACTTCCTGATAGTTTCAATCATTTTGAAATGGTGAAAAAGGGCACGGTGGTAACTACCGAGGCAAATGGAATGCTTAACTGTTCCCAGGTTTTCAGCTTCACGAGTTTCGATTCGGGCACCAATACATTTCCCCCGTTGCCGATGCTTTTCCATTCCCCAGGCAGCGATAAGGACAGTCCCATCAAGATTTTTACCGACTCAATGCTCATCAGTGTAAATTATTCACCGCTCGATAGTGTTAAAACTTTCCATGATATCAAATCGATCATAGAAGTGAAAGATGAATGGCCATGGTGGATGTGGGCTGCATTGGGCTTATCCATTATTTTGTTACTGGTGCTTTTGTATTCATTGTTTAAAAACAGGCGGCGAAAAAAGCCAAAAACTATTTTTACTTCCAGGTTATCGCCAATTGAAGAAGCCAGGCAATCCCTGAAAGAATTAGAGAAACAACAGCTTTTATTCAAAGGCGAAGTGAAGCAATTTCACACAAGGCTTTCAGAAATATTTAAGCGATACCTGTCACGGAAGACCAATACCAATCTGCTGCATCTTACCAGTGACGAGGTTTTGATGCATCTTGATTCACTGAAAATAACTAAAGATATAATTTCAGTGGCTGCCAACAACCTCCGCATGGGAGACGCCGTAAAATTTGCAAAATTTATTCCACCTGGGGAAGAAAGCAACCAGGCATTGATGAACAGCAATACGGTTATTGAAAAAATTGATCTGTCACCTCTAAACAGCACAAGTGATATTTGATTATTTTAACAGCATAACTTTTGGGGAGCCTGTTTATTTCTACCTGCTGATTTTAATTCCATTACTGGTAGTATGGAAAATTTTGACAGGGAATTCTCAACAGGCCCCCCTGAAATTATCATCTGTTGGGGGTATTAAAAAAATTTCCTCCTGGAAAAACAGTTTCCTGCAGTTTCCGTTTTTTTTGCGATTGCTGGCACTTACGTGCATCATTTTTGCGTTGGCACACCCTCAGGTTAAAAACCAGGAGCGGCAAACGGAAGGTGAAGGCGTTGATATTATTCTATGCATCGATGTGAGCGGAAGTATGACCGCACAGGATTTTACACCCAACCGGATGGAAGCAGCCAAAAAAGTGGCTTCCGATTTTATCGACAGGAGGGTAACAGACAGGATAGGCATTGTGATATTCTCCGGTGAAAGCTTCACCCAGTGCCCGTTGACAACAGACCACGCGGTTCTTAAAATGCAAATTGAACAAATAAGGAATGGATTATTGGAAGATGGCACTGCCATTGGATCTGGGCTGGCGACGAGCGTAGACAGGTTGCGTGCGAGCAAAACCAAAAGCAAAGTGGTTATTCTTCTTACCGATGGGATCAACAACGGCGGATTGATCGACCCTTCAACAGCCAAGGAAATTGCCAAGGCTTTCAAAGTGAAAGTTTATACAATTGGTGTGGGTACTGAGGGATTTGCTCCCACGCCTGTTAGTACGCCAATGGGCGTGGTGATGCAAAATGAAAAAGTTGCTTTGGATGAAAAGCTGCTTACCAACATTGCCTATGAAACCGGAGGAAAGTATTTTAGGGCGAAAGACAATGAGGGCCTGAAAAATATTTATAATGAGATCGACCGGATGGAAAGGTCCAAAGTTGAAATCACAACTTTCAGCCGCGTCACAGAAAAGTATTATCCTTTCGTTTTTGCAGCATTGGCCTTTCTCCTCCTTGAAGTGATCTTAAGATTTACTTTGTTCAAAAAGTTTCCCTGATTTGAAAGCGTTTTCCAGATGTCTTTTATGGGCATGCTTGTATGATAAGATTGAAAACCCCAACCTTTGTAACTTGCGGGCATGAAGGCAACGGTTTACAAATCAACGGGTAACTGGTATATCGTAAAAGATCCTCCTGGTAAAATTTACAAAGCACGGATAAAAGGCAAATTCAAGATCCAGGATATTACCTCTACCAACCCGATCGCTGTCGGTGATGAAGTGGAGACGGAAATTGAAAATGAAAATGAGGATTCTGTGGTGATCAACACCATTTACGACCGCAAAAATTACATCACAAGACAATCTCCGCATAATAAAAACCAACACCATATTGTTGCTTCTAATCTCGATCAGTCGTTGTTGTTCGCTACTCTAAAGGATCCAAAAACATCCCAGGGATTTATTGACAGGTTTCTAGTGGCTTCGGAAGCTTACCATGTTCCGGCTGTAATTGTCTTCAATAAATCAGACTTGTACCAGAAAAAAGAATTGAATAAGTTGGAAGAGTTGAAGATGATGTATGCAAAAGCAGGTTACAGGGTGCTGGAAATGAGCATCAGTGAAAACAGGGGGGTGGAAGAAGTAAAAGATCTTTTGAAAAGTAAAGTGACGCTTTTGTCGGGTCATTCGGGCGTGGGAAAATCAACGTTTATCAATTTACTGTTTCCGGGATTTCTTTTAAAAACTCAGGATGTCAGCGGTTGGAGCGGCAAAGGTTTGCATACAACAACATTTGCAGAGATGTACGATCTTCCGATGGCAGGAGGAGGTAAAATAATTGATACGCCTGGACTGAGAGAATTTGCATTGATGGATATTCCAAGACACGAACTTGGACATTACTTTCCCGAGATGAGAGCGCTGATCAATGACTGCCAATTCAATGATTGCGTGCACATTGATGAACCTGGCTGCGCGGTTAAGGAGGCTGTGAACAAGGAAAACATTGCAGCAGAACGATATATTAGCTACAGGAATATACTGGACACAATACTGGATAAAGGCTGGTAAATTTTTCTTTCCGTAAGCGGTTTAATACGCCATTTTTTCCAGGAACTGGGCAACTTCCAGGACTGCTTTATTTTCATTTTCCAGGCCCTTGCGGCTGTGCGGTAAAATTGAAACACCGTTGAAAATGCTGTAATGCAAAGTAAGGAAGTGACTTTTATACTGAAAATCCCAATCTAAAGTTTCGGCGTCATCGATCTGGTTGAGAAAAGTGACTTTTAGAGATTCTGTAAGGGTATCTGCAATCAGGTAAAATTTGGAAATACCACAATTGTCATCAATCACGGCTTCAGTACCGCCATAATTAGTTTTCAGGTGATAGCACATTTTTGGGTTGGGTTTAGTTTTTTCAGGAATATCAATTTTAAAATAAAGGACCTTAAATTAGTTGGAAAATTTCTTTGCTTTTTTTGAAGCTTTTATGGCTTCTTTGTCTCCAGACAGTATCCTTTCTGCACCAATATTTTTACCGTCAGTCGGGCAGCCGTATTTTACTTTTTTTCTGAATACTGAGCATGACGCCAGCAGCAATAATCCGATGACAGGTAAAAAAATTTTCCTCATTATAATTATCTAGATGCAAAATGAACGGTACGGGTGGTGCAATAGAATGTTAACGTTTTGGTAAGAGCGCTATTCTTTTCTGAACCAACCTGCATACATAATGTAGTTATCTGCGATCCTCTTGATTTCTCCTTCGATGAGTTCCTTCGGAATATCTTTTATTTTCTTTGCTGGTACACCTCCGTAGATTGTACCCGGTTCAATAATGGTATTCTCCAAAACAACAGCGCCTGCGGCTATAATACAGTTAGTTCCGATACTTGCATTGTCCATCACGATCGCACCCATCCCTATCAATACATTATCAGCTATAACGCATCCATGCACGATTGCATTGTGTCCGATGCTAACATTATTTCCGATCAATGCCTTGCTTTTCAGGTATGTGCAGTGTATGATGGCCCCATCCTGCACATTCACCTTATTGCCCATACGTATACTGTTCACATCACCTCTCACAACAGCATTGAACCAAATGCTGCAATCATCGCCCATGATAACATCGCCTGCAATTGTGGCGTTTGGGGCAAAAAAACAATTACGGCCAAATCCAGGCGTGAAGTTTCTTACTGAAATGATGGTAGCCATATTCCTAAAATTACCTTACGGTTTTGAATATTTGCAAAATATTGCCATGGATCTGAAATTGTGTAGGGTTTTCTCCCTCTCTGCACGGAAGAGAGTGGTGGATCGCGTAGCAAGACGGGGTGAGTCTGTTGCTTATCTTGGTTAAAATACTTACAAAAAGTAGTGGATATCGTATTTGCTATTAAAAAACTCACCCCCAAGAAGCTGCGCGTCTTTGCCCAATCTCTGCGCATAGAGGGGGTGATAGGCATGATTCTGATAATGGAATTAACCTAAAATCCTTTAGATTGTCTTTAGGACCTCAAAAGTATTTTGATTTACTTCATCATTGGTCACTTGTTGTAATGTAGCGGGGTGAGTCTGAACCAAGACTGAATTCAATCAATTTCCTGTTTTCTTTGCGACATTTGCCGGATGGGTAAGCCAGTTGATAACTCAGTACTATCAAATAGACAGTTGTTCCTTAATCACATCGGTCAGACTTCCTTTTCACCGCTGGCACTTGAAATTGTAAAAGCAAACGGCTGTAACATATGGGATGTAACAGGAAAGGAATACATCGACCTGATCGGGGGGATCAGTGTTTGTAATGTCGGGCACAGGCATCCCGAAGTAATTGCAGCAATTAAACATCAGTTGGATAAGTACCTGCATGTGATGGTGAACGGGGAATTGGTATTATCTCCCCAGACTGCATTTGCAAAATTGCTCACATCTCACCTGCCATCTATTCTTAACTCTGTTTTTTTTACCGCATCGGGTACTGAAGCCACAGAAGGGGCCATGAAACTTGCCAAGCGGGTAACAGGTAGAACCCAGATCATCGCATTTTCAAAGTCGTACCACGGGAGTACACAGGGTGCCTTGAGTGTGATGGGCGATGAGTACTGGAGAAATGCTTTCCGCCCTTTACTGCCTGATGTTTTGCACCTGAATTACAATTCGTTTCAGGATCTTGAACTGATCACTGACCGGGCTGCCTGCGTGATTGCTGAAACCATCCAGGCTGAAGCGGGAGTTATTTGTCCGGCAAATGGCTGGCTACAAGCGCTAAAAGAAACATGCTCTAAAAATGGAACCCTACTCGTGTTGGATGAAATACAGTGTGGTTTTGGACGAAACGGAACCTTATGGGCATTTGAACAATTTGATGTAATACCTGATATCCTTCTTTTGGGTAAGGCATTGGGCGGGGGCATGCCTATTGGGGCTTTCATTGCTGATAAACAATTGATGGATCATTTCGCTTTCAACCCTGTTTTGGGTAATATCAATACTTTTGGAGGTCACCCGGTTTGCTGTGCGGGAGGAATGGCTGCTATGGAAGTGTTGCTGAATGAAAAACTAATAGACCAGGTAAATCAAAAAGCAACTTTATTTCTTGAGTTTTTAAAGCATCCGCGAATTAAAGCAATTCGCAACAGCGGATTAATGATTGCGGTAGAATTCGAAAATTTTGAAGAGAATAAAAAAATAATCGATGCCCTGATCCGCAATGGCGTTTTTACCGACTGGTTTTTATTTGCTCCCCAATGCCTGCGGATAGTTCCTCCGCTTACCATTTCAGAAGAACAAATTATGAACGCCTGTAAAATTATTACCAGGTGCCTCGGATAGAAGTCCACGGGTTATCGGCTGACCCGTTTCAACGGGTTATCATCTATTAAGCACAACTCGGAAGCCATACACCAAATATTTTTTTCCGTGTGAATGAATATGCTTTACTTTGCAATTCAAAGTACTTTTATGGATGAACAATTACAATCGTTGCAGCAGCTTCACCACATCAGGCAAATGATGGATCGCAGCAGCCGGTTCACAAGCCTGAGTAGCCTTAGCGGAATCTTTGCCGGAATTTGCGGCCTTGCAGGGGCGTGGGTGGCGTCACAGAAATTAAATTGCTGGCAACAGGGGGATTGCAGTTTTGGCAATTCAGCGAAAGAAAACTTGTATGGCTTGCAATATTACTTAGTTGGCGTTGCCTTGTGCACTTTTGCAGCTGCAATGATCATTTCATTCATATTTACATTCATGAAAAGTAAGAAGGCCGGATTGAGTTTGTGGCGCAGCACATCCTTTCGCGTGTTTTGGCATATTGCCATCCCTTTCATGGCAGGTGGATTTTTTTTAGCCAGGTGTATTCAGGCAGGCTACTACGACATGTTAGTTCCAGTATGCCTGGTCTTCTATGGCCTAGCGTTGATCAGTGCAGGTAAATTCACCCTTACAGAGGTAAGATACCTAGGCTACTGCGAGGTACTGCTTGGAATCTTTTGCCTGTGGTTGCCTGGATTTGATTTGTATTTCTGGGCAGCAGGTTTTGGCATCCTTCATATTTTATATGGCCTGGTACTGTGGTTTCGTAATGAACGTATTGCTCACCCCGTAAGCACCAGGATCACTGTATGATCAATCCAATAGAAAATCTCAACAAAACATTTGACAGCCGGATCAGGCTTGGCATCATGAGCACGCTTATGGTGAATGATAAAATCAGTTTCAATGATTTGAAAGAGGTGATTGGTGTAACGGATGGAAATCTTGCCTCTCACATTAAATCACTCGAAGAAAGCAGGTACATCAAAGTAAGTAAGGGATTTATCGGCAGAAAGACGAATACCACGTATGCGCTGACCAGGGCGGGAGAAAAAGCATTTCAGCACCATTTGTCAGCACTTGAAAAAATGATCAGCACGATAAAATAAATTTTTTTCAAAATTTACTTTGAAATACAAAGTACTTTCATTTTGTAAAAGTCACATCTAAAAAAAATAAAAAATAAAAATGAAACAGTTACCCATCTTACATTACCTTGTTGCAATAGCAGTTGTAACCATTGTGATCCTGCTGGTATACGCAACCGTACAGCAGTCTTACCGAACCAATGCAAACGATCCGCAAATCCAGATTGCGGAAGACCTTGGTGCTTATTTGCAAGCGGGGAAGCAGTTGGAAACCATTTGTCATGCCGATACCATAGACATTGGACAAAGTCTTTCGCCCGTGGTTACCTTTTATGATGGCCATGGTAATCCTGTAAAATCTACCGGCTTCATGGATGGGAAAATGTGCCGGTTACCTGCAGGTCTTTTTGACCAGGCAAGGAGAGAGGGAATACACTCAGTAACATGGCAGCCGCGCCCTGGTGTCAGGATGGCATTGGTACTCCTTCATGTTAAGTCATCCAATGTGGAATTTGTTGCAGCAGCGCGTTCTTTGCGTGAAGTAGAAGTAAGAGAATACAGCCTTCGCAAAATGATCATCCTAGCATGGATACTTTGCATTGCTTTCATCCTGGTACTTGCCGGGATTCAATTCAGCAAGTATACAACCCAAGCTACTGTATAAATCACATGATTGCAAACAGGATCGGTTGATCTTGAAATTACTGATTGATATACTCCAATGCAAAACCGGATGGTATATCATTTAGTCTTAAAAATCTAACCCCATGCTAAAATACCAGATGGGTTTATTCTTAAAAAATCCTACCATTGGCCAGCCCGCATCCACTTTTATAAAATAACCCAGAAGAGTGCTGCGTGCGCCAAAACCATACCCGCCCAGGAAGGGGCCTATTCCGCCTGTTTTTATGTTTACCTGCACAGGTGGTTGTCCATAGGTTATTGTCGGTCTTTTTATTTTATCAAATTGTCCGTTCCATGCCGAACCCAGGTCAATAAATTGTGTAAGCTGGAAGTTTCTCAGCAATGCGTTGTTGATAGGCTTGTTGAAGAAAGTGGTAAACACGGGTAGACGAAATTCACTGTTGATCACGAGGGCATTATTGCCATTGGCAGCATTCTGAATAAAACCGCGCATATTTACCGCTAGTGACTGAAAAGCATAGTCCTGGTCCGGATCGGGTGGATTGTTTGGATTGAAGTACCTGTATTTGATCTCGCCAGTATTCTGATTTACTTTTTCATTGTTGCTGAACATCATCCAGTTGTCGACACCACCGAGATAATAGATCATTTTTTGATTGCCAAAGCTGAAGTCCCCTGCAGCCCTCCCTGCCCAAATAAAATTGCGATAGATCGGGTAGTACGCACGCGCATCAAATCCAAGGTTAAAGTTAAATTTCCCATCTGCTGTCTTTACTTTATCAAGCTGGGTATTCCAGTCTATATAGGCCTTGTAACGAACCCCATTCCAGATATTTTGTGCGGGGTTTAACGTATTGTCGTATACATATTCAAGATGCAATAAACCATAGGTGGTTGTGTAGTCAGGAAGCTCAAGTGTTGGCAGATCAAACGAACGGTAAAACAATTTATCTCCCCTAACACCGAGGTTTACCCTTATGCTTCTTGCTACATCAAATGGGTAACTCAGGTTACCCTGGTACAGGTTTGATACCAATTTTCCGAGTGCAATGGTGTTAAAGTCTTCTGTTTGTACATTTCGATAATAGGTAACTCCCCAGTCAATTCGTTTCCTTAAATTCTGAAACTGAAAAAGCCAGTCATTGTCTTTTAAATTGGTAGAGAGCCGATAACCTCCGGAGAATTTAATGTCTTCCATTATATCCGAAGTCCCGATTCGTACAATACCATTCAAAGCTGTGCTTGATGAAAGTGTGATAGGTCCGGCGCCTCCCTGGTATTGCTGGAAACGATTCACCAGCACAGAATTGTTAAATCCGCTTACCAGGTAATCAGTCGCAAATTTCGGTGGCTTGTATTCAAACAATTTAGCTGACGACAAAACGGACGGTTCCATCGACTCGTTGATTTGTACTTTCATGGAAGCACTGTCTGCTGAATCTTTTTTTTCATTCCCGAATTCATTTTGGAAAATGTCCTCCTGCTTTTTTGTGGTGTCGGACTTCTGATAAATCGTAGCGTCTCCCTTTGCAATTTTATCCTCCTGCATCAATCGTTTCATATACGATGTGGGCGAAGCAGTTACATTTCTCCTCCTCAGGGTATTTTCATCAATCTTTAATTTGTAAAGTATCTTTTCATCACTTTGGCGGGTTACCTCGCTCACCTGGTTGTTATCGCCTGCCACCCTCGTTTCACGGAGACTGCTTGCATAATTGGTTAGAGGAAATACATAAGCCGAATCGTTTGAAACTGCAACAACGGCAATTGAGTCTACATCATTTTTTTTATAAACTCTCAGCATCGAATCTACTTCTTTCGCTGAAGGATTTCGTAAAATGTCATCCCCGATCAGCACCAGGGTATCAAGCCCCGCGCTTGTAGTGGTAAAGAATCCTGCATAGCGGTTACCTACACCATTCTCATCACTCACAAAAGTAAAGTGGTTGTTGTTATACTGCGTTGGGTAACGTCCATTGCCGAATTTAAGGTTGGTGAGCTGCGATATCTGGTTCAGTTCGGGCTTATTGGTTGTAAAATCGGTGATAAGAAAAATATTGTACCTGTTGTTGGGCAATACCGTGTCACTTCCTTTTGCTGAAGGTGAAGGGCGGTTGCTGGCAAAGATGATCCCTGTTTTATTTGGAAATGCCACAAAGGAGGCATCTACATCATCATATACATCGTTGGTAACCTGGCGTAATTTGTCATTCTCGATGTCATAAGTATAAATATCAGTATGGCCATTTTTAACAGCAGAAAATAAAAGCTGCTTGCTGTCGAGCATATAGCTCATATCCTGCACCTGGTCTAACTGGTCGGTCAGATCCCGTTTATAGGGCTTTACCCTTGTGATCACATCAAAAACGAAAAGTTTGATCCTGCCTTCCTCTCCGTATAAAACAGACAACCTGGTACCCTTAGGATCCCATGCCATCATTGGATAGTTCGGATTGATCTCATCCGCATTGCTTCTCACCCCGAACTTCAGAAGTACTTTATCCTTGTCTTCCTCATTCAGCAATAATTTGTATTGACCTTTTTTGTATTGTACAACTGCAAAAGAGCCGTTTCTTTTGTTAGGGTTTACATTGAAATGAAAATAATCTTTTCTCTTACCTAATGTTAAACTGGTGATTTCATTGCCTTTAGGATAATTTCTCCTCCTGCTGATATCTTTTGAATATTTCGTATCCTCATATTCCATAAAATCTGCCAGCACGTCTTTGAATTTCTTCTTTGCGATTTGCTGACATGCCCTGTTCAGGTTTTTGTATATCCTCGACAGGTACAATAGGTAGGTTACATTTTCTTTTTTATAGCGTTCTTCAATATAATACCAGAAAGCATGGCCAGCAAGGAGTGGTTTGTCGAAGGCAAACTGGTAAAATTTTCTGTAATTGCCGCTTAATATTTCACTTTTTAGATCGTCGTCAAGGGATGTGCTCCAGTTCTCACCGGCATACGCGATATATCCATCAGTGAGCCATGGAGGTAAATCAAGTAAAGTTTGGTTGCTCGCAAATTCGCCGAGGTCATCACCGAATAAAACATTTTCAGTCAAAACCCTCGCAATGCCTTCCCTTATTTGTTTGCGCAGATTGTTGTGATCGCCATTAAAATATATGATCATTTTATTGTTGACAAGCTTCGTAACCCCACCGGTATTTTGCCAGTCGACCCCGATCCCTATATTGCTCTGTTGCAGGTCATTGAAATTATTATATACCACAATGTTAGCCCTGCGCTGCAAACTGTATTCGGTAAAATTTTCGAGGCTGGGCAGTTCTTTTTCTGCTACCTGGGCAACGTATTTTGCGATCTCCTGGCCAGCCTGGTTGAAGTATGTGTTGAAATTCCTTGTTTGATAATATTTCCAGTTAAATTTTTTGAATTGTAAACGGTTTTTTCCATATTCCACGCTGCTTACCTGGGCTTTAACTCCTCCACACATCATCAAAAGGCTCACACAGGGTAAAAAGATTTTTTTCACAAATTGATTCGTTAGATATTGCATGAAGCGATTTATATAATACCTAAAATTAAATGTTTAGAGCTAATCAGGAAAATGAATTTAACCGTATACAATTTATGTTATGTTAAAGATCCAAATTTTTGTTTTTAGCCCTGTACAGGAGAATACATACGTTGTTTACAATGATGAGAAAGATTGTTTGATTATTGATCCGGGATGTTATTACCCGGATGAAAAAGAGAAGATCAAATCGTTTATAACAGAAAATCGACTTCACCCGGTTATGCTGTTGAATACGCACTGCCACCTTGATCATGTTTTTGGAAATAAATTCATAGCTGACAATTACGGGCTCACTCTTCAGCTTCACCCGGATGAAAAAAAGCTTTTGGATATGGCACCGGCTTCCGGGCTTATGTTTGATCTTCCATTTGACAATTACCAGGGTGACTTCATCTTTTTGAATGAAGGTGATAAAATAAGATTAGGCAATGATGAACTGGAGGTGATCCACGTTCCCGGTCATTCCCCGGGGAGCATCTGTTTTTATTGCAGGCAACAACATTTTGTCATTGGCGGCGACACACTGTTCAATGGAAGCGTAGGCCGCACTGACCTGCCAGGAGGGGATCATGATACCCTGATTCAAAATATCCAACGCAAGCTATTGAGTTTACCCGGGGAAGTGAAAGTATATAGTGGACACGGTCCTTTTACAACAATTGGCCTCGAAAAAAAATCAAATCCATTTGTGGGAGATTTGATTTGACCTGTAACATAGAAATTATTTTTTTCCCATACAAAGCTCTATCAGAACCCCATTGGTGGAGGATGGATGCAGGAAGGTAATTAACTTGTCGTCAGCCCCCTCTTTGGGTATTTCATTTATAACTGTAAAGCCAGCATTTTGTAACCGCTTCACCTCTGATTGCATGTCTTCAACTTCAAAAGCAATGTGGTGAATGCCTTCCCCTTTTTTTTCAATAAATTTAGCAATGATCCCTCCAGGGGCATAGCTTTCCAGGAGCTCTATTTTATGATCTCCTTTTTTAAAAAAAGCAGTATTTACCTGCTCGTTTTCAACAGCTTCCGTTTTATAACAGGGAGTATTCAACAGCTTCTCAAATAATGGGATGGATGTTGATAAATGCTTTACAGCTATGCCTATGTGTTCTATTTTAAGCATGATTTTTTATGTAAAGATAACAGCAGTATCAAACGGTGGCCTATAACTATTATTAAACCCGGTTAAAATTCTGATTAGATGCCTTTTAATTCTTTTAATTCTTTTAATTCAATAATTCTGAGAATTCTGATGAAATTCTGATTGTGTCGAATTTGGTAAAAAGTGCTTTCAAGCCTTAAGTATAATACTATTTTCCGCCCTTTTAGTGTAAATTTGTAGTTGAAAAAATTCATAGTTATGTTGAAATTGCCTGTATATCTTGATAATAATGCGACGACCCAGATGGATCCACGGGTGCTTGAGGCAATGATACCGTATTTCACTGAACATTTTGGAAACGCGGCGAGCAGGAATCATCCCTTCGGATGGCAAGCGGAAGAAGCGGTGGACTATGCACGTGAGCAAGTGGCTAAGTTGATTGGATCTGATCCAAAAGAAATCATATTTACATCTGGAGCTACAGAAAGTGACAATCTTGCCATCAAGGGCGTATATGAGATGTACGCAACCAAAGGCAATCACATAATCACAGTCACAACTGAACACAAAGCAGTTTTAGATACTTGCAAACACATACAGAAAACGGGGGGTGAAGTCACTTACCTGCAGGTAAATAAGGAAGGACTGATCGACCTGAAAGAATTGGAAGCGGCCATTAAACCGTCCACAATTTTAATCTCGATCATGTATGCAAACAATGAAATCGGTACCATTCAACCGATCAATGAAATAAGCGCGATTGCCAGAAAACATGGTGTATTATTTTTCTCCGATGCCACACAGGCCGTTGGCAAAATACCTGTAGATGTGTTGAAGGATGGAATAGACCTGATGGCTTTCACCGCACACAAAATGTATGGTCCAAAAGGAGTTGGCGCATTGTACGTCCGCAGAAAAAATCCAAGGGTTAAAGTAACAGCACAAATGGATGGAGGTGGCCATGAAAGGGCGATGCGCAGCGGCACATTAAATGTACCGGGAATTGTAGGGTTTGGTAAAGCCTGTGAAATCAGCATGCTGGATATGGAAAGCGACAATAAGCGAATCAGTAAAATGAGAGACAGGCTTGAAACAGAATTTCTGAAATTAGAAGAAGCATATGTAAATGGAAGCCGTGAACACAGGCTGCCTCATGTTACCAATATCTCATTCAAACACGTTGAAGGCGAAGGGTTGCTGATGGGATTCAATAAAAACATTGCTCTCAGCTCCGGCTCCGCATGTACGTCGGCGTCTTTAGAACCCTCGTATGTTTTAAAAGCTCTTGGCCTTGGGGATGACCTTGCTCACTCTTCATTACGTTTTGGCCTGGGTCGTTTTACTACCGATGAACAGATAGATTATACCCTTGAGCAGGTTAGTTCAACGGTCTTGAAATTGAGAGAAATGAGCCCCCTTTGGGAAATGTACAAAGAGGGTATTGATTTGAATAAAATTGAATGGGCTGCGCATTAACCGATTAAATTATTGTTTGAACAATCAAAATAAAATTTAAGTATATGTCATATTCAGATAAAGTTATCGACCATTATCAAAATCCAAAAAACGTAGGCACTTTGGACAAAAGCCAGAAAAACGTTGGGACCGGCTTGGTTGGAGCCCCGGAATGTGGTGACGTTATGCGTTTGCAGATTCAGGTAGATGAAGCTACGGGCATGATCACTGATGCAAAATTTAAAACTTTTGGATGCGGTTCGGCCATTGCTTCGTCATCGTTGGCCACAGAATGGCTCAAGGGAAAAAGCGTTGATGATGCTTTGAAAATAGACAATATGGACATCGTGGAAGAATTGCACCTGCCCCCTGTTAAGATACATTGCTCTGTTCTCGCAGAAGATGCCATCAAATCGGCTATCAACGATTACCGTATAAAAAATGGACTTGAGCAGATAAAATTCCTGGAAAGCGTAGTTCATTAATAGAGATTTTACAAGCACAAAAATGCTTCATTTGATGAAGTGTGATGTTATATGATATACGTAAGCGATAAAGCAAAAGTGAAGGTTTCAAAACTCATGGAAGAAGCAAAGCTTCCTGACCAGGATTATTTCCTCAGGGTGAGTGTGGTAGGAGGGGGTTGCTCTGGGCTAAGCTATAAAATGGATTTTGACAACGAAAAAAAGCCAATGGACCAGGAATTTGACGACAATGGTGTTAAAGTGGTGACAGATTTAAAAAGCTTTTTATACCTGGTAAATACCACTCTTGATTTTAGTGATGGATTGAATGGGAAGGGCTTTTATTTCAGTAACCCGAATGCTAGCCGGAGTTGTGGGTGCGGCGAAAGTTTCGCAGTATAAATTTTAAAAACGAATTCAAAACCCTGTGAAGTAACACAGGGTTTTTTTATTTATATGCTCATTCTATTTCTGGAAGCGGAGGTGGGGGAGGTGGTGGAGGAGGTGGCGGTGGCGGTGGCAGAACGGGCATCGCCGGTTCAGAAGGGATGGTATTATGGAATGCATATACCTGCTTCAGTTTTCTTGTTGGCATTTGCGGTGGAACATCAGGTAGTGGTGGCAATGCTGGGGCCGCTTGTGGCGGCGGCGGCATGGGCGGCAGTGGAATTTTCCCGGATTGAGAAAAACCCTGCATCGCAAAAAACAGCAAACTGCCGGTAACGTAAATCCTTAATTGGTTCATGTTAAAAATATTTAATTACTGAGAAGACTCAATAATTGCTGAATTGCATAATTTCTTCAATAAATAACAGGATCAGACAAAGACTTCAATAAAAAACCCCGTTTCAGCGGGGTTTTTTTGCGGTCGGTTTAGGTAAACGTACTTCTATGAATTTCGAAGATTGCTTTTGGTACTTCAGGTGACCATGTTTACCTTTTAAAAATAAGTTGAATGATATATGTATTTTAATACTGTGTTGCCTTTCTTAAGACAAACAACATTGAAAAATCGCTGCTTTACCCGGGTTTTAATTAAGGATCGACTGACTGTATTTCATTCCGGTTGCATCCACAATGATATGGTATATATTCCTGGAAAGGCCTGTCGGTAAATTCAAATCGTGCGACGTATTTATCCCATCGTGTAAAATTGAATAAGAGCGGATAACCTGACCCAGGTTATTGACCAATCTAATGGAATATTTATCTTTTAGTGTTGATGACAGGGTAATGTGTAAAATATTTCCAAAAACATGGATCGTAACAAACGAACGGTTATCAAATGAAAGTTTTACAACGTGTGTAAAAGAAAAGTGGCCATCCTTGTCTACTGATTTTATTTTATAAAAATTATTCCCCCTGTATGTATTTGCATCAGTAAAGTAATAACTGTTGGTAAGCGTTGTAATGCCCACTGCTTTTTTAGTTCCTATGCTTTGAAATTGTACCCCATTGGAGGAGCGGTAAATTTCATAATGATCCAGGTTCAATTCCTGCTGGGTTGTCCATAAGAGTTGAACGTTGTCATTTATTTTTTTTCCTGCAAAATCAATGAGCTGTAATGGAAGTGCAGCTGAAAAAGAAAAACTGAAATCGGTTGCACCTGTAGACGCAGAAACATTTCCGCTGTTGCCAAAAATTTCAAGCTGACCGCTGGGACCGCCTCCTGTGTGCCATGCACTTACAATGTAGTTTACCGTTGTACCTACAGGTTGAGGAGGAATGGTGGCCTGAACTACGTCTACCACATCTCCAAAACCATCTGTATAAGTACATACGTAGGCAGCAGTTAGCACCTGGGTTGTGCCGAAACCTGTACCGTGGTCTCCTGTTGGAATGGTGCCGTCTGTTGTATAATAAATTCGTGCACGGTTTGTAAATCCCTGGTAGTCGATGGCGAATTGTATCACAACAGCATCGGCTGAAGTTGGACTGAGGTTACTTACGAAAACACCGCAAGAACCGCCTACTGTATTCATTGTATGTTCATGATAAATGAAATTTGCAGTGGAAAAAGATTGAAAGGTTAGCAGTACGGCAAGCCCGCACAATAGTGAAGATTTAGTCATTGGAAAATAAAGTTAGGGTTAGTAAGTATTTAAATCAATGTGTAAAGAAACATTATTTTATTTAATAAAATTAATCTTTCACATTAAACTTAAATTGCAACTTATTTAAGTATCATGTTTGCAATCACTCAAAAAGAGCTTCACCAGTTTTTTAGCAGCCTAACGGGTTACATCACCATCATTTTATTTTTGCTGATCAACGGTTTGTTTTTATTCATTCTCAAAGACAGTAATATTTTTGATTTCGGCTATGCAACTCTTGATAAGTTTTTTGAACTGGCGCCATGGATATTTTTATTTCTGATCCCCGCCATTTCAATGCGAACACTTTCTGAAGAATATAAATCAGGAACCTTTGAACTGCTTCAAACCCGCCCCCTCACACAATGGCAGATCGTGCTCGGTAAATACATTGCGATTTTGCTCATTGTATTATTTTCTTTATTGCCGACTGTTCTTTACATCATTACCATCAGTGCTTTGTCTGCCAACGGCGGAATAGATTCTGGCAGCATTGCAGGTTCATATATGGGCCTGGTTTTCCTTGCCGCTGTTTTCGCTGCAATCAGCATTTGTTTTTCTGGATTGACAAGCAATGCAGTGGTTGGTTTTTTAGCAGGCTCATTTTCCTGTCTCATTTTATATTTCGGATTTAATGCATTCAGTAAACTCCCTGTTTTTGAAGGAAGGGCAGATTATTACATTGAGATGATCGGAATAGATTTTCACTACCGTAGCATCAGCAAAGGGGTCGTGGATACAAGGGATGTAATTTATTTTTTAAGCATCATCTATTTTTTTCTCCTGGCCACTGTAAAAAATCTTAATAAAAGATAAGCCTACGAATCAATGACACCAATATTTAAAAGAGCTGGTAAAATGTGGTGGCTTCCCGTATTGTTGATCCTGCTGCTCATAAATTTCACAGCTGCCAGGATCCATACTCGTTTTGACCTGACAAAGGAAAAAAGATTCACTGTTTCCCGTCCCGTAAAAAGAATGCTGGCAATGATAAATGATGTTATTTCCATCGATGTTTTTTTGAAAGGAGAGTATCCATCAGGATTCAAAAGACTTGCATCTTCAACAGAGGAGTTGTTGTATGAATTTAAAGAAACAGCAGGTGAAAAAATTCAATATCATTTTATTGGCCCCGATGAACAAATGGAAGGCACCAGCCGCACATATGCTGATACTCTGGCGTCGCTGGGGATAGACCCGATTAATCTTAAAGTTCAATTGAAATCCGGCGAGCAGTCTCAATATGTATACCCGGCAGCATTGGTCAAGTACAAGGGCCGTACAGAAGCAGTAAGTCTGTACCCCGGAACACGTATCCTTATTACACCACCGGAACTGAACAGTGCAGAAGCCCTGTTGGAATATAAATTTGCAAATGCAATTGAAAAAATTACACAGACCAATAAAGCGATGGTTGGTTACGCGATCGGAAATGGGGAACCCATTCCGGGTGCCTTAAACACATTTGACCTTGTAGAAAATGTTCTGAAAAAAGAGTATTCGCTTTTCAGCCTTGACATTAATAAGCATCCGTTCATTCCTGATACATTCAAATTACTGGTGATCGTAAAACCATCAATCTCATTCACAGAAGATGAAAAGCTTAAAATAGACCAGTACGTTATGCGGGGAGGAAAGATCATCTGGTGTATCGACAGGTTAAATGCAGAGGCAGACAGTCTGAGGCTAAAAAACCAGGTAATTGCCTACGACCGAAACCTCAACCTCGAGGACCTTTTGTTTAAATATGGGGTGCGCATCAATCCCGATCTTATCATGGACCTGCAGTGCGATTTTCTGCCTTTTGCAGTGAATGGGCAAACAGGAGATGGAGGTGCTTCAGCACAGGCGCAGTTCGAATTCTTACACTGGAACTATTTTCCCTTATTTGAATCAAAGTCAAACCATCCAATCAACAAAAACATTGGGCTTGTAGCCGGAAGGTTCGTAAATTCCATAGACACCGTTCAATCACCGAATCTCACAAAAACCATATTGCTCAGCTCATCTTCAAACAGCCGGGCAATTACCGCTCCTGCTTTGATCAGTGGGGAGGAAAACCGTAATGCGCCGGAAGATGCCGCATTTAAAATGAAAAATATCCCGGCCGCTGTTTTACTGGAGGGAAAATTTACTTCACTGTATGCAAACAGGATACCAGCCTCGGTAATTGACAGCATGGCCAGGTATGGAGAAACATTTCAAACGTCATCCATCGCTGACAACAAAATGATCGTGATTTCTGATGGTGACTTGGTCTTGAATGGTGTATCACAGGGACAGCCTTTGCCCATGGGTGTAAACCAGTTTACAATAGGCACTCAATACCAATACCAATTTTCAAACAAGGAATTTGTTGAAAATTCCCTGGAATACCTGTTGAATAATTCAGGGTTGTCGGAAGCTAAGAACAAAGATTATGTATTGCGTTTGCTGGATGGTAAAAAAGTAAATGAGCAAAAAACTTACTGGCTGCTGTTTGATATTGCGATGCCTGTATTTCTTGTTTTTATCTTTGCAGTTATTTACCAGTGGTGGCGGAAGTCAAAATATGTACGTCACCAGGTGAACGATATTGAAGCATAATTTTTTTTATACCCACTGAATGAATGCTACTCAATTGGCTTACGTGGTTTTTGGAATTGTATTGCTTGTCGCGGTCATATTCGACCTGGGACTTCTCAGTAAGAGTTCACGAAAGATGACAATGAAGAAAGCCTTGTACCAAACTTCTTTCTGGATAGGACTTGCGATGGCTTTTTTTGTTTTCCTGTTGTACGAAGATTCGCAAAAAGTTGCAATAGAATACATCAGCGCATACCTGATGGAGTGGAGCCTCAGCATTGACAATATTTTTGTGTTCATCCTCATTTTTAGTTTTTTCAACATCCATAAAGAATATTATGGAAGGGTATTGTTGCTCGGGATCCTGGGGGCGATATTTTTCAGGGTGATTTTTATTACCATAGGAATTGCTTTGGTTACCAGCTTTTCATGGATCCTGTACATATTTGGGGGTTTCCTGGTCTACACAGGAATCAAAATGTTTTTTATTGAGCAGCATGCAGAATTTGATCCCGCCAAAAACAAAGTATATGTTTTTTTGCAAAAAATATTGCCGATCACTCACGAAGAAGCAGGCCCGAATTTTACAAAGCGGATCGGTGGTAAAAAACATTTCACCATGTTATTTGTGGTGGTGGTCCTGCTGGCCACGACCGATATTGTCTTTGCATTGGATTCAATTCCTGCGGTATTTGCCATCAGTACAAACAAGATGGTGATCTATACTTCTAATATTTTTGCTGTACTCGGGCTGCGTTCCTTATTCTTTTTATTGCGAGGTGCTGTGAGTAAGTTTGACTACCTGCAACAGGGGATTGCCATTGTGCTGGTGTTCATCGGCGTAAAAATGCTCATAGAATATTTTAATATTCATTTGCCCATCTATATTTCACTGGCTGTGATCTTAGTATGCCTTGTTGGATCAATCATTTTTTCCCTCTACCATAAAAAAATAAAAATACCTGCGGATGAAAGGGATATTTAAATATTGATCTGTGAATGTAAACATCAATTATATGGTTGGTGAAATAGCATCAATTACAGGTGGTAAATTGACGCAGGGTTCTACTTTCCCCACAACACACCTATTGCTGGACAGCAGGAAACTTATTTTTCCCGGTGAAACAATTTTCTTTGCATTGAATACCAGGCATGGGAAAGGTGCAAGATTCATCAGCGATCTTTTTAATAAAGGAGTCAGGAATTTCGTTGTCGAGGAAGCCTTCGACCATACCGCTTACCAGCATTGTAATTTCATCCTCGTAAATAATTCGCTTGAAGCTTTGCATCTCCTGGCAGCACATCACAGGAAAAAATTTAACCTGCCGGTGATTGGCATAACCGGCAGCAATGGTAAAACCGTCATAAAAGAATGGCTGAACCAATTACTGGCAACAGATTTTAACATTGCACGAAGTCCTAAAAGTTACAACTCACAAATTGGGGTGCCTTTGAGCGTGCTGCAACTGAATGCATCACATACCCTTGGCATATTTGAAGCAGGGATTTCGGAACCGGGAGAAATGGAAAGGCTGCAAAGGATGATTCTTCCAACAATCGGTGTATTCAATAATATTGGTGAAGCACACAATGAAGGATTTACTGATACACGCCAAAAAATAAAGGAAAAATTAAAATTATTTACAAACGCTTCCTACCTGGTTACTCAAACAGATAACCCGGATCTTTCAGAAGCGGTTTTGGGTTTTGCAAATGATAAAAGGGAAGTACATTCAATGGAATTATTTACCTGGGGTAATAAAAAAGCCGCTACACTCCAAGTAATTTCTACAGTAAAAAAAGGAAACAATTCATTGATTTCTGCCATATTTCATGGGGTGAACATGAAAGTGACCATTCCTTTTGCTGATGATGCATCCATCGAAAATGCCATCGCCTGCTGGTGTGTATTGTTACACCTGGGTATTGCTCCTGAAATAATTGAAACACGCATGTTGCTGCTAAGCCCGGTTGAAATGAGGTTGCAGCTCAAGCATGGGTTCAATAATTGTTCGATCATCAATGACAGTTACAGCAATGATCTGAATTCACTTTCCATTGCATTGGATTTTTTATCACAACAGCACCAACATCCCAGGCGTACCCTTGTATTGTCCGACATACTGCAAAGTGGTAAGAATGAATACCAACTCTACGAGGAAGTGGCCACATTGCTCCTGCAAAAAAAAGTGGACAGGCTGATTGCCATCGGACCGCAGCTGGTATCACAGCAACAACAGTTTTCGTTTATAAAGGAGCATTATTTTTTTGATTCCATGGCTCAATTCAAAAAAGATTTTTATTCCCTTCACTTTTCAAATGAAACGATTCTTATAAAAGGTGCCAGGTCTTTTGAGTTTGAACAAATTGACCTGATGCTGGAGCAAAAAATACATCAAACCATTTTATCAATCGATCTTTCAGCGATTGCTCATAATTTAAGACAGTACCGGCAGGTATTGAAGCCAGGTACAAAAACAATGGCCATGGTGAAAGCTTTCAGCTATGGAAGTGGCAGCTTTGAAATTGCCAGCCTTCTCCAATTCAATAAAGTTGATTACCTCGCAGTAGCATACGCTGATGAAGGGGTTCAGCTGAGAAAGGCAGGGATCACGTTGCCGGTGATGGTGATGAATCCCCAGGAAAATACTTTCAATACATTGGTAACCTACAACCTTGAGCCTGAAATATTTTCATTTTCAATTTTATTCGAACTGGAAAAGTATTTACAATCATCTTCTATTAAATTCTTTCCTGTTCACATAAAGCTTGATTCAGGTATGCACCGTCTCGGTTTTGAACAGCAGGATATGAGCGAATTGGCATTGCATCTGAATGGGAACGAATTGATAAAGGTTCAGTCAGTATTTTCTCACCTTGTTGCCAGCGAGCAGGAAAGCCAGGATGATTTTACCAGGCAACAGGCAAATATATTTGTAAAGTGTTGTGAACAGTTAACAGGTGCACTGAAATATGATTTCATCAGGCATATTGCCAATACTGCAGCCATCAACCGGCACCCGGATTTGCAGCTCGACATGGTAAGACTTGGAATTGGATTATATGGCATTGATTCCCACAATGCAATGCAGTTAAAGTTAAAAACCGTTTCCACCCTTACAACCAACATAGCCCAGGTAAAACTGGTGAAGGCCGGTGAGAGCGTAGGTTATGGAAGAGGGCATGTTCTGGAAAAAGATGTGACAATTGCGACCGTGCGGATCGGCTATGCAGATGGATACCCAAGACGCTTAAGCAACGGCGTCGGTAAAATGTTGGTTCATGATCAGCTTGCACCAGTAGTTGGAAATGTTTGTATGGATATGACAATGATTGATGTGACTGGCATTGAACAAGTGCATGAAGGCGACGAGGTCGTTGTGTTCGGGGACCAGCTTCCCATTCAAAAAATTGCTAAATGGGCCAATACAATTTCATATGAGATCATGACTGGCATATCACAAAGAGTGAAACGGGTTTATTTTGAAGAGTGAAATGAGGTCATTCTTAAAACCAAGTTAAAACAATGCACCATGAAGTTCATAGAATGATATCCCGCACAGATTGAGGCACCTTAGCGGTTCTGTGTTTACATATGCTGTATGCGTTTTCATTATCTTTGCGCCTCAAATTATTTTATAGTGAAAGGAAGAAATGTTTTTTTGATAATTTTTATTTTGGTGCTTGCAGACCAGGCGCTGAAGATCTTCATCAAAACGCATTACCATGCTGGCGAATGGCACCCTATGGCAGGGAATTGGTTCCGTTTATATTTTATTGAGAACGAAGGAATGGCATATGGATGGAAATTCGGTGGTGAATGGGGAAAGATGCTGCTGACGTTGTTCAGGCTTGCCGCCGTTACATTTGGAGTGTATTATCTCTCTGTTATTGTTAAAAAGAAATATCACCCTGGTTTTGTGATCTGCGCTTCATTGATATTTGCAGGTGCATTGGGTAACCTGATAGACAGTATGTTTTATGGATTAATATTCGAAGAAAGCAGCACTACCCTTCTGAATGTTGCAAAAATTTTTCCAGCCCACGGATATGCAGGTTTTTTCCATGGCAAAGTGGTAGACATGCTTTATTTCCCTGTGATCAGGGATGCGCATTTTCCGGCCTGGATCCCGGTATGGGGAGGCGAGGAATTCGAATTTTTCAGGCCAATTTTCAATCTTGCTGATGCGTCAATTTCAATTGGTGTGATTACAATTTTATTGTTTCAAAAACGTTTCTTTAATCAGCAAAAGAGGGATGTGGGCCATCATACCGTTGAAACCGGGGCGATTGTTAATGATGAGATCCGGGTATCCTGATTTTTTTAACTTTCTGAATGCTAAACTACGATCAATGCGGACTTTGAAAATCTGTCTTTTTGTTATTCTCACCAGCTTACTTTTTCCATTTTGTAAAAAAGAGTTCAGCCTTGAAGAAGGAATTAAAAAATTCGGAGCCGGTGATTGGGAATTCAAAGAAGGAGGGGTTCAATTCGTCGGGCCTGTTGATACAGCTTACATCTTAAAACTGGCGGGCAATAAAAAGAGCCTGAATATTGAGGGTACTTCTTTAAATGGACAGCAAAGATTTTATCTCCATGTCCTGGAAGATGACAGCTTAACGAACGGTACTTTTAAGGCTTCCCTTATGCAGGCTGACCTTCTGTATAAATCGCCCGCAAAAACCATTTACCAGGCAGACCAGCTTGTGGGTGAGTTTGTGATCAATATCATAAACCTATCGGACAATCATATAACCGGGACTTTTTCGGGAGATGCCCTGGATTCTCTTAGCGGCATTACAACAATAACGGAAGGAAAGTTTTCTGCAAACATCAATCTTGCTAATAATACAGGAATCGGTGGCACCGCTTCCACCGGAAATTTGGGTTCGGCTGCGGGAAGTTGTACCCCGGTGGTGATATCCGGAAGCTATACGAAGGGAATTGCAATGGACAGTTCCAACAATATCCTGGTACAGGTAAATGTTACAAAGGCAGGGAATTATAACATCTCAACAAATCTTGTGAATGGTGTAAAATTTTCTTCAAGCGGCTCTTTTGCGATTACAGGAATGCAGAATGTATTATTGCAGGCAGTCGGTATTCCTGCCAATGCCGGAAACCAGGTATTTACTGTATCGTATGGCGCAGGTGGCTGCAATTTTTCATTAAATTTTGCCACCAATTCTGCTTCACTTGATTATTTTCCTACTACTGCCAACTCAAACTGGAAATATTCTTTAATAGGAGGAGGTACCGCAGATTCGCTGTTCATCAAAGTGATGACCTATTCGCCAACCATTGCTGGTAATGATTACAAAAGCCTGAATGCAAATTCCATTCCCCCGAATGCTGTTTCAGACACTCAATATTACAGGAAAGCGGGTGCGGATTATTTTCAATACATAGATTTTTCAACAGTGCTTCCGTTTGATGGCCCTGTTTTGGGTGAATATATTTTTTTAAAAGATGATGTGCCCATGGGTACTACCTGGCAATCCTCCGATTTTTCAGGATTCGTTTCTACGGTCCCCGTTACCCTCAATATAAAAATGACGATCCTTGAAAAAAGCGTTCCTGTAACCATCGGTTCAAAAAATTTCGCGGATGTTATCAAGGTAAAGTATGAATATTTCGTGTCTTTAGATCCAACAACGCCAGTAGGTACAGAGGAACGATGGTTTGCCAGGGGTGTTGGACTGATACATGACGACCTGTTTGCTTCTGCGGCTTACGACATTGCAGGATTCAATGTATTCTAGTCCTAAAAGTAATCCCGCCTAATCAGTATTCATTTTTTTAGTTTGATGATGTAGTAGAATCATGTTTACATGCGATGGATCAGTATTTAATTCACGTATTTTTATCGTGATGAAAACAAGGATTTCAAGACGGGTATTTTTGCTGCCACTTATTTTTATTTGGAATCAAACCTCTGCTCAAAGGGATACAGTTCATGGCAGCAGGCTATTTCAACAACGCGCTGCTGAATTATTAAAGCAATTTACCACTGAAGAAAAAATTGCTTTTTTGCAGTATACCCAACCATCGATAAAGCGTTTACACATACCGGCCTACAATTGGTGGAATGAAGCGTTGCATGGTGTGGCAAGAAATGGTGTGGCAACAGTATTTCCCCAGGCGATTGCGATGGCTGCTACCTGGGATACTGCATTGATCAATCAAATGGGAGATGTTGTATCAACGGAAGCCAGGGCAAAGTACAATGATGCATTACAAAAGAATGATTCGAATGGTATTTACCAGGGCCTGACTTTCTGGTCGCCCAACATTAATATTTTTCGTGATCCCAGGTGGGGACGCGGGCAGGAAACTTATGGTGAGGATCCATTTTTAACTGCACAAATTGGAACAGCATATGTAAAAGGTTTGCAAGGCAATGATCCAAAATATCTGAAGGTAGCCGCCACAGCCAAACATTTCGCTGTTCACAGCGGACCTGAATCCGAAAGACATTCATTCGATGCCCGCGTATCCAGGAAAGACCTTTATGAAACTTATTTGCCTGCTTTTGAGGCGTTGGTTACAAAGGCAAAAGTGGAAGGCGTGATGTGTGCGTACAACCGGTTTGATGGCGCACCATGTTGTGCAAATGCGGAATTACTGCAAAAAATATTAAAGGATAAATGGCATTTTTCTGGTCACATCGTTACTGATTGCTGGGCAATTTCGGATATGGTCAATTCGCACAAAACATATTCATCAACTGCTGAAGCTGCAGCAGCATCCCTGATTGCCGGGAGTGACCTCTCATGCGGGCCTGAAATGGGAGCACTGAAAATTGCTTTGCAAAAAAATCCTGCGCTTCTTACAAATATAGACAGCGCTTTGTACCACTTGCTTTTAACAAGATTTAAATTGGGAATGTTTGAGAACCCCAATGAAGTTCCTTTTTCTTTTCTTGGTATCGAAGACGTTGATACAAGGGCAAGCAGGGAAATGGCCAAAAGGGTAGCTATCGAAAGCATGGTTTTGCTGAAGAATAAACACAATCTTTTGCCACTGGACAAAAGCGTCCATACCATCGCAGTCATTGGTCCCTATGCAAACAATGCTGATGTATTGTTGGGTAATTACAACGGAACTCCTTCATCAGCGGTTACTTTTTTGCAGGGTATTCATGCAAAAGTTGGCCCATTGGTAAAAGCCTTATATGCAGAGGGAGTACCTGTTCCTGGCTCCAATTACGCACATGCAGTTCAGAAGGGAGATAGCATCAATAGAGCCTTGAAGATCGCAAAATCAGCAGACCTGATCATCATGGTGGCAGGCATTTCTTCAAGGCTGGAAGGTGAAGAAGGTGATGCAAATGTCACACTTAATGGATTTTATAAGGGTGACAGGACAAGCCTTGAAATGCCAATAGAACAGGAAGCCCTGCTTAAAAAATTAGCGGCAACCCATAAGAAAATAATCCTGTTGCTCACAAGCGGGAGTGTATTGTCGGTCAATTGGGAAAAGAGGCACATACCCGCAATCATCCAGGCATGGTACCCGGGCGAAGAAGCCGGTAATGCCGCGGCAGATATCATCTTTGGTGATTATAATCCGTCGGGGAGATTGCCCGTGACCTTTTACAAATCAACGAAAGATCTTCCGGCATTTCAGGATTATAATATGAAAGGAAGAACATATAGATATTTTAAAAAGAAACCGCTGTTTCCTTTTGGTTATGGACTAGGTTTCAGCAGGTTCTCTTATGAAGGTATTAGAACCGGTAATAAAATAATTCATGCCACTGATACCATACGTTTGACAGTGCAAATTAAAAATGCAGGCGTGTATGATGGTAGTGAAGTTGTGCAGCTATATCTCAAAAAGATCAATGATCGGGCACATAATTATCCTGTAAAATCCTTGCAGGGATTTACCCGTGTAACTATTCCAAAAAGAACAGGTCGAATGGTATCGTTTATGATTTTGCCGGAACAGCTTCGATATTTTGATGAAGCTGCAAACGATTATAAAATCGCTTCCGGGCACTATGAACTACAGGTGGGAAGCTCGTCTTCAGATATCAGGCAAAGAATAAGGATAAAGGTGAAGTCTTAAATAAGGATTATTACATCTTGACGAAGCTTTATATAATAAAAAAAACACTCAACACTCAACACTCAATTTTCAATGTTCAAGGTGAAAGCATTTCTAATTTGCACATCCGTTATGAAGGAAATTAAAGACAACCTTTCGGTGTTGAAATTTCTTCGATCAAGTTATACTATGCTTTAATACTTGAACATTGAGCATTGAGTGTTGAGTGTTTGAACATGCCTGCATTTACCAAGCTGACAAGTAAGCTTATTTCAACAATCAAAAATAAATCTACGGGTAGGCCACCGGTTCCAAATCGAGCACCACATGCATATGATGCTTCAGGTGCTTTAGGTAATCCTGGCCGAGCCATTCAATAGTATGCAACTCCTGGCTTTGACTTTGGCGCAGGGCAGCTCCAGGTGATATTTTTTTAAAAATGGCGGCAACCTGTTTATTGAGCACATACCAAAGTTGAACAACATGCTGGGGAGGTTGTTGCTGGTAATTATTCAATGTTACCCATTCATCCTGGTTGTACACGATTGTAGGGGTATCTTCATATTGAGCAACAATGAAACGCCGGATATTATTCTGAGCTGAATCTGCCAGGTGGCCTATCATCTCTTTTTTGCTCCATTTCCCCGGTGCAGTTTTTTTTGAAAATTCGTCCCCGGCAATTTTATCCAGTTGTGGCATGTATTCCTCAATAAGACTAACGAGCGCTTCAGCAATGGAAGTCATGGTCACATATTTAATCTTTCCAAAGTTATTGAACTTCCAACAGAATATGATGCCACTTATGATACCTAGCTATTGTATCTTTATCACCCGGTTTATATAATTAACAGATAAAAATTTGTATAATCAAGACGCCGTAGGTACAAAGCAGTCATTCATAATTTTTAACCTCCTTAAAAACATCTTATGCTTAAAGAATTATTCGATCTTGTAAAATCCAACGCTAACGATTCTGTGATCAACAACCCTGATGTGCCCAATGAACACAATGATGCGGTGGTGGCAGAAGCTACCAATACTGTTGCATCAGGATTAAGAAATGTTGTTGCAGGTGGCGGATTGCAAAGCCTGCTGTCATTATTTGGTGGGGGAAATAATAAGAGCAGCTTGCTCAGCAATCCCATTGTATCAATGATGATCGGCCATTTTGCATCAAAGCTGATGAATAATTTCAAAATGGGAAACAGCCAGGCAAGCAATGTTGCTGGTAACCTGATACCAGATGTTCTTGGAAGCCTCGTGAATAAAGTTAATGATCCGGGTAATACAGGTTTTTCACTGGAGAATTTATTGAGGTCGATCACGGGCGGCAAGAGCGATGAAGTTGGACAACAGTCACAGGGCGGAGGATTGGGCGATCTTTTAAAACAAGTAACCTCAGGAGGCAATGGAAGTAGCGGGGGAGGGTTGATGGATCTTGTAAAAAGCCTGGCCGGTGGTGCAATGCAACAACAACAACAAAATGGTGGTGGCGGATTGATGGATCTCATTAAAGGATTCATAAAGTAGCCAACGGTTTAATTGTTTCGGTTGACACGTGCATGATTAAATGTGCTCAGACAAGAAATGGAAGTCACCAATATAGAAAATTCCCTGGATGAAATCAGCACAAGTGAGCAAAGATTCAGGCTCATTACTGATACAATACCCCACATTGTTTGGGAAATAAATCCTGATGGAACTTTCGCATATCTTAACAAACAATGGTTAGACTGGACAGGACTAAGCATTGAAGCAGTTAATGAAGGAGGGTGGGCAAAAATATTCCATTCCGATGATCGGCAAAATGTTGTAGGCACATGGGAGAAGGCATTTGAGAGTAAGACAGAATTCAGTGGTGAATACCGGATGAAAAATGCAGATGGAAAATATTTCTGGTTCCTGGGAAAGACAGTACCTGTAAAAAACAAGAAGGGAGAAGTCGTAAAATGGGTTGGAACCTCTACCAACATAGATCGTCAGAAAAAAATAGAAGAAGCGCTGAAAGAAAGTGAAACACAATTCAGGCAGCTTGCAGATGTAATGCCACAACAGGTATGGACTGCGAACCAAAAGGGTGAGCTGGATTATGTGAACCTGGTTACCAAAAATTATTTTGGCAAGAGTGAAGAAGAAATTGTAGGAGCAGGATGGCAAAACGTAATCCATCCTGGAGACCTGGAATCTGTATTAAAAACGTGGATAAAAAGTTTGGAGGACCTCACACCTTACCAGGTTGAATTCAGGCTGCGGGGGAAAGATGGATCATACAGGTGGCACCTGGGCAGGGCCACAAGTTTTGTGAACAACAACCAGGTAAAGTGGTTTGGCACTAATACAGATATCGAAGTACACAAAGCGAATGAAGAAAGAAAGGATATGTTCATCAGCATGGCTTCCCATGAATTGAAAACACCTTTAACCAGCATAAAAGGGTATGCGCAATTGCTTCAATTCAAGTTCGAGCAGGAAGGAAATAGGGAAGATGCAGATCTCGTGAAGCGAATGGATATACAGATCAATAAGCTAACAAAGCTGATTGGCGATTTTTTAAATGTTTCGAAAATAGAAGAACAGCAGTTCCAGCTTGACAAGACTGATTTTAATTTTAAGGAGCTGGTAGAAGAATGTGTATCAGGAGCACAACTTACTGCAGCCGCGCACCAGGTAATCATTGATACAAATGATGATGTGGTTTATCATGGCGACAGGTTGCGCCTTGAACAGGTTTTCAGCAACTTTCTAAACAATGCCATAAAATATTCTCCCGATGCTACCTCCATCATTGTACGTTCATCCCAACAATTCAATAACCTTGTAGTTTCTGTTCAGGATTTTGGGATTGGGATAGAAAAGGAAAATCTCAGTAAGATCTTCGATCGTTTTTACCGTGTTGATAACAAGTCTATGAAGTTCCAGGGATTGGGATTGGGATTGTACATTTCATCTGAGATCATCAAAGCACATAATGGGAGCTTCTGGATAGAAAGCGAATTTGGAAAAGGATCAACATTTTATTTTTTGCTGCCACTGGCAAACCAAGAAAATGAGGGAAATGTTTCAACTGACGGCGAAACTTTTTATCATAATTCGCAGATCACTATAGATTACAACAGCAGGGAGAAATGGCTTGAAGTAGATTGGATAGGATTTCAAAATTACGATTCAGTTAAAAAAGGATGCCTCGTGATGCTTGACCTGCTGAAGAAAAATAAATGTTCAAAAGTGCTGAACGACAATACCCATGTTCTTGGAAATTGGTCTGAGGCGGCAGACTGGGGAGGAACGGTGTGGTTCCCGGCGATGCAGAAAGCCGGATTGCAATTCTTTGCATGGATATATTCTCCCAGCACTTTCAGTAAGCTCGCCGCCCACAAAAGCCTGGATATTATGGTGGGGCAGATCACCACCCAATTTTTTACGGAGGCCGAAAATGCAAAGGAATGGCTTAAAAACTTTGGTGAAATGTGATGTTGTTGGTTTTTTCCTGCAAGGGAAAATATTATTTTCTGAATTATTCATTTTAAAACATTCTTATGAGCGACAAACCAGGCACTTATCATAGTGTGTATATTAAAAAAGATGGCGAATTTATTTCATTGGGCAGCGATGCAGTGACTTTTTGTGAAAAGTGGATCAAACCCGTTCACCAGGATAAATGGGACTGGACCAAAAGGGATTTTACAAAGCCTGAAAATGATCCTGACATTGAAGAAGCGCGGGCTGTTCGTAATCTTGTTTATAAAGACCTGAAAAAAGATGAATCTTCCGAAGTAGACCTTACCGGGTTAACCAATGTTGATTCAATTGCTGCTTTTATGGATCCTGAAAGTAATTATGAAAAGCTGAATATGGAAGAATTCGCTTATGCCCTGAAGGTTGAGCTGGAACATGGAAGAATAAAAGATGCCAATGTTACAAGCAACCATCCATTTTTAACCGCTATGATTGTACTGGCACATATGAGTGAAAGCATTACTTATTACAGCCGGTTAAAAATCATGGAAACAGAAGCAGAGATCTACGAATTGAACCGGAAGCTTGATGATACAAAAATTTTTGGTAAGGGAAAGCTGAAGGATAAAATCATCCATGCTGAAAAAGAATTGCAGAAAGCGAAGGCAGCTCTTATCATCCGTCTTGAGGCTATGAAAGAAATACCTGTTTTGGATGAGATAGAAGATTGATATTTTTTTCCTCTTAACTGATTCTCAGTTCCCCGGTTCGTGACTCACGAACCGCAACTCTCACCCGACTGGTATCCAACTGGTCCTCATTTGTAACGAGGACCTCGAAGTCAGGGTGCCCGCGGCTCACTAACCGGAACATAAATGATATTGGGTGAAAACTACTACTGGCTACTACTGGTCCTCGTTTGTAACGAGGACCTCGAAACCATCACGATCATAAAAACCAAGTCCCCGTTTTTGAGCGGGGACCTGGCTTGAAATTATAATGGAATTAGTATGAAAAAAGTGGTGGTTTACATTGAAATATTACCCTCAATAGAATCATCCATGGTCTGGCCAATCAGAGCACCTGTCAGTCTTTTTACAATACCTATTGCCATGTTGTGCTTGGTATCCCAGTAATATCCTTCAGTGGGCTCTACCCTGATCACTGAAATGCGCGGGTCATCCACTCCTCCGGTAAACCACGTTTTCAAGATTGGCTTCCATAGCTCCTTTATTTTTGACTTGTCCTCATTTACGGTAGCAGTGCCATACAGATTGAGAAAATCTGAATAGCTTGACCCCTGGAACAGTAACTGAACTTTGTCATCAGATTTGATCTCATAATTTTTATGGGAATCATTGGCGCTCAAAAACCAGAGCACACCATCATCGTCAACTTTTTGCACAGCCATAGGGCGTGTAATAAAAGGCTTGCCGGTTTCGATGTCCGTACAAAAAAAGCAAGTGGAAGATTTGTCCACCAGTTCCCTGATCTTTTTTACACCTTCGCTTCCATCGAGGTTTTGAAAATTATTTTCCTTTTGTTGTTTGTTGATGCTATCCATTGGTTTTTATTTTTCTGACTAACAAAAACAATACCTGCTTTTCAAATATTAATGATTCACGGGCACTTCCTCAAACTTTGAAGTGATATATTTAACGAGGTTCTCATCGCTCATTTTATTGGAAGTGCTCTCAGCAGTGACGGTATTTTTAAACTGGGGAGTTTCTGCCATATAATGCATGAATTGTTCCTGGCTGGTGCCTGTTCCTGTTAAATGAACTTCTTCAGCATTTTGCATAAAGTGAAGTATTTCCTTGAAAAACTTGTGTTGCAAGGTTTTTTCATCATTGTGAGCATTTTTTTCACTGGTATTGAAATCAGCGCCGGCATTTTCAGAATGTCCGAGTACGCTGAAATTCTTTGCTTCCGCATCCAGCTTGCCTACTACTGTTGCATGGTGAGAATCCATCCATACACCAAATTGTTTTTTGTTTTTTTGAGACATAAAATGTTTTATTGTTGAATAGCCAAAGTCGTGCCTCTTTTCGTACAATTGAAGTGATTTACAACGAATATTCAAGAAAATATTTAACATTCAACACAAGCCTCGACGCAAGCGGGCCAGCCATAGCGCAAGCCTCCGCTTGTGCCTGAAGCTTTAAATTTATCAAATTCAATAAGATATAAATCACTCAAGGTAAGAATGCCGAATAAAGGTATGTTGTACAAGTGAGTGACACAACGAAGATGCTATGTAAAACAAATGTTGGAAAAACATCCTTCGACAAGCTCAGGATGCCAACTTCCCCACCATGGCGCAAGCGTCCGCTTGTGCTTGAAGCCTCCGGCTTTACACCACCATGGCACCACCATGGCGCAAGCGTCCGCTTGTGCTTGAAGCCTGAGGTTTTAAAAATAAAAGAAGATATTAAAACTATTGCCAAGGAGGAGAACTGCATGTGTAAGATTTAAACACTTTTTATTTTGTGTTGTGAGCCGAAAATATAAATTTGGTGAAAGTGATCAATTATATTTTATTAGTTATGCAGTAGTATACTGGATTGATGTTTTTATTCGGAGAGAATATAAAGATGTTTTAATTGAAAGCTGGAAATATTGCCGGGCATATAAAGGTCTTGAGATTTATGGGTGGATAATTATGCCTAGCCATGTGCATATGATAATTTGTAGTAATAAAAATAAATTAGAGACTATTGTACGGGATATGAAAAGCCATACTTCAACCTCTATGCGAAAGCAAATAGTAAATTATGTTGGAGAAAGCCGTAAAGAGTGGATGGTTTGGATGATGAAACGAGCAGGAATTAAAAATAGTAATAATAATGACTGGCAATTTTGGCAACAGCACAATAAGCCAATTCAAATATTAAATAGTGAGATGTTTCATAAAACTCTTAACTACATTCATGATAATCCTGTTGAGGCCGGATTTGTCCAGAAAGCCGAAGATTGGTTATACAGCAGTGCTGGAGATTTCTATGGTAAAAAGGGATTAATAGATTTATCATTTATTATTTAATACCAATCTTATGAGGTCTGGCTTAGTCTTGGCGAAAGCGGCCGCTTGTGCCTGAAGCTTGAGATCTACCAACTTCAATAAGATAAATCAATCCGAGTAAGAAATTTTATCTGATGTATCCGCCAATGCGGGCACAAGCGGACGCTTGCGCCAAGAGGGAGAGAGTATCCGCCAATGCGGGCACAAGCGGACGCTTGCGCCAAGAGGGAGCTATGAAAAACAACTGCCGGAAAAGCCCTTCGTCAAGCTCATCCTTCGACAAGCTCATCCTTCGACAAACTCCTTCGACAAGCCTGCCTGCCGGCAGGCAGGCTCAGGATGATAACTTACCCACCATCTCTTCCGGCTTTACCCATTCATCAAATTGTTCAGGAGTTACATAACCCAATTTTACGGCCATCTCTTTTAAGGTGCTTCCTTCTTTATGAGCCTTCTGGGCTATCTCCGCGGCTTTGTAATAACCGATTTTTGTATTGAGAGCGGTTACAAGCATCAATGAATTGTCCAGGTTTTTTTTAATATTGCTGGTGATCGGTTCTATGCCCACCGCACACTTATCATTAAAGCTCACGCAGCCATCACCGAGCAACCTTGCGCTGTGAAGAAAATTATAGATCATCACGGGCTTAAAAACATTCAGCTCGAAATGACCGGAAGCTCCCCCAATACTTATGGCCACATCATTTCCCATCACCTGGGCAACGATCATCGTCAATGCTTCACATTGTGTAGGGTTTACTTTACCAGGCATGATGGAAGAACCGGGTTCATTATCAGGAATAAATATTTCACCGATGCCGCTTCGCGGACCGGAAGAAAGCAACCGGATGTCGTTGGCAATTTTCATCAGGCTCACCGCTACGGTCTTTAGTGCCCCATGTGCTTCCACGATCGCATCATGAGCGGCGAGCGCTTCAAATTTATTTTCGGCTGTGATGAAAGGAAGGCCCGTGAGCTCAGCAATAGTCTTCGCTACATTTTCTGAATATCCGGGTGGTGTATTGATGCCGGTACCCACAGCAGTTCCTCCCAATGCCAGTTCGCTTAAATGCGGCAACGAGTTTTTTATTGACCTCAACCCGTGATCTAACTGTGATACATAGCCGCTGAATTCCTGACCTACAGTCAATGGAGTTGCATCCATACAATGGGTACGCCCGATCTTCACCACGTGCATGAATTCCTTAGACTTTTCTGAAAGTGTATTCTTTAATTTTTCGATACCCGGAATCGTAAGCTCCGCCAATATTTTGTAGGCAGCAATGTGCATGGCCGTGGGAAATGTATCATTGCTGGATTGTGATTTGTTGACGTCATCATTGGGATGCAGAAACTTTTCTTTATCAGAAAGCTTGCCGCCATTGAGTACATGAGCGCGGTAAGCGATCACTTCGTTCACATTCATATTACTTTGGGTACCGCTGCCGGTTTGCCATACTACCAGTGGGAAATAATCATCAAGCTTACCTGCTAAAATCTCATCACAAACTTTTACGACCAGGTCTGCTTTTTCTTTTGGCAACACTCCTGCATCTACATTGGTAAGAGCTGCTGCTTTTTTCAGGTAGGCAAATGCTTTGATGATCTCTTTGGGCATCCGGTTGATATCCTGCGCGATCTGGAAATTGTCGATGCTCCTTTGTGTTTGTGCTCCGTAATATGCATCAGCAGGCACTTTAACCTCACCCATGGTATCTTTCTCAATACGGTATTCCATAAAACTGGTATGATTACTGATTATCTGCAAATTTACTGCAAATGCTACAGGCAATTTGATTAATTTTAAATACAAATTCAATAACTATGGCAGCAAAATTTTTTCTAATTATGGCCGTGCTGTATTCGTTTGCAGGGTGTTTCGAAAAACACAGCAAAGAAGATCCCGCCCTCCTGGCTATTGAAAAAGATTCTATAAAATCCGGGGACACGCCACCCGCAAAAACTTCAGCCGATGCCATCATCGTACACGACACCCTTCCATCTATTGAAGTAAAAACATCAGGAGTTTTGCCAGACAATATTGTAAGCTTTGCCAAAACTCTCATCGGCACTCCCTACCTGTATGCATCTACCGACCCCACCAAAGGTTTTGATTGCTCAGGGTTCATTACTTATGTATTCAACCATTTTAATATTAAGGTGCCACGGTCTTCCATCGATTTCACTCACGTAGGTAAGGAAATCCCCGTGCAGGATTCAAAAAACGGCGACATCATTTTATTTACCGGCACCGACAGTACAGAAAGATTCGTGGGCCATATGGGGATCATTGTATCCAATGCGGATGGCCAGATTGAATTCATTCATTCTTCATCCGGCAAAGCACATGGGGTGACCGTTACACCATTGAATCAATATTATAAAGGCAGGTTTGTAAAAGTGATACGTATTTTTACCGGCACTCCCTCATAAACGGCGATAAAGAATAAATATATTTTTATATTGTTCTATGAAAAAAACAGCCGCATGTTTAAGCTTTTTTATCTGCAGCATTTCTTTTGCACAACATTATGAGCCTACATGGCAAAGCCTTGATGCACGCCCAGTTCCTCAATGGTACACAGATGCTAAGTTTGGGATCTTTATTCACTGGGGTGTTTATTCAGTACCGGGATGGAGTACCAAGGGAAATTATGCAGAGTGGTACCAGTACGGCCTGCAAACAACAGACACCGCCAGGCAAAGCTTTCACCAAAAAAAATTCGGCGACCTCACTTATTACCAGCTCGCCGATCAATTTAAAGCAGAATTATTTAACCCCGATGAATGGGCAAAGCTTTTTGAACTTTCAGGTGCAAAATATATTGTACTCACCTCAAAACACCACGATGGATTTTGCCTGTGGCCAAATAAGGAGGCAAACCGTGACTGGGGTTTTAACTGGAACGCAGCAGACGCTGGCCCTCACCGCGATCTGTTGGGGGATCTTTTTAATGCGGTAAGAAAAACATCGGTACACCCGGGCATGTATTATTCTCTGTATGAATGGTTCAACCCACTATGGAAATCTGACAAAAACAAATATGTGAGCCAGCATGTTTGGCCGCAAATGAAAGAGCTGATCAATAACTACCGTCCAGATGTATTCTGGACTGACGGTGATTGGGAAGTGAGCGATGATGTGTGGAAGGCAAAAGAATTTTTACAATGGATGTACAATGAAAGTCCTGTGAAAGATCGTGTGGTAACATACGACCGGTGGGGATCTAACATCAGGTTTCATCATGGGCTGGTGTTCACACCGGAATACCAGCCAGACGTTGATTTCGACAACCATTATTGGGAAGAGAGCCGGGGTATGGGACGCTCGTACGGATACAACCGTGAAGAAGATGCATGGGATTATAATTCTGCGCAATCGCTTATAATTGCACTGATTGATAAGGTAAGTCGCGGCGGAAATTTTTTACTGGATATCGGACCTGATGAACATGGGAAGATCCCTCCCATCATGCAGGAAAGGTTGTTACAAATGGGTGAATGGTTGTCCGTGAACGGAGAATCAATCTATGGTTCCAGCCGTTGGAAAAACCCCTACCAGCTGAGCGAAGGAAGATTGGGTTACCTGTTGAAAAAGGATGAAGACCCGATGTTGAAGCTGACCGTAAACCCTGACAGCGGTTATGCCGTAAAAAATATTTTCTATACCTACAATGCAAATAAAAATATCCTTTATGCAATTTTTCCAAAATATCCGCAAGACAAACTATTGTTATTGAAAAACACCATTCTGCCATTGGACACAAAAATTACATTTCTATCAACAGGGAAAGAACTTTCATGGAAACAGGAAGGCGTGAACCTTGCGATCAGTCTTCCGGAATATGACCCGAATAATTTCAGGTCGCCTTATGCATTTGCTGTGAGTATCCATAATTATGGCGCATACTCAACACAACCGGTAATACAAATGGAGTACAAAAAAGGATCTATGCTCCCGGTCGTTACCATTACCGGACATGGAACAATAAGATATACTACCAATCATACCGACCCCGGTGAAAGCTCTTTGATTTATACCAGGCCGTTGAATGTAAAGGGTTCGGAAATGATTAAAGCAAAAGCTTTTGAGCCCGGTAAATTACAGAGCAGCACCGCTTCAGACTCTGCGATTGTTTATAAATGGATGGATGCGGTTAAAGTTGGAAGTGTTAGCCCCGGCATTGCTTACAAATATTTTGAGCCCGTGGGAGATATTACCATGGCATCTATAGATAAGGCTAAAATCATAAGCTCGGGAGTTGCCAGTTCCATCTCTCCGGATCAAAAGAAACGGAAGGACAAATTTGCTTTTGAATTCACGGGGTATATTAATATTCAGCAGCCAGGTTTTCATTCATTTTTTATTCAATCGGACGATGGCAGTAAATTATTTATTGATGACATTGAAATTGTAAACAATGATGGTGATCATGGGATGGTTGAAAAAAGTAAGCGTGCCGCTTTGAAGAAGGGATTACACCGTTTAAAGGTATTGTATTACGACAGCGGCGGTGATAATGGGCTGAAAGTTTTTATACAACAGGAAGGTGGCCGCAAACAGGAAATTTCTTCAAACATTTTATTTCACTAAATGAAAATTAAAGGCATCCTGTTTTTTATTTTGATTTTTTTTGTTTCAATCTTAGATGCACAGCACCTCCCCATACCTACACCGCAACAAGTGGAATGGCATGAAATGGAGTTTTACCTGTTTATGCATTTCGGCCCTAATACTTTTACAGACAAAGAATGGGGTTTGGGAGATGAGCCGGAAAATGTTTTCAATCCCGAACAACTTGATTGCAAGCAATGGTGCAGGATTGCAAAAGCTGCAGGTGCTAAAGGAATTATCATTACAGCAAAGCATCATGATGGGTTTTGCCTTTGGCCAAGTAAATATTCAACTCATACCGTAAGAGAAAGTGCATGGAAAAATGGAAGGGGTGATGTGTTGAAAGAATTGTCTGCAGCGTGCGCAGCTTATGGGCTGAAATTCGGCGTTTACCTTTCACCGTGGGACCGTAACCATCCAAAATATGGAACGGCGGAATACAATGATGTGTTTGTGAATATGCTTAAAGAAATATTTTCTAATTACGGGCCGGTTTGGGAACTGTGGTGGGATGGGGCGAATGGTGAAGGCCCAAATGGTAAAAAGCAGGAATACGACTGGCAACGTTTTGAGAAGACAGTTGAACATTTGTCGCCGAATACTTTAGTGTTCAGTGATATTGGTCCACACATACGGTGGGTGGGAAATGAAAATGGAATTGCCGCCACTACCAACTGGAATACACTGGACACGGCGGGTTTTAAAAGAGGAGAAGGAGCGCCACCAACAGATTCATTGAGCCTGGGAAATGTGAATGGCAACAGCTGGATCCCCGCTGAGTGTGATGTGAGTATACGGCCGGGTTGGTTTTACCACCCGGAAGAAAATGATAGGGTGAAATCGCCCGGAGAATTATTTCAATTGTATTTGAAATCAGTGGGGCGTGGTGCTAACCTTTTGCTGAATGTGCCTCCAGACAGGAAAGGATTGATAAGCCGCTACGATTCTGCATCACTTGTTGGTTTTAAAAACCTGAGGACGCAAAGTTTTGGTAAAGACTTAAGTAAAGGTTTCCATTTAAAGACCTTAGAGATAGAATTTAATAAATCCACACCTGTTGATTGTATTGTTTTGAAGGAAAATTTGCGTGCCGGGCAGCATTGTAAAAAATTTACTCTTTTTTTATTTGATGATCATCATCGGCCAATAAAAAAGATCGACGGTACAACGATCGGGCACAAACGAATAATTACTTTTTTGCCGGTGGCTTTAAAGACAATTCGGCTGAAGGTTGTTGAACAGGTTGGAAATACGGTTTTAAGCCAGCTGGCTGCTTATAATGTTGATGAGAAACTTATAGAAAAATGATTTTTGTTCTTACTTTTTTTCTTGATAAAAAAAGTAACCCGCCTGACTGACATCACTCGGGCAGGTAAAAAATCAAGCCTGCCTGCCGGTAGGCAGGGCTTCAAAAAAAGACTAAAAATTTAATAGTTTGTCTAAAATGAAATTAGCTCAAGCAGTTGAATATATCCAAGCTTTTGTGCGACTTGCCAGCATAGAAAATATACCCAACTTTTGTAACATCAATTTCATTTCTTTACCTGCCTACCGGCAGGCAGGCGACAACCAAACAAATTTTCTTCACGTCTTTTTTATGAGGCCGTTTCAAACATACTTTTAAATCGAATAAATACGCTATCATGAGTCTCACACCGGGTATTGTAACAAATAAAAAATAATCATAATATTAGTAATCAATAATTAATCTATTTCCCGATAAAATTAGGTTTACGCTTTTCAAGGAATGCAGAAGTACCTTCTTTCACATCACTGGTAGCAAAGCATTCACTGAACCCGAAGATCTCGTGTTCATAACCTTTCATGCCAGTATTGGAATGGTTGACAGAATTAATACATTTTGAAATGGCAACAGGCGCTTTTGAATTGATGATTGCGAGAACGGATTTAGCCTTGTCCAGCAATTGATCACCAGGCACTACATAATTGACAAGCCCGAATTGCAATGCGGTATTTGCATCGATCATATTGCCTGTCAAGAGTAATTCCATTGCCCTTCCTTTTCCGATCAGCATCGGCATACGCTGTGTGCCTCCATATCCGGGAATGAGCCCGAGGTTCACTTCCGGTTGCCCGAATTTTGCATTTTCTGACGCGATCCTGAAATGACAAGCCATTGCAAGTTCACAGCCTCCACCCAATGCAAAACCATTCACTGCACCTATAACAGGCTTTGTGCTGTTTTCAATCTTAAAAAAAATATCCTGTCCTGATTTGGCAAATCCCATCGCTTCCTGCTGAGTGATTCCTGTAAACTCGGATATGTCGGCCCCCGCAACGAAAGCTTTATTTCCCGACCCTGTAATGATCACCGCTTTAATATCAGCATTATTTTTAACTTCATCCATTGCCAGTTCCAGCTCTTTCATCACTTGCTGATTCAATGCATTCAACTTATCTGGCCTGTTGATTGTGATGGTGAACACGTTGCTTTCCAGCTGGGTAAGAAGTGTTGAATACATGTTTATTGCTTTATAATATTTACTACAAAAATAGGCTCAAAACCATTGAAAATTTTTGCGTTAAAAGCTCCTGTTTTCCTGTACCCATTCCCGGATATATTTCGCTATCTCCTGAGTTGATGTTTCGGGTGGAAACAATTTTCCCACGCCCATTTCATTCAATGCTGTCATATCTTCCTGTGGAATGATACCCCCTCCGGTCAATAACACATCATCCATCTTTTTTTCTTTCAGCAACTTTAATATTTTAGGGAATACGGTATTGTGCGCACCACTTAAAATGCTGACACCAATTGCATCAACATCTTCCTGCAGAGCGGCATTCACCACCATTTCAGCAGTTTGCCGCAAGCCGGTATAGATCACTTCCATCCCCGCATCACGAAGCGCTGTGGCAATCACCTTTGCTCCACGGTCATGTCCATCCAGCCCCACTTTTGCTACCAGAACACGTATAGGCCGTGGCTTTTTAATTTGTCCTTTCGCATCCTTCTCGTCCATGTCTGAAAATTTATTCAAAATTACATTTCTGTTTCAATGGTGGCATGAATATTCAGATTTCATTTGTTTCAACCCTGTAATCACAATCCTGACCGCAGTTGAATCAGCATGCTGAAAGAGAAAGATCTTATCGCCAAATTGCATTGATAATGGATTGGTCTAACAGCGCAAATAAAACATTTTACAACAATGACATCGTATGCCGGATGCGATTGATGGTTTCTTCTTTACCAATTATTGAGGCAATCTCAAAGACACCGGGCCCAAACTTACCGCCCACGAGCATAATTCGAAATGGTGCCATAAGCTCTCCGGGCTTTAACTGGTTCGCAGCTGCCATCTCTTTGAATTCCTTTTCAAGCGAATGACTTTCCCAATCTGTGCTTAGCTCAATAGCCCTTATCAATTCAGCAAAAAAAAGTTGCTTTTTTTCATTCCATCCCGGCCGAATTGCTGACATGTCATAATTTTCTGGTGACTTATAGAGAAATGAGCCTTGTTCCCAAAAATCCGTCAGCAATGTGCAGCGGTCCCTGATCAGTGTAATTACTTTTTCCAGTTTACTATTATCAGCAGGTTCAATCCCGTGGTCCCTGAATATTTTTAGTACGTCTTGCTTTAATTCATTGGCCGGTAATTTTTTTATCCATTCATGGTTGAACCACTTCGCTTTTTCGAAATCGAATTTTGCGCCTGCATGGTGTACGCGTTTGATAGAAAATTTCTGTACCAGTTCATCCAGTGAAAATAATTCCTGTTCTGAGCCGTCATTCCATCCCAGCAATGCCAGAAGGTTTATAAAGGCCTGCGGTAAAAAGCCGAGCTCTTTGAAACCTTTTACCACCTCACCTGTCAGCGGGTCTTCCCAATTCATCGCGAATACCGGAAAACCAAGCCGGTCGCCATCTCTTTTACTGAGCTTGCCATTACCATCGGGTTTCAGGATCAGTGGAAGGTGTGCCCATTCTGGCATCGAGGATTCCCAGCCAAGGTACTTCCATAACAAAATATGTACAGGTGCACTGGTGAGCCATTCTTCGCCCCTGAATGCATGGGTGATCTTCATGAGGTAATCATCAACTACTACCGCTAAATGATAAGTTGGCATTCCATCCGCTTTCAGAAGCACTTTGTCGTCAACATTCGTGGTATCAAAATGCACAGTGCCACGAATCATGTCTTCAAATGTAACCTGCTCACCCGGGTTAATTTTGATCCTGATCACATATGGGGTGTTTGCTGCAAGCAATTCGAGGGTTTCGTGAGGAGCTAGGTTGAGTGAGTTACGCATGTTCTGACGAACATGGTGGTCATAATTCGCACTGAATTTTTCCTGTGATTTCAAACTTTCGCGCATTGCTTCAATTTCTCCAGGCGTATCGAAGGCATAATAAGCGTGGCCGCTTTTCACCAATTGTTCTGCATATTTTTTATACAATTCCTTCCTTTCACTTTGCCGGTATGGTGCATAAGGTCCATTTGTGTGAGGACCTTCGCCAGGCAATAAGCCACACCAGTTGAGACAATCCATGATGTATTTTTCAGCCCCTTCCACATACCTGTTCTGGTCGGTATCTTCAATCCTCAGCACGAAATCCCCACCGTGTTGTTTGGCAAAAAGATAATTGTACAGCACTGTACGCACACCACCTAAATGCAAACCTCCCGTGGGGCTTGGGGCAAAACGAACTCTTACTTTCGGCATCCTGCAAAGATATATACAGGCGGTAACAATGTTAAGTGACTCTAATAAAAAAGCCTGTCCGTTTGAATGGACAGGCGGGCATTATGTTCCTGGAAAAATTATCGTAATAGGATAGTCCTTGGATCCCTGCCATCAATTGAAATGGTAGCTACCCTGTCGCAGGTGCCATCCCCATAATCCAATACAGCAAAGTGGTTAGGCCCCTGAATTTTTACCTTCCCCTTATCAATGTTTTCGCAGATCACTTTCTTTTCAAGAGCTTCAATGATAGTGGAGGTTCTCGTTTTACCAGCGGCGTTCGTTACGGTATGGTCACCGGTGATCGAATACACATCATCCAATAGATTATGGGGCGTTGTTACCCCTGCAACCTGCACTATATTTTTGGTACCGCTGTGAAGCCAGTATTTTCCATCGGGTGCGGTGATCTTCCCATTTTCAGCTTTGCGCTGCCAGCTTTTGGTACCTGCAGAACTTGTATTCGTCCAGGTGATGGTTCCTTCTTTTTTAAAATTATTTACATAAAACCCATCAAATGTCATCACCGCAACACTTCCTGATTTCCTTAAGGAATCTGAAATGGCAATCAGGATCTTTCCTTTCCTGGTTACCCCATTTCCAGAAGTACAGCCGGTACCGAAGTCCAGGACAATATTTTTAGGAAAACCCTGGAGGGGTGTGACAGTCACAGAAGCACAACTGAGTAAATTCATTGTCTGAGTTGCGGATGACTGGTCAGATAGCCTGTTGCCTGAAAAATTATTTTCTATGGCGGCTTCATTCAAAATATCATTTGCATCTTCAATGACATAATCGGTAACGGCCTGGTCGCCACTTAATTCAAAGGTGGTTTCAAACTCATCAGTTGTGGTGGATGCTGTGGTCTTTTTACAAGCTTGCATTCCAATTGTTAAAGAGGTAAGTGCAAATCCCAGTATGAGATTAGTTAGTTTCATATTTATTTATTTTATTTTGAGGTAAGACCTCCTGTCGGTCAAAAGGTTTAATTGAAAAAAATTATAATTCCAGCAATGTTCTATTTTATCAAAACGCCGGCCTTATTAAGATTATTATATCCGGAATGTACCTGGCATGTTAAAACCGCTGAAAAAGTCCTTTACCTCACTTTTGATGACGGTCCAAATCCGCTGGCAACTACATTTATATTGGAGCAGCTGAATAAGTACAATGCTTTGGCTACATTTTTTTGTATTGGTAAAAATGTTGAAAAGCATTTTGATATTTATGAGAATGTGATTACCGCAGGGCACGCAGTCGGCAATCATACATTTGATCATTTGAATGGATGGAAAACGAAAGACGCTGTTTATCTCGAAAATATTTTCAAGGCAAAACAGGTGATTGACAGCAATTTGTTCCGGCCACCCTATGGGCGTATCACAAAATTTCAACTCTCACAACTGAAAGCAAAAAAATATGCAATGAGAACAATTATGTGGGATGTGCTGAGCGGGGATTTTGATCCGCAATTGAGTGAAGAGCACTGTTTTTTAAATGTTACAAGAAATGCAAAACAGGGCTCAATTGTTGTTTTTCATGATAGCGAAAATTCAATTCAAAAATTACGTACTGTATTACCCGGGGTTTTGGATCACTTTGCCAGGAAAGGATACCAGTTTAAAATAATCGGGTAAAAATACCGGGAGAGTATCACTAAAATAAAATGGGCCGGGGTAGACACCCTGGCCCGTTTTTAATCCGTACCCTATGAAAACTGGCCCGAAGTTACAATTGTTTTTAAAAAGATGCAACAACATTCTTTGGAAGTGTATTTTGAAATTGTGGCCAGCAGAGCACATCGCCCGCAATTTCAATCTTTACATCCAGCCTGTGGTGATTTCAGGTTGGCAATTTTGAAAATGAACGAGCTAACAACCAGGCCAGCCGCGACTATCTAACATAATTCTTATTTTGGACACGTTTTTATTAAGAATTTATTTATGCCATTTTTTTCACCAGCCATACAAAAACATCGAACTTTTTATATGATATGTCATTTAATTGTTATTCATAATATTGTAAAATTTCAATTTCCTTTGTGATCATGACTCTGATTGATACCCATACTCACCTGTACCTGAATGATTTTGCCGGCGACATTCAAACCGTTATCGATAAAGCCCTGAGCGCCGGAGTAAAGAAATTTTACCTGCCTTCGATCGACAGTACCGAAATGAATAATATGCTGGAGCTGGAACGAAAATACCCGGAATGTTTTTCAATGATGGCGTTGCATCCTTGTTCTGTCAAAGCGAATTATAAGGAAGAGCTTTCCATTGTGCAAAGCTGGTTAGGTAAACGTAAGTTTGTTGCAATAGGAGAAACAGGCCTTGATTTTTACTGGGACCAGACTTTTAAAGAGGCACAATATGAATGTTTCAATACTCACTTAGAATGGGCGCTCGAATATCATCTTCCGGTTGTTTTGCATACGCGGAATGCCATGCGTGAGACCATTGATGTGGTGAAAAAATATACGTACCGGGGACTGCAGGGTATATTCCATTGTTTCAGTGGCTCACTTGCTGAAGCGAAAGAAATAATTGACGCAGGGTTTTTATTGGGAATCGGTGGAGTGGTTACTTATAAAAATGCAGGGCTTGCAGAGGTGATCAAAGAAATAGATATGCAATACATCGTACTGGAAACTGATGCGCCTTATCTTACCCCGGTTCCATTCCGGGGCAAAAGAAATGAAAGCAGTTATCTTCCTTTGATCGTGCAAAAACTTGCATCACTAAAAAATATTTCAGAAGAAGAAGTAGCCTTGATCACAACAGCCAATGCGGAAAGAATTTTCAAAACCTCACCGTAAATACGGTTGGGTTGCCCTTATAGCACAAGCTTTCCCTGGTAATAGTCAAGAATTTTAATACGGAATATGTAATCATACAATGCACTGATTAGATTTATCCTTGACCGGTCATAGTTATTTTTTGCTATCAGGTATTCTACCTGGTTCGATACCCCTTCATTAAAACGAACTTCAGCGATTTTAAATGCTCCTTCAAAATCTGCTACCTGTTGCTGTAATGTTTTATATTTTTCATTGGCAGCGTTCATGTTAAAATATGCCTGCTCGATAGACTGCCTCAACTGGATCTTAGCTGTTTCTTCAACATACATACTATTCTGTAATGCAATCTTTGCCTGGGCAACCCTGTTTTTTGCCATGTTTGCATTAAGAATGGGTATGCGTATATCCAGGCTCAATGAGGTACCATAATTATTCCTTACCTGATCTGTATAATTGATCTTTTGTGAATTAAAATTTGATTTGGTGGTGATCACAGGGATATTGTCGCCGTTGATGGTTATAAAATCTCCGGATGGTACCTGTGATTGATTCAATAAAATATCTTTCCTGGCTGCATTTGAAAAGTTGGAATTTATATTTCCATTCAGGCTTATTTGCGGATAGAATTGTCCTTTCGCTGCTCTGATTCCTGCAGTAGCACTTTGTTTCCTGAATTCTGCAGCTTTTAACCGGGGATAAATTTTTTCGGCGGTCGAATAGATCATTTCCGGATTTGCCTCAGGTGCCACCACATACTGATCGGCGGTGAACCTTTCCAATTGCAAATTTTTACTATACGGGACGTTCATCAACTGGCTCAACGTGAGTTTTGATAATTCTGCTGCATTTTGATTGTTGATAAAAGCCAGTTGGTCGTTCGCCATTTGCCCTCTCAATTCGAACAATTGCGCAGGTATGATCGCGCCTTCCTTGTTGAGAATTTCAAGTCTCTCTACCTGCTTGTTTGTGAGTGCCATCTGGTTCTTTGATTGTTCAGCCAGGTCTTCATTGTTCAGCACCTGCAAATATGCGAGGATTATGTCAAGTGTGAGGTTTTCTTTTGCAAGTTGTACGTCCATCCTTGAAGCCGCTACTCCAAATTCATTTTGTTTCACGAGGTTTCTCAACTGCCCGCCATTGGAAATGATCACCGAGCTGCTCAATGCATAATTTGCAAAAGTTACATTTTGATTGATGTAACTGTTGCTGAATGGGTCAATGCTGCGTCCCTGGTTGAGGCCGTGTGAGACAAATGCATTGGCGTCTGGTAATTTATTGGCCTTTGATTGTTTTAGAGAAATATAATCTGATTGTGCCTGGAGGTCACTTTGTTTTACCTGGAGGTTGTTTTTGATGGCAATGTCCACACTTTGTCTCAGTGACAATACAGTATCCGCTGTTTGCGTATATGCCTTACAGTTAGCAAGTGCCATGAAAAAAATTATGCAATATTTCATTTTATTCCTGATCATTTTATTAACTTTTTACATTACGACCCTTCCATCCAGGAGGTTAATGATCCTGGATCCGTAAGAAGCATTTTTTTCTGAATGTGTTACCTGTATCACCGTAACTCCCTCCTTGTTGAGTTGTTTAAAAAGTTCCATGATTTCTTCACCCTGCCGTGAGTTGAGGTTACCCGTCGGTTCATCTGCCAGCAATAACTTTGGTTTTACGATCAAGGCCCGTGCTATGCCAACCAGCTGCTGCTGGCCGCCGGACAATTGAGCAGGAAACAGGTCTTTTTTTCCAACGATCTGGAACCGATCGAGCATATCTGCCACCATGGCTTTTCTTTCAGCAGTCTTGATATTCTGGTAAAGCAAGGGTGTCTCAATATTCTCATACACGGTGAGTTCATCGATGAGGTGATATGCCTGGAAAACAAATCCAATGTGGCTTTTATAAATTTCAGAACGCTGCTTTTCCCTGAAGGAAAATACTTTCATCCCCATAAAATCATATTCACCCTCGTTCGGCTCATCCAGCATGCCAATCACATTCAGCAGGGTTGATTTGCCTGAGCCCGACGGACCCATAATTGAAATAAATTCCCCTTCCCCCACTGAAATGGAAATGTCCTTGAGTATAAACATTCTTCTTCCACCCTGGTTGATCCATTTGGAAATATGCTGTAGCTCTATCATTACTTATTCATTTTTTGATCCCGGCGTTCCATCGTTATAGGAAATCTTATTTACTAAAAATGTCATCGCACATCACATCAACTACTTCAGGGAAAAGTTGATATTACCACTGCTGGAGGATGCTGTAACAGGAATACCTCCGCCATTCAATTTACCCTTTACACTGTCATCTTCTTTACTGCCGTTGAAATTCTCAAGACCGGAGGTCTTAACTTTTTCTGCGCTTAATTTAAGATCTGCTCCCTGGTTTTTTGGCATTACAAGGTCAATATTTCCACCGGAATTGCTGATTCTTACATACTGGCCCAATTGTTTGATAGAGACTTCTATATTACCGCCGCTCGTAGAAGTTTCCAGGCTGCAGGACAATCCTTTCAATACAATACTGCCCCCTGATGTATTTGCATACAACTCACCGGAGATGTCATTGCCATGAACGTTGCCGCCACTTGTAGTTGCTTTGATGTTTCCACCCAGGCCATCCAGGTGCAGTGATCCGCCGGAGGTGGTGAGACTGATATTGCCATTGCTATTTTCGGCTTCTATATTTCCGCCGCTTGTTGACAGGTCGATGTCATCCTTCAGGTTGTGCAAATTGAGATTGCCCCCGGAAGTTCTGCCTTTTATTTTACCGGACAGGTCATCTAAATTAAGATTGCCACCACTGGTAGTAAAATTTTGACTCCCTGAAATCCCTTTCAGATTAATATTTCCACCACTTGTGTTCAGGTCTGTGGAAACATTAGATGGAACAAAAGCCTTGAAAGAAATACTCAGCCCTTTCTTCCAATCCATATTTTTATGCCTGGGTTCTGCAATGGCAGTCAGCGTGTGATCATGGACTGTTGTGCTTAGATCATATTGTTCTTCCAGCATCTTTTTGATCTCATCTTTAGAGAGTGAATTCCTGCTATTATTCGACTGTACAAATACTTCAAGACGGGCCTCAGACGTTCCTGCCGCTTCCACTGTAATATTGCCTCCAGTTGTTTCAATTTTTACACGGCTGATTGCATCATTTGACAATGATTTGGTCATATAAGGATCTCGCTCGGAATTATATTGTGCATTGCCTGCGAAACCAGAACCGGTTAACATCAGCAAAAAAAGAAATTTCTTCATAATCGTCTGTTTTATTTATCAGTTAAAGTGAATTGTTGCTTTAATTATCAAAGATGTACCATTTATATAACTAATGTAAACACAATGGCTTAGATAAGTCTCAGAATTAATAATGTTCGCTTTTGATACACCTTATGTTCGTTTTTGACGATACTTTTCGTATATGGTGACTCGTTGGTTGTCTTAAAATGTTAACTCCTAACTACAAACCCCTAAATCCTCACACCTTCATTCCGCTCTCAGCGACTTCACCGGGTTGGATATCGCCGCACGTATGGCTTTAAAGCTTATTGTAAATAATGCGATTAGCACTGCAATGAAGGCTGCTCCAACAAATATCCACCAGCTGATCGTGATCCTGTAAGCAAAGTCCTGCAGCCATTTGTTCATGGCCCACCAGGAAACCGGGAATGCAATCAGGGCAGCAATCACCACCAGTTTCAAAAAATCTTTTGACAGCATTTGAACAATATTCGAAACAGTTGCTCCAAGAACCTTCCTGATCCCAATCTCTTTGGTGCGTTGTTCTGCAGCATAGGTGGCCAACCCAAACAGGCCGAGGCAGGCAATCAGGATTGCAAGAATTGCAAAAGAAATAAATATTTTCCCCACCCTTTGTTCGGCTTCATACATCCTGTTAAAATCTTCATTCATGAATGAATAGGTGAATGGCTCGGAGGGTACCATTTTTTTCCAGAGTGACTCAATATTTTTTACTGTCGCTGAGGCATTGCCTGCGTTAATCCTGAAACTGATGGCATCCGTCGATTTCCCGAGGAACATACACAATGCCCCGATGTTTTCCCTGAGTGATGCATAGTGAAAATTTTTAACGACGCCAATGATCTGGTAATTGAGCTTGTTCCCTCCATTGTTGATATCTGTGAAGGATGTAATCTTTTTATTAAGAGGATCTGTAAAACCAAAAAGCTTTGCCGCAGTTTCATTGATGATAATGGAGCTGCTGTCAGTAAGAAGGTCCTTTGAGAAATTCCTTCCCTCTTTCATTTCCATTCCCATCGTTTTAATATAATCCACATCAACAGTCCATTGCTGCATGGCCACTGCCTTCTTTTGGTCAATGACTCCCTCAGGAAAAAAAGGCTGGTCGCTGCGGCTTGATGGAACGGGCAGGTAACCGGAAACAGAGGCAGACCGTATGTCATTAAATTTTAGCGCCTCATTTTTAAAAGTTTCTGCCTTCTTATCTAAAACATAGGCATTCTGAACAATAAGTACCTGGTCCTTATTAAATCCTAATTTCTTATTTTGAATATAGGTAAGCTGGTTGTAAATCACTACCGTTCCAATGATCAATGCGATCGAAATCGCGAACTGGAAAACGACAAGTGTGCTTCGGAAATAGCTATGCCTGAATCCACTGGCAAGTTTCCCTTTCAATACCAGGATCGGTTGAAATGCTGATAAATAAAAAGCAGGATAACATCCGGCAAGCAGGCCAACCAACACAGCGAAGACCAGTAACACCGGCACTAAAACCGGGTGATCAAAAGGAGACAAGGTGAGCTTTTTTGATGCAAGCTGGTTGAAGAAGGGAATTAATAAGACCGCTATGATCACAGCCATCAAGAATGAAAGTAAGCTCATTAATACAGATTCAGTTAAGAACTGGCCAACCAGGTTTGACCGGCGTGTACCTAAAACCTTGCGGATGCCTACCTCTTTAGCCCTGTTAGAAGAACGTGCGGTAGAAAGGTTCATAAAATTGATACAGGCAATGACAAGGATAAATATGGCAATGAGCGAAAAGATATACACTACCTGTATGTCATTGTTTGGGGCCAACTCAGCTACCCGGTCGGAATGCAAATGAATATCTGTGAGTGGGATCAAAGACAGGTTCATGTAATTACCGGCCTTTTTAAATTCTGCAGGGTCAACCTTCATCATTTGCTGTACCTGTGGCCAGAGATATTTATTATTCGTTTCCTCCATTTTTGAAATGACCCCTTTTGGATCTGTGCCTTTGCGTAAAAGGAGGTATGTATTGAAATTAAAACTTGCCCACACACCATTGCGGCTTTCATCGGCACCCGACATTGAAATAAAAAAGTCAAAATTAAAATGCGAATTCCCGGGCAGGTCTTGTATCACCCCGGTTACTTTATAATCTGTTCGGTTATCAAACCGGAGCACCTGGCCGACCGCATTGGAGCTACCAAAATATTTTTTCGCAGTTGATTGATTGATCACTACTGAATTGGGTTCGGTAAGGGCGGTTTTAGGATCGCCTGCAACCATGGGGATCGTGAATACCGAAAACAAGGTGGAGTCGGCAAAAATAATACGCGTCTCTCTTATGTTTTGTTCCCCTTTTTTTACAACTGAGCTGCCATAACCCCGAAAACGTACTGCATTTTCAACCTGTGGAAAATCCTTTACAAGGGTAAAGGCGAGGGGGGCAGAAGCCACAGCAAATTTTTGTTCGGCACCGCCAAACTTTAGGTCAACATTTACCCGGTAGATCCGGTCCGCCTTATTATTGAACTTATCATAACTGAGTTCGTCAGTAACATATAAGGTGATCAGCAGGCATGTAGCGATGCCTATGGACAAGCCCACAATGTTGAGGGCAGAGAATCCTTTGTTCTTCCAAAGATTGCGCAATGCGACTTTAAAATAATTTTTTAACATGATAAATAATTATTAAATATTGATTATTTATAATTCAAGTAATTGAACATTTTAGTTTCTAATTTCCTAACGCCTAACACCTCCATCCTGAACTTGCCGAAGCCTGCCCGACTATGTCATCCAGGCGGGGGCTATTCTGCTCTCAAACTTTTTACCGGGTTTGCCAATGCAGCCTTGAGGGCCTGGTATCCTACAGTCAACATTGCAATTACAAATGCCAGTATTCCTGCAATGGCAAAAATCCACCAGCTTATGTTGATGCGATAAGCAAATGCATTCAGCCAACGGTTCATTACCAGCCATGTTACAGGTATGGCCACAATAAATCCTGTAACCACCAATGCCAGAAAATCTTTGGATAGAATGAACATCAGGTGATTGACAGAAGCACCTAAAGTTTTGCGTATACCAATTTCCCTCGTTCTTTGCAATACGTTGTAGGCAGACAAACCAAGCAGGCCAAAGCATGCGATGATGATGGCAAGCAAAGAAAACAGGCCAAAAACTTTCCCGAATTGCACATCGCTTTTATACTGGGCATTGAAAGCATCATCGAGAAAAAAATAATTAAAAGGGTTGGAGGGAAAATAACGGTTCCAGGTCTTCTCTATTTCCGATATCATTTTCGGAGTAACCGGGGTTTGGAATTTAACCGAATAAAAATTATTGACAGTTGGTTTCGGAATAAATATAATGGGCAATAAGGCTTTGTTTAGCCCCAATTGGTGGTAATTTGTAACCACCCCTATGATCCTGAGTGAATCGTGAAAGTTGTAGATCAATTTATCCAAAGATTTTTCAGGCTTGTCAATGCCAAATAATTTGACCGCTTCTTCATTCAATACCACTGATTTTTTATCAGCATTATTTTCCTTAGAGAAATTGCGGCCGGCTTTAAAATTCATTCCATAGGCAGAAAGAAAATCTTCATCTACGTACATAAAATAGAACGTGAGGGTATTTTTTTCTTTTGCACCCACCAGGTACGCAGTGCTTGTGAGATATATTTCCCGCCCCATCACACTCGACGAAGAGGTAATGTTTTTGACCCCGTTCACCTGAAGAATGTCATTTTTGAATGGCAGAAAAGAAGACCCATACGATGAATCCTGGTTACCGCTTGAACCATTCAACACAAGAGTCTGGTTGATATTTGCTCCAAGGTCCTGGTTTCTCATAAATCCCACCTGCCGGTAGACGATGATAGTTCCGGCAATCAAAATGATCGAGATGGTAAATTGGACGACCACCAGGCTTTTCCTAATCAGCATGCCGCCAATTGAATTTTTAAACAATCCTTTTAATACAGACATGGGTTGATATCCTGAAAGTATTAACGCAGGATAAAATCCTGAAATCAGGGCACCTCCGAAAAACAAAGAGATAAAGCCAAGCCAGTAAGACAATGGTAATGCTAGAACTGTTTTTTCTCTCCCCATTAACTGGTTGAAAGAAGGTGTAAGAGCAAATGCCAGTATCAGTGCAACAAGGAGTGATATTAAATTCAACAGAAGGCTTTCTGCTAAAAATTGCCCGACTAAATTCATGCGCAAGGCACCCAACACTTTTCGCACACCTACTTCCTTAGCTCTTTCAAGTGACCGGGCAGTAGCCAGGTTGGTGTAATTGACCCAGGCAATTATGATGATAACAAATGAGATCAGGAAAAGGAATGAAACAGTTTTGTTATCGCCATTTACTCCTGCTTCTTCATTATAATGAGATTGAAGATGTATATCCTTGAGCCCGATGGTGAAGAGGTCCTGTTTGTTATTGTGTGCCTGGCTATAGTTCTTATTAAGATACCGGTTGGCAAAAGAATGAACCTTTGTTTCAAATTTCGCGGGATCGGTTCCCGGCTTCAATAATAAATAGGCATAGTAATCGTACCAGCTCAGGCTCGTTTCCGGATTGGCCCAGGCAGGCGCACCTAATCCGGTCACCAGGTTATCGAATGTCCGGTAAGAAATGATATAATCGAAAGCAAGGTGTGAATTGGCTGGATAGTTTTTAAAAACACCTGTTACCACATATTGAAATGTATTGCCGCCTTCTCTTACTGTTATTTTTTGTTCAAGAGGATCGGTGTTCCCAAAATATTTTTCAGCTGTCCGTTCTGATAAAATGATTTTGTTTGGTCCGTCCAAAGAAGTGGATGGATTGCCTTTTACAAAAGGAACATTGAAGATTGCTAAAAAAGACTGATCAGCGTAATAACCACTATTCTCAATAGCCTGTATGTGACGGTCATCATTTGCAAGGATGATATTATTTTGCACCATCTCATTTTTTAGCCAGGATATTCTTGTATCAATGAGCCTGCAATAATTTTCAACCTCAGGGAATTCTTTTTTCATCATGGGTGCGATTCCCGGGTAAACGGCAGCAGATTGCATGGTAAGCTTACCCTGATCATGAAAGTCCAGTCTCAGCCTCACAACCTGGCTGGCCTTTGCATGAAAATTGTCATAGCTTTTTTCATACGCCACGTATTGAAATATCAGCAGGCAGCAAGTAATTCCCATAGCAAGCCCAAGTATATTCATCAGCGTATATCCTCTTTTGGATTTGATATTCCGGAATGCGATTTTTAAATAATTTTTAAACATTTTTCTGTATCAATTATTAATTATTAATTTTTAATTATTCCTCATACCTGATACCTGATGCCTGATACCTGATACCTACCTTACTCGCTTCTCAACGACTTCACCGGGTTCGCAACTGCGGCCTTGATTGCCTGGAAGCTGATGGTGAACAAGGCAATCAAAATTGCTGTTATACCTGCCACTGCAAACATCCATACACTCATATTTATCCTGTAAGCAAAATCCTGCAGCCATGCGTTCATTGCCCACCATGTAAGGGGAATAGAAATCACAAATGCAATACATACAAGGGTTAAAAATTCCCTGGAAACCAATAACAATACCTGGTTAACAGTGGCACCCAATACTTTCCGTATGCCTATTTCCTTTGTGCGTTGTTCTATCACAAATGCAGAAAGGCCGAAAAGTCCAAGGCTGGCGATGATGATGGCGATCGCAGCAAAACATGTGAATATCTGTTGGGTACGTTGTTCGCTCTTGTACAAGGCGGCAAAACTTTCGTCAATAAAATTGTATTCCAGGGGGCCACCAGGCTGAAAGCTGTCCCATTGTTTTTTAAGATTGGTAAGGAAACCGTTTACATCTGCAGTTTTCATTTTGACGATCAAGCCTCCAAAATTATTTCCAAGTAAAAGCATCATTGGCGCCACTTTTTGTTTTACAGATGCGTAATTGAAATCAGCAACTACGCCAATCACTTTAAACTCGTGCTGCCCTGAACGTATGATTGACCTGCCAATGGGATTTGTTTGGCTCCAACCCAATTCACGCACTGCTGCTTCATTGATGATCACCCCTGCAGAATCTGTGGAAAAATCTTTTGAAAAATTTCTTCCCTGGATCACCCGAATGTTTAATGTGCGGATATAATCATAATCTACATGGTAAATATTTGAATGAATTTCTGTTCCGTTGGAATTCTCATTTTTGGGATAGATTTCCGTACCATCCATAAAAATGCTTCCCGGAATAGACCGTGAGATGCTGGCAGAAACTACCCGGTTGTCCTGTAATAACTGCTGTTCAAAAGCCACCTGGTTTTTCCCGAGTAATCTTGCATCCGGAAGAAACAAGACCTGCTCCGTATCATATCCCAATTTTTTATTTTGCATGAAATGCAGTTGCTGGTAAACAACAATTGTTGCAATGATCAATGCCGTGGAAACCAGGAACTGGAATATGATCAGCCCGCTGCGCAACGTTTTTTTCTGTGACCCCAGCGCTGTGGAGGTACCCTTCAAAACTTTTATGGTATTGAATGATGATAAGAAGAAGGCCGGATAAGTACCAGCCAGTAATCCCACAAATAAACTTAAAGTTATCATCACCAGGATACTTCGGTAACTGAGAAAAAATGTGAAAGCAATGTTTTTATTTGAAAGGTTGTTGAAATATGGCAACAAAAGGAATATCAAAATATATGCAGACAGCATAGCAAAGCCTGTGATCAAAACTGATTCGGTAAGAAACTGGAACACCAGTTGCTTTTTTACAGAACCCATTACTTTCCTGATACCTACTTCCTTTGAACGTTTTACGGCACGCGCAGAAGAAAGGTTGGTAAAGTTTACACATGCGAGCAATAGAATAAAAACAGCCAGTGCGGAAAAAATATACACATATTGTATGTCACCATTTGGTTCCAGCTCGAATTTGGTATCCGAGTATAAATGGATACTGGTCAATGGCTGTAAAAAAAACCTGAAAGTATTTACTGATTTCTGTGCTTCTGCAAGGCTTACGCCCATGTCATGCTGAACTTCAGGAACTACGTATTTCGCAACCAGGGCTGGAAGTGCAGTTTCTAATTTTTTAGGATCAGAATGATTATTGAGAAGCAGGTATGTAAAATATCCCAGGTTACTCCAGGTGGCATTGGTAATATGGAATGTTGACAAACTTAAAAACGCATCAAAATGAAAATGTGAATTGCCATGGACTTTTTCTATGACCCCGGTTACTTTGTAAGGAACTTTGCGGATACCTATAGCCAAAGATTTGCCTAAGGGTTCCTCATTTCCGAAATATTTTTTAGCCATCGCTTTTGAGACCACTATGCTGTTGGGTTGGATAAGCGCACTGGCTGCATTTCCTTCTACCAGGGGGATTGTAAATAGTTGCAGAAAATTTGAATCGGCAAAAGCAAGATGCTCTTCCTTGAATTGCTTGTCACCATATTTTATAAAATCAATTGCAGGAGAAAGTCTTGCCACATCCCTCACTTCAGGAAATGCATTTTTAATACCTTCACCTACTGCGGCGTCTACGTTGGGATATTCAGCCACATTCCCATTTCCGGTTACAGCTAAACTTACCCTGTAAATGTTTTTTGCCTCTGCAGGATATTGGTCATAACTCAACTCATCATAAACAAATACTGCGATCAGCATGAAACAGGTTAAGCCAATCGCCAATCCGAAAATATTAATAAAAGAGAAGCCCTTATTTTTCTTAAGATTTCTTAAGGCGATGGTGATATAGTTTTTTAGCACTGGTTTTTGTGATTATTAATTATTAATTATTGATTATTTATTCTCCTTGTACTTTTCTCCTCCCGCACTAACACCTTATACCTTATACCTATTACCTCATACCTGACACCTCCTCTCACTCCGTTCTCAAACTCTTCACCGGGTTGGCCATCCCCGCTCTGATTGTCTGAAGTACGATTAAAATTGATGTTACCAATGCAAGCCCTGCAATGGAAATGATGAAGGGTTGTATTCCGGGTGTGATCCTGTAGGCATAATCGTTCAGCCATCCCTTCATGATGAACCACGCTATAGGACAAGCAATCAAACCGCCAATCGTCATTACCATTAAAGTCTCTTTCATAAAAAGAATGATGATGTTCGTGACAGAAGCCCCCAATACTTTTCGGATCCCGATTTCTTTTGTACGCTTTTGAATATTTAAAGAAACGTGGGCAATCACCCCCAGCAGCACAATGATGAGTGATAATAGCGTAGCAGTGTAAGCCGCTTTCCGGAGCTGAATTTCAGTTTTATATAATTTTTTTAGTGTGTCATCCATGAAACTGTATTCAAAAGAACTGCCTGGTAATAATGCAGCCCATTTCTTTTCGAGATCAGCTATTGTTTTTCCTATGTTGCCCGGTTTTATTTTAAGTGAGATGTACCTGTAAGTGTTAGCAAGCCGTATATGAAAGAAAATGATGGGCTGAATTTTCTGTTGCATGGAATTAAAATGAAAATCACCTGCAATCCCCTGAACGGTAAATACGGTGCTGGTTCCCGGGATCCTGACCTGCTTACCAATTGCCTCATTTGCATTTTTCCAACCAAGATCCGCGCTTGCTTTTTCATTCAGTACAATTTTTGATGAATCAAAACCACCATTATTGTTGAAAAATAAACCCGCTTGCAAAGGTATTTGGTAAGTCTCAAGATAATGTTCGTCTGTAACCAGGGCCTGCATGGGTATCGCGTGTATGGAGTCGTCATCTGCTTTGTATACCGGCGGCTGGCTTCCATTCATTCCATTTGGTATTTCGTATGATAATGTGGCTTCACTGATTTCCGGCATAGCTGCAAATTCATTCCTGATCGTTTCCATTTTCCTCACACCCTGTGGTGACCAGTCCCTGGGAAGCTGCGATGAAACAATGTATTCTTTATTATAACCCAGTTGCTGGCTAAAGAAATAATTGACTTGCCGGGCAACGATCAATGCGGCAATAATTACCACACAGGCGATGCAGAATTGAAATGAGGTCAAAGACTTTCGGAGCCATACATTTTCTTTTATTGTTTTTAATTTGCCTTTTATTGAATCTGAGGATTTGAGAGATGAAAGCAACACTGCAGGATATAAGCCTGCTAATATGCCTACAAGTAAAACAAGTGTTGCAGGGATAAAAATAAAATTCAATGGAAACGATGAAAGTCCTGGAATTTGTTTCCCTACTAATTCTCCAAAGAATGGCCGACTATAGGGAAACGCAATGATGGCCAGAGCTGTGGACAGGAAAACAAGAATAACAGATTCAGTTAAGAACTGGATGATGATTTGTTTTCTCAGGCCCCCCAGTACTTTTCGGATACCGATTTCTTTGATCCTTGAAGACGATCCGGTGATAGAAATATTGATGAAATTAACAATCGCCATCAGCAAAATAAATAAGCCGACGAAGGATAAAGCATAAAGCATTCTCTTTGCCAGTCCGTTATTTTTTTGTAAATAATAATTGGTAAGAGCAACTGGGCGAACCAGCAAATTTTCTTTGATCCCTGCGGGAGCATTGTTTTGTAGTACCTGTTCAATGGCCTGCTGCAGGCTGGAAAGTTTAACTCCTTCCTTCAATTCAATATAAGAAGGGATAATAATATTTGTCCATGCCTCAAAATCATTTCTTCCGAAGTAAGCGAATGTATTTGTTGGAATAAAAAAAGTATTATGATTTGCGTCATTGAGGGAAGTGACAGAATTTTCAGGAATTTCCTGCAACACACCTGTAACCGTAAAATCATGTTGGGTTCCCGAAAAACTTTGTATTGAAATCAGTTCACCCACAACATTTGTTTTGCCAAAATATTTGATTGCGGCATCCCGCGTAATGACGACTGAGTAAGGATCGGTTAAAGCCGCTCGCGCATTCCCGGTTAACAGGCCAAATCCATACATCGAAAGAATTGTACTGTCACCGAGTTGTATGTTCTCACGAAAGTGTTTGTCTCCTTTTGAAACAACAGAAGTAATGCCATCCCACCTGTAATAATTTCTTACAAGATTTGGGTATTCTTCTTTCAATCTTTTGGACAAAGGTCCCAACGTCGTGATATCAGCACCCATATTGGGATCTTTCCATTGGCTTGTAAGAAAATATTGGTTTTTAGAATTGAGCAACTTCTTATTTATTTCCAATTCATTCCACACATATGCCCCGATGAGCAATGTAAATAGTACTCCTGAAGACAGGCCAATGATATTGAGCACTGAATACAAAGGACGTTTGCAGATGTTGCGCCAGGCTACTATGAAATAATTTTTGAGCATATATTAAGTATGAGGTATCAGGTATCAGGTCTTAGTTGATAGCCTATTATTGATTATTAATTATTGATTATTTTATGATTTGTTTTTCTTTACCTATCATTTTTAATTATTCCGTTCTTAAACTTTTAACCGGGTTGGCTAAAGCAGATCTTATAGCCTGGAAACTAATTGTAATGAATGCAATCGTTAGGGCGGCCAGGCCTGCGAATACAAATACCATCCAGCTGATATCTGTTTTATAAGCAAAATCTTGCAGCCATTTATTCACAGCCCACCATGCAATGGGGGAGGCTATGAAGAAAGCAATCAGAACAAGCTGTAAAAAATCCTTTGAAAGTAAAGCAACAATACGGGTAGTAGAGGCGCCTACTACTTTACGTATACCAATCTCCCTGGTACGCTGCCCGGCCATAAACATAGAAAGACCAAATAATCCCATACATGAAATAAAAATTGCAATGAAAGCAAATGAATAAAATAATTGACCTACAATTATTTCACTATGATATTGTTTGTTCAGTGCATCGTCAACAAACATGAAGTCAAAAGGATATTTTGGATTGTATTTTTTGCAAATATTTTGGAGGGTGGCAAGCGCTTGTTTGGTTTTGCCCGGGAAGGTTCTTATGATTGCTGCACCTTCTTCAGGGGCAGGCTCAAGATTGATAAATGCAGGCGCAATAGGGGCATGTAAGGAATGAAAGTTGTAATCTTTTACCAAGCCTATAATTTTGCCTTTCATATCTCCATGCGAAAAAGAAGCGCCCACTGGATTTTTCAATTGCATGTATTTAGCAGCTGCTTCATTAATAATAAAATTGGTGGAATCTGTTGGAAGAGATGGTGAAAAATCCCGTCCCTCAATCAAATCGATCTTCATCGTTTTTATAAAGTCATAACCTACTTCAACCTGCGCAAAAAGCGTTTTATCATTCGGATCTTTACCTTCCCATTGCATGCCGGGAGAATACCAGCCTACGTTTGTGGGTTCAGTACCGCAAAAGGAAATGCTTTCTACATTCCCGGAAGACAATCCATCATTTTTGAAATTTTCATAGCTTTTAACCAGGTCGCCCTGTACCTTAATATAGATCAGGTTAGAATGATCCAGCCCCAGGTTTTTTGATTGAATATAATGTACCTGTTTGTACACCATAACGGTACAAATGATCAATGCAATAGACAATGTAAATTGAAAAACAACCAGGCCTTTCCGAAAAATAGCATCGCTGCTTTTAAACTTTAAGGTGCCTTTTAAAACCTTGATTGGCTTTAACGACGAAAGGAATAATGCCGGGTAACTTCCCGAAATGAACCCGGTTGTTAACGTAAGCATGAACAGCATGATCAATAACGATGGATCACCGGGATCCATGGATAATTTTTTCCCCGTCAGGTGATTGAATGATGGTAAAAACAACATCAGCAAAATCACTGAAATGAATACGGAAAGAAATGTTGTGAGGATGGCTTCCAATAAAAACTGCCGGAACAATAATCCGTTCAACGCTCCCAGCACTTTTCTTACCCCGACTTCCCTGGCCCTTTTTACCGAACGCGCTGTGGCGAGATTCATAAAATTGATGCAGGCAATTAATAAAATAAAAATGGCAATAATTGAAAACAGGCGAACATATTCGATCCGGCCTCCACTGGGAATTCCATTTGTAAAACTGGAATAGAGATAAGTTTCCTTGAACAACTGCAGTGAAACCATTTTATCATCCAGTACCTTATCCTGTTGGACTAAAAATTTTTTGAGCTTTAAATTTACAGCAGCAACGTCAGCATCTTTGCGGAGTAGGACATAGGTGGGTGCGCCAAAATGGTTCCATCCGTCAATCATCCAATGATTATCTTCAAAGCCGTGTTGTATAGGCATCAGGAAATCGAACTTTATTGACGAATTTTCAGGCAATTGAGCCAGCACCCCGGTTACTACGAAATCTCTTTTATCGCCAATCCTTATTATTTTACCTATTGGGTTCTGCTTTCCAAAATAATTCTGTGCTAGTTTTTGAGAGATCACAATATTGTCAGGCGAAGCAAGAGCTGTTTTTGGATTTCCCTGTAGAAGCGGGAAGCTGAATAAATTGAAAAAATCATTGCCCACGTATTGCCCTTTTTCTTTGCCGATCTTTTGAGCCACTGTAAATAAAAAATCACCTGGCCATATTAGCATAGCTGCATCGGTAATTTCAGGAATTTCTTTTTTTAAAGCTTCAGCCATTAATCCCGGGGTGCTATAATCACTTCCTTTGATTGCCCCGGTTTTATCTTTTGTGCTTACCACTATCTGGTACAGATTTTTGCTGTTGGCATGGAAATTATCATAACTGCGTTCGTCCTGGACCCATAGATAAATGAGGAGGCTGCACGTAATACCAAGTGCCAATCCAAGGATGTTGATTAATGAAAAAATTTTATTTCTCATCATATCACGCAGAGCAACTTTTATGTAGTTTTTAAACATTTGCGTTTACTAATAATTATTAATTATTTATTATTCTTCGTTAGTTTCTAAATCCTTAAAACTCACACACCTGACACCTCACTCAGTTCTCAAGCTCTTCACCGGGTTTGCCAGTGTAGACCTGATGGCCTGTAAACAAACAGTAGCCAATGCAATTGCCAATGCAATGAAACCAGCAAGTGCAAAGACCCACCATTGTATATTGATCCGGTAAGCATAATCCTGAAGCCAGTTGTGCATGACCCACCAGGTAACAGGAACGGCAAGTATGAATGCGATCAGTACAAGCTGTAAAAAGTCTTTTGACAGGATATACAATAAGTGTTGAACAGATGCTCCCAATACTTTCCTGATGCCGATCTCCTTGGTGCGTTGTAAAACATTAAAAGCTGATAACCCCAGTAGTCCAAAGCAAGCGATCACGATTGCCAGGAAGGCGAAAAGGCCGAATAATTTTCCAAATTGTCTGTCCGCTTTATACTGCTGATCAAATAGCTGATCGAGGAAATAATAATTGAAAGGATCGGCAGGAAAGTGTTTGATCCAAACATGTTCAATGCTGGCAATTGTAGATTTGATATTCCCCGTTCCTATTTTTACAGAATAGGCATCACGGTTGTTTGGCCGCAGCCGGAATATCATTGGGTCAATCGCTTTTTGTAACCCCTGGTGATGATAATCAGCAACGATCCCCAATATTTTTACCGTATCACCTGAAGAAACTATATTTTCATTCACAGCTTTGTTCATGTCCTCAAATCCAAGAAGACGTGCGGCATTTTCATTCAGTAAGATTCCTTTCTCATCCGTTTTATATTCTTTTGAAAAATTTCTTCCGGCTTTAAGTTGTAATCCGAAAGAAGGAATAAAATCATAATCGATCCCGAGATTGTACAAGGTGACAGCTCCTTTATTCTCAGCTCCCATCCTCCTGGATCCATTGGTCCAGTAAATTTCTTTTCCCATCACACTTGATGAAGCCGCGACATTTTTTACATCCGGAATTTTCAGTAGGTCATTTTTGAATGGCTGAAATGAACTTTGATAAAGGGAATCCGTGATCGAGCTGGCCCCATCCATTACCAGGGTTTGATTGATGTCTGCTCCAAGTTTTTGCTTACTCATGTAATTGATTTGCTGAAAAACAATGATCGTTCCGGCAATCAATACAACTGATGTGGCGAACTGCCCAACTATAAGCCCTTTACGCAAAGCGATGCCACCCTGGCTGCTTTTGAATAAACCCTTAAGAACAGATATGGGTTTAAAGTTTGACAGTACAAAAGCGGGATAGAGGCCGGCCAGCAGACTGCCGGTCAAAAACATGACCCCAAATCCTGCCCAGTATTTCGCAGGTAAATGAAAGCCTGCGTTTATTTCACGACCCGTTAGGCTGTTGAAAGAAGGAGTGAGCATCCAACCTATAACTATTGCCAATATAAATGCAACCAGGTTCAATAAAAAGCTCTCTACCAGGAATTGCCCGATCAGATTTCTACGCAATGCTCCCAATACTTTTCTCACACCAACTTCCCTGGCTCTTTCCATGGAACGTGCTGTTGCCAGGTTGATGTAATTGATCCATGCGATGCCAATGATGAAAAATGCAATGAGGAAAAGAAATGCAACAGACTGGCCGTTGCCGTTTGCTTCAGCTTCCTGGTTATAATTCGAATACAGATGAACGTCCCTGAGTGGGATAACGTGTATATCTGCCATTACATTATTTGTTTTTGCCCATTGCTGGTTATTGATGTACCGGTTGCAGTATGCAGGCATCTTTGACTCGAATTTTTTGAGGTCAGTACCCTTTCTCAGTTGTAAATAGGTATAGAAATCATACCATCCAAAGCTTGTTTCAGTTGCATTCGAAGTATCACCATCCTGGATTAATATGCTGGCCAGTGTTGCATAAGAAGCAAGGTGATTGATGATGAGGTGAGAATTTTCCGGAAATTCATAGAAGACACCTGTTACTTCAAATGTTCTTGTATACTTGGGATCCCGTAAAACAAGTTTTTTTCCAAGGGCATCCTCGTTGCCGAAATATTTCTGTGCAGTTTTTTCTGATAATAAAATTTTATCTGGCCCCTGCAGCGCTTCCATGGGGTTGCCTCTCAATAACCTCACATTGAACATTTGCAGGAAAGCAGGATCTGCAAAGTATCCCTTCTCTTCTTTGAATTTTACATTTCGTTCATCATTTGCCAACACCAGGTCTGCATCATGTAAACGACAGAAATTTTCAACCTCCGGGAAATCCCGTTTCATCGTAGGACCAAAAGCCGGGTATGAAGTTGCAGACTTCCACGAAAGTTTTCCCTGCTGATAACTGTCAAGGCGCAGGCGAACAATCTGGTCTGAATTGTTTTCAAATTGGTCGTAACTTCTTTCGAAAGCAACATATTGGAAAATAAGTAGGCAGCAGGTTATTCCTATCGCCAATCCGCAAATATTCAACAACGAATATCCTGTTCTCTTTGTCAGGTTCCGGAGTGCAAGTTTGAAATAATTAGTAAGCATTCTAAAAGTAATTAGGGATGAGGAATTAGGGCATAAGGTTTAAACCTCAGGCTTGTAAAACATTCATGTAATAAGATTTTCAAATCTTTCTTTTTAAAGTCTAATATTCAAAATAATTAACCATGGCCACCAGGTACACAAATACGATGTATTTGGTATGAAGTGTAATTTTTTTTATGAGATTTAGCATAATTCTTATTATTAATTATTTCTTATGATTATTATTTTCACTATTTCAAAATCCTTAAAGGCTAACTCCTAATGCCTAACTACTAATACCTAACACCTCATACTTGATCCTGCACTTGCCGAAGCCTGCCCGACTATGTCATTCAGGCGGGGGCTATTCCGTTCTCAAACTCTTCACCGGGTTTGCTATTGCTGCTTTAATGCTTTGATAGCTTACTGTAAGCAAAGCAACAATGAGTGATAACAATCCGGCCATGGTAAATACCCACCATTCGATATTGATATGGTATGGATAACCCTGTAACCATGAATGCATACTCCACCACGCTACAGGCGATGCAATGACGAGTGAAATAGCCACCAACTTTAAAAAATCTTTTGACAACAACGAGGTAATGCTCATCACGGAAGCTCCCAGCACTTTGCGTACACCGATTTCTTTTATCCGGTTCTCCGCCATATACGTTGCGAGGCCAAACAGACCGAGGCAGGAAATAAAAATGGTAAGCCCGGCAAACAGTCCTGACAAAGCCTGGATCCGTTTTTCATTGTTGAATTTTTTATCATATTCTTCATCAACAAAGTGGGATTCGAATGGATACTGTGGATTGTATTTTTTAAATATTTTCTCAGCAATGGCCAAATTCTTACCGGTAGAATTGTTACTGTTTAGCTTAATGTGCATGACGTTGAACCATCCTTTGCTGCCCCCGATTACCATAGGACGCATTGGTTCGTAGGGTGATCTGAGAATGAAATCTTTTATAACACCTACTACATGCCAGTCTTTCCCGTTGTCTTTTATAATTTCCCCGATCGGGTTTTTAAAATTCATTGCTTTCACCGAAGATTCGTTGAGGATAAGTGCAGTGGAATCGGTAGGGAAATTTTCAAGGTCAAAATCTCTGCCTTGTAAAATCTGAAACCCGGCAGTTTTAACCAGATCTTCATCCGCAAAATACCTGTCGAAATCCGTTTTGTCATTGGGATCTTTTCCTTCCCACACATAATCCCACGTGTCGCTCCATGCCTGTGTAATGGGGTTGCTGTTCTTTGAAACCGAAGTAGCTGCACCGGATGCGATCAGTTCATTTTTTATAAGAGGATAGTTCTTCTCAATTTCGCCGGACAGGAAATGATAGATCAGGTTATTTTTATTATAGCCGAGTTCCCTGTGCTGCGCATATTTAATCTGTCGTTGAACAATGATTGTGCAAATGATCAGTGAAATGGCAAATGTGAATTGCAACACCACCAAAACTTTTCTCGGTGTGATCAGGGCATTCATCGATTTGAAAGTACCTTTTAATACAGTGACAGGGTTGTAAGATGAAAGATAGAATGCCGGGTAGCTTCCTGCTAAAATGCCGGTAAATAAAATAAATGCGATTGCTGAAAGCCAGAAATAAATATCATTGAAATGAACTGATAAATGTTTGCTGACAAGCGTGTTGAATGCCGGCAGTGAAACCTCCACAATGAGCATGGCAAAAATTCCCGCCAGGAATGACAATAATATGGACTCGCCCAGGAATTGTGCAACCAATATACTCTTTTGCGCACCCACTACTTTGCGTATACCAACCTCACGTGCACGTTTTTCACTTCGTGCTGTACTCAGGTTCATAAAATTGATGCATGCAATGAGCAAAATAAACCCGGCGATGATTGCGAACAACCGAACCATGTCGATTTCCCCGCCCACTACAATGCCGTTCTCAAATTTTGAATAGAGATGCAGCCTGCTCAACGGGTATAAAAAAACTTCTATCTGTTCTTTGCCATTTAAGTGGTCAATGATCACATTTTTTATTTTGGAATTGAATGCTGTAATAGACGCGTTTTGTTTGAGCAGTACATAATTTTGCGTTGAATTATTAGTCCAGTCGCTGTCATTCTGATTGATTACCTGCATATAAGACCATGGAAGCAAGTATTCAAAATCAAACCGGGTATTGGTCGGCAGATCCTTCATGATGCCTGTTATCGTAAAATTGTCTTTGTTGTCGAGCTTTATGGTCTTGCCCATGGCATCTTCATTGCCAAATAATTTTTTAGCCAGTTTTTCTGTAACCACCATTGAGTATACATTTCCCAGCGCATTATTAACATCCCCTTTTACCAAAGGGAGACTAAACATGGTAAGAAAATCGGGATCCACCATGGTACCCGAAACATTTAATCTTTTTTCGCCGATAGAAAAGAGGAAAGTTTGGTTCCAGTTAACCCTTGTTTCTTTTTCTACTTCAGGGTAAACCTGCTTTAGGGTGGGACCGAGAATTTTCGGTGTTGTACTCCAGCACTGTAATTTGTTATCAAATTTTCCGCGGTTCCAGGCCTGGTACAAACGGTCCTGGTTTTTATGAAATTTATCAAAACCGAGTTCATTTTGTATCCACAATAAAATAAGTACGGCACTTGCCATTCCAATTGCAAGGCCCGAAATATTGATGATAGAAAACGCTTTGTTCTTTAGGAGATTTCGAAAAGCGATCTTGAAATGATTCTTGAACATGATGTTGGAATTAGTTATTAGGTTTTAGGTATGAGGTGTAAAATTTCATGCCTTGTATCATACTGTTGATTATTTATTATTTTTTCATTATTGGTTACATCTTTCGAGCCTTTTTCTCTTAATTCCTAACTCCTAATTCCTAACTCCTCATTCTGTTCTTAAACTCTCTACCGGGTTTGCCACTGCTGCCTTTAATGCTTTCAGGCTTACAGTAACGATTGTAATCAGCAACACAGCACAACCTGCTGACACAAAAACCTGCCAGCTTATGTTAATCCTGTAAGCGAAATCTTCGAGCCACTTGTTCATTGCCCACCATGCTAAAGGAAAAGCCACAAGTGCTGCAACAAGAACCAACTTTAAAAATTCTTTCGAAAGCATTCGCACCACTCCCTGCACTGAAGCACCCAAAACTTTTCGGATCCCGATTTCTTTTGTTCTCCTTTCTGCAGTGTAGGTGGCTAGCCCGAATAGCCCGAGACATGCAACAAAAATTGACAAAATGGTAAACAGTCCAAAAACTTTCCCCATACGGTTGTCTGATTGATAAAGTGCAATGAACTCTTCATCCAGGAAGCTATAATCAAAAGGAGTTGAAGGCGCGAGGGATTTCCATTTATCTGACAATTGTTTGATGACATTGTTTGTTTTGGAAGGATCGACTCTTGCAAGGATATAAGAAATGCCGAGGTCATAAGTTTTTGAAGATGAATGGAACAATGCAAATGGAGCGATCGGGGTGTGCAATGACTGGAAGTTAAAATCTTTCACCACCCCAACCACCCTGAACTGGCTGTTTTCATCTCCGCTACCTGGATATTTCAGTATTTGGCCAATGGGTTCTTTCCACCCGATTTGCCTGACCGCTGTTTCATTCAGGATTACAGAACCTGCTTCTGCAAAATCTGTTGAAAAATTCCTGCCTTTTATGATTTTTAGCTGAAGGGCAGGAACAAAATCTTCATCAACGATAAAAGATGACAGTGAAATATCTTTTACTATGCTTTCATCCCTGGCAGCAACCGGAACGTATCCATCAGTAAACAAATATTTAGTAGGGAGGCTGGTGGTGATGCTTGTTTTTTTTATCCCCGGCATTTCAGAAGCCTGCTCCCTGAATATTTTCTCAGCGCTCCCCAGCCGGTTGCTGTTAGCGATCACCATGATATTGTCTTTGTTCAACCCCATATTTTTACTACGTGTAAATTGGAGTTGTTGGAACATGACCATGGAACAGATGATAAGCGCTGTTGAAATGGTAAACTGGAATATCACCAGGCCATTTCTTAAAAAGAGATTGCCGATGCTTGTTTTGATTAGCTTTCCCTTTAACACAGAAGCCGGCGCGAAAGACGTTAGGTAAAAAGATGGATAGCTTCCCGCCAGTAAACCTGTGACTATGATGACGGCTAACAGGTATAATATGTTATGGTTTGAAAATAACAAAGTGAACGAAAGTGACTTTCCGGAAAGCTGGTTAAAAGAATTCATAAGTACCAGCACGAGCATCATCGCGATGACTGTAGATATGATGGTATAAATAAATGCTTCCGTAAAAAACTGCATTACCAATTGCGACTTTGCTGATCCCAACACTTTTCGTATGCCTACTTCCTTTGCGCGTTTTGCGGATTGTGCTGTCGACAGGTTCATGAAGTTTACACAAGCCAGGATGATAATAAAGCAGGCGATGAGGGAGAAGATGTAAACATATTTTATATCACCCAGGGTAGCGATGGCAGAACTTACTCCAGCTGAATGCAGGTGCACATCTGTTAAAGGCTGAAGGTGCAGAATGTATTTGCCACCTTTTTTTTCAAGTTCATCCAATGGCTGGCCAACGCGCCTGAATGCATTGGATGCCTGCTGTTTCAGCATCATTGGAAATTTTGATTCCAGCTTTTGTAACGCACTACGATTGAGATGATCTTTTAATTTTACAAATGTGGTTACCTGTGTCCATACCCAGCTCCAGCTGAAACGTTTTACGATGGGATAAGATGACATTGGGCGTAGCATATCAAATTGCAGGGAGGATTGTGCAGGTAAATTTTCCAGTATCGCCGTAACGGTGAATGGCTTTTTTTCATCATCAAACAGCAGGATCTTGCCCATCGCGTTCCCGTTGCCAAAATATTTTTTGGCAACCTGATTGGTGATCACAACCGCATCTGGTGGCATTAAACAGGTAGCAGCATTCCCCTGTAGTAATTTAAAGTTGAATAACTGTAAAAAATTTGAATCAACACCGTGCACGTTTCTTTCAGTAAAAGAATTTACTGCCTGGTTGTTTTCTTCTGATCGCACCACCTCCTCAGTGGCATTGAAGATCCTTGTGTAGGTTTCTACCTCGGGAAATGAATTCAGCAATGCAGCTCCAGCAGGCGGCGGAGTAGTGCCGCTTAAAAATTCCTGCCCACCCAAGTTCCCTTCAATATTGACTTCATACATGAGGTCGGAATTATTAATGAACCTGTCGTACCCCAATTCATCCTGCACGTAAAAGAGGATAAACATCACGCAGGTGATTCCAATGGCAAGTCCTGCAATATTTATAATACTACTCACTTTATTGCGGACTATATTGCGCAAACCGATTTTGAAATAATTATGGAACATAGCTTAGGTATCAGGTATCAGGTATGAGGTGAAGAAGTTCATATCTTTTATCATGCTTTATTTATTATCTATTATTCATTTTCTCGAACTTTATTAGACTAACTCCTAATGCCTAACACCTCATACCTCATACCTCATTCGCTTCTCAACGATTTTACCGGGTTTGAAACAGCAGCTCTGATTGCATGAAAGCTTACGGTTACCAAGGCGATCAGTATCGCAGCAATGGCTGCAGTAATAAATATTTCCCACCGTATTTTAATCCTGAAAGCAAAATCCTGTAACCAGTGACTTCCTGCCCACCACGCTAAAGGGACTGCGATAAAAATTGCCATGCCTACCAGCTTCAAAAAGTTTTTTGCAATCAGCAGGGTGATGCTGCTTATGTTAGCACCCAGCACTCTCCTGATGCCGATCTCCTTGGTGCGTTGTACCGTGGTGAAAGCTGCAAGGCCGAATAAGCCGAGACTCGCCAGCACGATTGCCAGTCCTGCAGCTACAGAAAAAAGAGCAGAGCTGCGTTCTTCGGCCTGGTAAAGTTTATTGTAGTCCTCGTTAAGAAAATGATAATTGAAGGGTCTGTCAGGAACACGCTGCTTCCACACCATTTCCATCTGGGCGAGGGTGGCAGATATATTATTGCCACTGATCCTTACCATGAATGTGCGTGAAAAATTTCTCCCTAAAAAAATAAGCAATGGCCCGATGGGATCATGGAGACTGCTGAAATTAAAATCTTTTACAACTCCCACTATGGGTCCTAATGAGCGGTTTTCTATATTCCTGCCAATGGCTTGCTGCGGTGTCCAGCCTATTTTTTTTGCGAGGGTCTCATTGACCAGGTATGGCTGTTTCCAGTTAGAATTTTTAGTGCTGTCAGTGTCCGGGAAATCAGAGGGTTGAAAATCACGCCCGGCAACCAGTTGCATGTTCATTGTTTTAATGAAATCCAGATCAACAGGCATCGCATTCAGGGATATTTCGTGTCTGCCTTTTTCATCCGTTGCAGTGAGGCCATCAGTCCATTCTACGTACTCGGGCGTTTCATAGGACGCAGTAACTCCCTGCACTGCTGGAACCTGTTCAATGGCATCTTTAATATTCTGAAAATTCTGCAGCATCTTGCCACCGATGGGTAATACTACTATGTGGTCTTTATCATAGCCAAGATTTTTGGTTTGCATATAGTGCATCTGCTGCAGGATGACTACCGTATAAATGATGAGGAAAACTGAAATTCCAAACTGTGCAACAATGAGGCTTTTTCGAAGGAGGTTGTTGCCGCCTGTAAATGTGAAACCCTTTTTAAGTACGCCCATAATTTGTTTTCCTGATAAAATCAAAGCGGGGTAACAGCCTGCAAAAAAGCTTACAAGCAAGGAAAAAATGACCAGCCCGATGATGACAACGGGTTGTAATAAAACCTCAGTTGTGAATTGTTTTCCTGTGATGTTGTTAAAATAAGGTATCAGCAAAACACTCAGTCCAAAAGCAAATGCTGCTGCGATAAAAGTGATCATCGAAGACTCGCCGATGAACTGCAGGAACACCTGGCGTTTTGAAGCACCCATCACTTTGCGCATTCCTATTTCTCCGCCCCGTCCGGATGACAAAGCTGTAGCAAGATTGGTATAATTGGCACAAGCAATGACCAGGATGAGCAAAGCGATGATCACAAACATGTAGATATACCCTATGCTCCCGTTTGGTTCGAAACCTGCAAGAGGGGAATACAAGTGAACCCTTGTGAGGGGTTCTAAGTGGTAACTTAGGAATCCATTGCCCTCCAGTCGAGCATCAGCTCTAACGTGGGGAGTTTTCATGTAGGCATTGACCTGGGCCTGCAGTTGCGGAATGCTTTTCGAATCGCGAAGCAAAAAGTAAGTGATCCAGTTGGCGGTCCACCACGTTTCATCTTTAACACCATTGCCCATGTTTAGAAATTGGGTCGCAAAATCGAATTTTACCTGGGAATTCTGAGGTACGTCTTCACAAATACCGGATACGGTAAAATCTTTACCGGTAGCGGTTAATGTTTTATTCATCGCGTCTTCATTGCCAAAATATTTTTTGGCCATCGATTGTGTGATGACAATCTTATCACGTGAATCGAGCACAGTGGCCGGATCGCCCTTGAGCAGGCGAAATGAAAATATTTTGAAAAAGGAGGGATCTGCAAAAAGAATATGGGATTCATCAAATATTTTGTCGCCATTTTTTACGACGCTGCTGCTGATGAATGTTCTTGCAAAATCCTCCACCAAAGGAAATGTACGTTTGAACTCTGGACCAACTTTAGTACCTGTTGTAGCGGTGGTGTTCAAAGTGCCGGCCTTGCCATATTCCATGGTAGCCCTTACAATACGGTTTTTGTTAGCATTAAATTGATCATAACTCAATTCATGGCTGATATAAATTCCGATCAGCAGGCAGGCGCTTAACCCGACTGTCAACCCAAAAATATTGATGAAAGTGTACAGTTTATTCTTACGCAAATGGCGGAGGGCCGATCTGAAGTAATTTTGAAACATATAAGATTATTTAGGTATCAGGTATGAGGCATGAGGTATCAGGTGCAGAAGTTGATATCTTTTGTCATACTTTATTTATTATTTATTATTCGTTTCTCAAACTTTTTTATTAGCCTAACTCTATCCATAATGACTAACACCTCATACCTGATACCTGATACTTCACTCGCTCCTCAATGATTTTACCGGGTTCGCTACCGCCGCTTTGATGGCCTGCGAACTAACGGTTAATATGGCGATGAACAATGATAAAAGTCCGGCTGATAAGAATATCCACCAGGAAATTTCTATCCGGTACGTATATTCCTGCAGCCATTGTTTCATAAAATAATAAGCTATTGCACTCGCCACAATGAAGGCGATTGAAATGAGTGTAATAAATTCCCTTGAAAATAAATACACGACGCTTTTAACCGATGCACCCAACACCTTTCTGATCCCTACTTCTTTGATGCGTTGTACAGCCATGAAGGAGGCAAGTCCATACAAACCGAGGCAGCTCAGGAAAATGGCGATCGCTGCAAAAATTTTGTACAGCCCGGATAATTTGTTTTCATTATTATAGAATGATGCAATTTTTTTATCCATGAACTCATATTCAAAAACATATTCGGGGTAAATGGAAGTCCATACCTGCTCGAGAATTTTGATCTGTTCACGGACCTGCAGTGGCCTGAGCTTGATTGCCGCAATATTATACACCTCTTTGTTGCTTGCAATGAGAATGGGTTGCAAAGGTTGTTGCAGGGAAGCAGAATGAAAATCTTTAACCACTCCAATGATGTTGGCTATGATTTTTCCATCCCACATGTTGATCTCTTTGTTAAGCGCACTGGCAGGATCAGTCATCCCCAGCATTTTTAACAGGGTTTCATTGATGATAAACCCGGTGGTGGTATCACTTTTTGGGATATTATGCCCGGCTATCAGCTGTAATCCGAAAGTGCTGAGATAATTTTCATCCCCCCATTTCATGTTGGCACCGAAGTCGGTTTCCTTTGCTGCGTGGTCAAATTTGAAGTTAGAATACCAATTGCCGATTTGCGCCGGGCTGGCAAAACCAAGGCTGAATTTTTCAATTCCCTTTTGTTCGCTTAATTTATTTTTTAAAAAATCAAGTTTGGCAAGGCTGGCGCTGTCCGTTGGAAATGGAATGGTGATGATGGCTTCTTTATCAAAGCCCATTGGTTTTGAATTGAAATAATTCATTTGCAAAACAATCACTATGGTGCCGATTATGAGTGCCTGGGCGATTACAAACTGCACCACCACAAGTCCCTTTCTCAACGTTATTCCTTTTGATGCGTTGGCGAATGATTTACTTTTTAGCGCATTCACGGGATTGAACCTGGACAATACAACAGAAGGGTAGAAGCCTGACAACAATACCACCAAGGGAATGATGATGATCAAAAACAAAACGATCAGAGGATTGGAAAATATATTATTTGACAGCGGTAGTTTCAGCAGGTTTTTAATGTACGGAATTGTTACGACTGTGATGACCAAAGCAATCGCTACTGAAGCCAATACGATCAGAGTTGTTTCGGTAAGAAATTGAATGCGAAGTTGCTCTTTTTTACTTCCAAGAACTTTCCTGATGCCGACTTCTTTAGCCCGGTTCACTGCCTGTGCTGTAGACAGGTTGATAAAATTCACACACGCGATAATAAGGATAAAAAAAGCAATAAAAATCAATGTCCTGATAAGTTCCCAACTAATCGTTCTGCCCAGGAAATTACTCACCTTACTGTTAAAGTGCACTTCACTTAACGGGCCTATCACTTGCGCATCATTAACCTGGTCTGGCTTTTTATATTTTTTTACAAATGCCGGTAACTGAGAATTGAATTTTTTAGCAGTTAGGCCCGGTGGAAGGAGAATATAACAGCCCATGGAGCTGGAAACGGAACCCCAATCATCAGTAGGATTTTTCATTGTTTTGAAAGAGACAACAATCTTCAGTTGGAAATCTGTATTCGCAGGCGGGTCCTGGATGATACCCGAAATTTTAAGGTCCTGTTTATTATTCCGCCGGATCGTTTTTCCAATCGCCTTTTTCCAGTCACCGAAATATTTGATTGCAGTCGATTTTGTCAGAGCGGCATTATTAGGTTCATTGAGTGATGATGGGGTGCCGGTTATCCATGGAAAGTCGAAGATCTCGAAGAACGATGGGTCTGTAAAAAAAACGCCTGTCTCTTCTTTAAATTTATTTTGAAGGTTGTCTTTATCATCCAAAATAATGATCTGGTCATTCCCGTTTGAAAAAACAGAAGTTACTTTTTCAAGCTGCGGATATTCAGCTTTGATGGCTTGTGGCAATGGGAAAGGAACACCCGCACTTGTATTTACACCGGTAACATCATGGAACTCAGTAAGCACACGGTATATCCGGTCTTTTTTATGGTGAAATTTATCAAATCCGGTTTCGAAGCTGATGATAGCGAAAATAATGAGGCAGACAGATAATCCAAGTGCGAGCCCCAGGATGTTAATGGTTGTATATGTTTTATTTCTCAATAAATTCCTGATCGCAGTTTTGAAAAAGTTCCTTATCATGTCAATTATTTTATTTAATTCATTAGTTACTCTACTTACCCAGGGTACTTTTTATATTCGAATTCTCTATATACCTAGTCATATCACTCCGTTCTAAGCGACTCAACCGGGTTTGCCGACGCAGCCCTGAATGTCCTGGCAATCAATATTATCAAAGCCATCAATAGCATTACCAATCCGCCTGCGATGTATACCCACCAGCTCATCGGAGTTTTATAAGCGAAATTCTGAAGCCAGGTATGGGCACCCCACCATGCAACCGGTAAGGCCACAAGGAATGCGATAAATATTAGTTTTAAAAAATCTTTTGACAGCAGCAGGATGATCTGTGAAATGGTGGCACCAATAACTTTCCGTATCCCTATTTCTTTTGTTTTTTGATTGGTGATATACATGACTAATCCTAATAAACCCAGGCAGCTGATAAAAATTGCCAGAACAGTTGCCCAAAGCAGGAGTCCGGAAATGTGTTGTTCTCCTTCATAATATTTAGCCAGCGTCTTGTCGAGGAAATTCAATTCTATATCTGCTTCAGGATACACTTCGTTGTACGCATTATTGATTTTATCAATTGCCCCTTTCCAGACTGTTCCAGCCGGATCCTGTGACTGTAGCAACATGTTGAATGTTCGTAGAGTATTTCCTGAATTAGCAATCAGTAATGGTTTTATCATTTCATGCAGAGATCTCTGGTGAAAGTTGCGGAGCACTCCAACGATCGGGATTTCCTTTTGATTCCACCTGAGCTGTTTTCCTATCGCGTGCTGGGGGTTATGAAACCCAAGTATATTGGCATAAGCTTCATTGATCAATACGCTATTGGGGGTATCACTGAATGGCAGATCATTACCGGCAAGCAATTTCAACCCGAAAAGTTTTACATAATTTGTATCTGCCAACAATACCTGCACATCGGTCTCGATGTCTTTTTTTCCATCATTGAATGTTGTGGTACTTGTCCATTGTGAATTTGATGAAGGAGGATTATAAGCCATGCTTACCATTTGTATCCCGGGTATGGCTTTTAGTTTCTGAAGTAATACCAGCCTGCTGTTTTTTGAAGTATCATAATAATTGGTTGAAAAATAAACCACCGCATCTTTTTTAAATCCTAAATCCATATTTAAAGAAAAGCGGATTTGTTTACTCACCAGGATTGTGGCAATAATAAAAACCTGTGCTATCACAAATTGAGAAACTGTCAGCGATTTACGGAACCATGCACTGCGGGTTTTTGTTGATTTTCCCAGCTGGTTTTTCAATACAGCAACTGGTTTATAAGAAGAAAGCACAAGGGCTGGATAAAAACCGGCCAGCAATGTAACAATGATGGTGAGAACCGAAAGAAAAATAAGTAGACCAGGTTGGGACAGATGAAAATGTAATCCTTCAGGAATGAAATCTGCAAATGCCTTAAGCAGCAATGGCGTTAAGGCAAGGGACAACAGGGTAGAAACAAGGGTGAGGAAAAATGTTTCACCGAGGAACTGGAATACCAGCTGCCTTTTGGAGCTTCCCATCGTTTTCCTGATGCCGATCTCTTTGGCGCGCTGGGATGCCTGAGCAGTGGTAAGGTTAATAAAATTAATACACCCCAGTATCAATAAAAATGCAGCCACAGCAAGGAGTCCGTACATGGTCGGTTTATGTGCAAGGCGCTGATCAAAATTATCATACCGCTCATCGAAATGAATTGTGGCTAAGGGTTGAAGGCTATACGCTGTTTTAGAATGATCTTCAGGATCATCTTTTCTATATTTCTTATAGATTGTGTTCACACGGCTTACGATCTGAGCCCGGCTGGTGCCTTTTGATAATTTGATCATGAGTTGCGACGCGGAGTTCGTGTTGTCCCATTGATCCCAGTCATCCGGCTTTAACGATGTGCTTTCGAGTGTTGCCCTGGAAATAAAAGTGGTGAAAGTAAAGTCAGTATTTTGTTCAATGTCCTTAACAATTCCTGAAACAGTGGCCCTTACCGAATCATCAAAAATGATCTCCCTCCCTATAACCTGTAAAGCAGGGATAGCCGGAAAATAAAATGCTGCCTTTGAAGCAGTGAGTACCACCTGGTACGGAACTTTCAAAGATGTAGATGGTGAGCCGGTAATCCAGGTATATTGGATGAGCCGGAAATAATTTTGATCTGCATAAACAATGTGTTTCTCTTTTTTAAACACAACAGGCCTGTCTTTATTTTCAACGGGGATCGACACTTTCGTTTCATTCGCAGTGCGAAAAGCTGCGGCGAATTCAATACCGGCGAGTTCTTTGTAAACAGTTGTCCCCATGGGTGAAGAAACGCCAGAGCTATGGACATCATTTCCACTAAAATTAAAATCAGATACTACCCGGAAAATCCGGTCACCATCCTTGTGGAATTTATCGAAGGTCAGGTCATAATCAACGATTAAGAAAATAACGAGTGATGCGCTGATGCCTATTCCCAGTCCAATAATATTGATGAATGAAAAAACTTTTCTATGTAAAAAATTTCTGAATGCAATATTGAAATAATTTTTTAGCATGCCTGATACCTCATTTTCAAATTTTCAAATCACCAAATCTCCAAATTGGTTTATTCAGTTCTCAACGACTTCACCGGGTTCGCAATTCCTGCCTTTATTGCCTGGAAGCTCACGGTAAATAATGCGATCACTAAAGCTGCTATTCCGGCAATTGCAAAAACAGACAAATCGATATGTACTCTATATGAAAAGTCCTGTAACCATTTATTCATGACGAACCAGGCAATTGGGAAAGCGATTAATCCGGCAATTGCTACCAGTTTTAGAAAATCTTTCGATAGCATGGCAACAATGTTTGAAACGGTAGCGCCCAGCACTTTTCTAATACCGATTTCTTTTGTACGCTGCTCTGCCGTAAAAGCAGCAAGACCAAATAATCCAAGACAGGCAATGATTAATGCGATGACGGTGAAATAAGAAAATAAGCTTTTAAAATTCTGTTCTGATTTATAAAGCTTATCAATGCTTTCATCTAAAAAATAGTAGTCAAATGGCTTACCTGCGGAACTCGTTTGCCATTTGGATTCTACCTGGGCTAACGTATTGCGAATATTTTTACCTGACAACTTAACGGCCAGGAGACTTGTTCTTGCTGGATTAACAACGAAAGCAAATGGCTTGATCTCATCGCGAAGAGAAGTAAAGTGAAAATCTTTTGTTACCCCTACGATATTGATATAGTAAGTGGTATCCGCATCACGCGACCAAACAAGCTGTTGCCCGATTGCGGGAGCGGGTATCCCTAATACTTTAACTGCTGTTTCATTAAGGATCACACTACCAACGACCTGTTCTGTGGGACCCGGTATTCCTTTTGTGAGGGTATCTCCCATGAATTGTTGTGAAAATCCCCTTCCTTCTTTTATCGGTATACCCATAACGTCCAGGTAGTCATAATCAACATCCAGGAAATTTACCAGTTGTGCATCTTGTGAGCCACGCCTACGAAGGCTGGTAGTCCAGTTTTGTCCGCTTAGCATTCCGTCGGCCGCCGCAACTTTTTTCACACCCGGAATACTTGACAATGATTCTTTAAAAGCATTGTTGTTTATTCCTCGTCCGGCATTATTTATGATCAGCATTTGTTCTTTATCAAAGCCTAGTTTGGCCGATTGCATATAATTTATCTGGTTACTGATGATCAGGCTCCCGGCAATTAATACAACTGAAATCACAAACTGCGAAACCACCAGTGCTTTTCTGAGCGATATTGTTTTTGTTCCTGCTACGTGTAAGCCTTTTAAGACAGTAGCTGGCCGAAATCCTGACAAATAAAATGCAGGGTATAATCCTGCCAACACACCAACCAGTATAGTAAACATGGCAATGAATAAGAAGACAGTACCGTCATTACCCACAAAAACCGATAATTGTTTTTGAGTGATATGATTGAAAGCCGGTAATAACAATGACGCAAGTCCTACAGCTAAAATTCCCGACACCAGAACAGTTATAACAGATTCTGTAAGAAATTGCCAAATCAATGTTTTTCTTTCTGCACCTACCACTTTACGCACACCCACTTCCTTTGCACGAATAGCGGATTTCGCAGTTACCAGGTTTATATAATTGATTGCCGCAATTAATATTATAAATAGGGCAATGGTCCCAAACACATAAACATAGGCTGAATCACTATTTTGTTTAAGCTCCCATTTCAAATTCGATTTTAAATGGATTGCCGTTAATGGCTGAGCATAATAAATGTTTTTGCTCTCCGCCTGGTTTTTTTTATAGAGGGCTTTTATTTTTGGTTCAACAGACGCTATTGATGTATTTTTTCTGAGTTTTATGTAAGTATAAAAATTATAGAAACCCCAGTTCTGGTCTATGTTTCCGCCAATAGTCCTGCTGGATATAAGGAAGTCAAAAGTGAAATGGGAATTCGCAGGCACATCTTTAATTACACCGCTCACCAGGTATGGCCCCATTGCCTGAATTTCAATGGTCTTACCCAACGGATCTTCGTTGCCAAAATATTTTTTTGTTGCAGTTTCAGTAAGTACGATGGATTTTAATTGTTTGAATGCATCTTTTGCATTACCCCTGACAAATGGAAAATTGAATATCGTAAATAGGGAACTGTCAACACGGTATACTCCTTCTTCGTAAAATTTTTTATCGCCATATTTCAGTAAATATTTTTCACCCCAGTTAGAAAAAATGCGGACTGTACTTTCCACTTCAGGAATTTCTTTTTGCATGGCAGGCGCAAGTGCCGGGGGAGTAGTGGCGTCAGGTAAGGTGCTTCCGTCGTCGTTTACGAAATCTTTTACTACGCGGTAAATCCTTTCGGGATCTTTGTTGAGTTTGTCAAAGCTCACCTCGTCTTTGATAAAAAGTATGATCAATAACGAACAGGCAATACTGGTCGCTAATCCGAAAATATTTATAAACGAAACAACCTTATTCTTTGCCAGGTTTCTTAATACAATTTTCAGATTATTCTTAAACATACAGGACTGATTTAAATTCAAATATTCATTTGGTCCCCATCCTTTTCCAAACTATTAATCCGAAATTCGACGAGGGATGTTTTTTACTACCACCATCAAATTTGTGGACTGCTTGCTAATTTCCAAATCACTAAATCTGAGCATCACTCTGATCGCAAGCTCTTCACCGGGTTAGCAACAGCCGCTTTTATTGCCTGTAAACTAATTGTGAATAACGCAATGAAAGCTGCAATAACTGCCGCTGTAAAAAATATCCACCATGAAATATTGATCCGGTAAGCAAAATCCTGCAGCCAGTTATTCATAGCATACCAGGCGATTGGGAATGCGATGACTGCAGCAATTACAACCAGTTTTAAGAAATCTTTTGATAACAGGCTCACGATGCTGCTAACACTCGCTCCCAATACTTTCCTGATGCCTATCTCTTTTACTCGTTGCGTAATTGCAAAAGCGGAAAGCCCGAACAGACCCAGGCAGGCAATGAAAATTGCGATGCAGGCAAACACGGTAAAAATCGTTGCCTGTCTCTCTTCTGATGCATAAAGCTTTTCAAAATTTTCATCAAGGAATGTATATTCAAAGGGAGTTTCCGGTAAAAACCTTTTCCATGAAGATTCTATGTGAGATATGGCGGTAGGTAAGTTTGCGCCGGTGATCTTCACTGAAATTCTTCCATAAAAATCAGGACTTGATGGTACCACCAAAATAAGGGGAACAATTTTTTGATGCATCGATTCGAAATGAAAATCATTGATTACACCAATGATCTTACCAGTACGGCTTCCATAACTCATATCCTTACCTATTGCATCTTCGTTTGATTTTAATTCAAGCACTTTTACAGCCGCTTCGTTGATCAGGAAGCCGCTTGTATCTGTGCTGAAGTTTTTTGAGAATTCCCTGCCGGCAACAATTTTTACTGCGTATGTAGACAGGAACTCCTGGTCTGTACTCACAAATTTGATATCAGCGTTTGCAGGAACCAGGGAATCGCCCCGGTTGATCTTACTGCCCATGGCGTCCAGCAATCTTCCCGTAGGGATGCGTGACGACCGGGATACATTTTTGATGTTGCTATTTGCCAGCAGTTCATTTCTAAAAGACTCAAATTTGTCATTCAGCCCAGCATTATAGTTCATTGTCACAATATGTTCCCTGTCGAACCCAAGAGATTTCCGCTGCATATAATTCAGTTGTTTGAATACTACAGCCGTACTGATGATGAGGATTATACTGATGGCAAATTGAGCTGTAACAAGAATTTGCCTGAATGAAATATTTCCGCCACCTACTTTCACCAGTCCTTTGAGAACTTTTACAGGTTGAAACGAAGACATGAATAATGCAGGATAGATGCCTGACAAAATCCCAACAACGAACGGAATAAAAAATATAGCGGTGAGGATCTTTGTCTGATATAAAATGTTCATGGACAGTTGTTGTCCTGATAATTTATTGAGCCATGGCATAACCAGCCACGTGATCAACAAAGCAAGTAACATGGCAAGCCAGGAGATCATTACTGATTCGCTCAGGAACTGGTAGATAATTTCTTTCCTGCTTGCACCGACTGTCTTTCTGATTCCTATTTCTTTTGCGCGCAATACTGAGCGTGCAGAAGACAGGTTCATGTAGTTGATGCAGGCGATCAGTAATATAAATAATGCGATTGCAGAAAATATCCATACCCGTTTTATGTCACCATTTTCTTCCGCTTCATAATCAGTATGCGAACGGAGGTGAATGTCGGTTAGTTTTTGGAGTGAAAGAGATGTCCATTGTGATGGTTTGAATTTAGTTGCCCCTTCTTCCTTCAGGTGCCTGTCCAGGAAAGCGGGGAATTGTGCTTCCAGTTTCTTTGGATCAAAATTATCCGGTACCAGTATATAGGTAAAGAAAGAATTATTACCCCAGTTTTCACGAAGCCCCTTTGCACCGTAGACTGTTGAATCTTCAAGGGTGTTGAAAGAGATCATTACAGCCGGGTGAATATGGGCATTGGAGGGAAATGGTTTAAAAATGCCGGAAACTTTCAGGCTGATCTGGTTATTCATTTTTAATACCTTGTTCATAGGATCTTCATTGCCAAAATATTTTTTTGCAACTTCTTCTGTAAGCATTACAGAAAATGGTCCCGTCAGCGCCTTTTGCCTGCTCCCTTTTAATACGTCGACATCAAACACATCAAATAAGTGTTCATCCGCATAGAACACATTTGGTTCATTGAAGGTTTTCTCTTCATACCTAAGGGGAGCAGGGCTGTTGTCGTACAAACGGGTAAGTGATTTGATCTCCTTGAAATCATTCTGAAGCAAAGGGCCGAATGGCGGTGCAATGGTACTGAGGTTTAAAGAAGGTGCACCTGTTTCGGGGTTTTTGAACAACCTGGTGATCCGGTAAATATTGTCCGCTTTTTTATTGTACTTGTCAAAGCTTAATTCATTGATGATGTACGCAAGGATCAGCATGCAGCATGTAAGCCCTACCGTTAGTCCAAACAAGTTGATGAACGAAATGAATTTATACTTCATTAAGTTCCTTAGGGCGATCTTGAAATAGTTTCGTATCATAAAAAGCCCCCTGTACCCCAATAAGGGGATTTAATTTTTAAAACTGTATATAATATTGTTACAAGCAACTTTGGAAAAATGCCGTATTGGCGAATTGAATACATAAGTAGGTTCATTTAAAAGAACTTTTTTATTCAGAGAAAACACTCCACCTAAGTTCCCAGCCAGCTGGCTGGGGACAGGGGGCTTTAAACGAGGATATTTTCAGTTACTGTTTGTCCGTCAAGCATCCGTATGATCCTGTGACTGTACCTGGCATCATGTTCAGAGTGGGTGACCATAATAATCGTGGTTCCATGTTCATTCAGGTCGGTGAGCAATTGCATCACTTCATTCCCATTGGAGGAGTCAAGGTTTCCCGTGGGCTCATCCGCAAGTATCAGTTTGGGATTGTTTACAACTGCCCTGGCAACGGCAACCCTTTGCTGCTGACCGCCTGATAATTGTTGCGGGTAATGGTTGCGGCGGTGCATGATCTGCATTTTATCAAGCACTGCTTCCACTTTCTTTTTTCTTTCATCTCCTTTTACCCCCAGGTAAATAAGTGGCAATTCTACATTTTCAAAAACAGTCAGTTCATCGATCAGGTTAAAACTTTGAAAAACAAAACCAATATTTCTTTTGCGCAGGTCCGCACGTTTCCGTTCATTAAAATGTGCCACTTCAGTGCCATTGAATTTAAAGCTCCCGCTGTCAGGATCATCCAGCAACCCAACGATGTTCAGTAAAGTTGACTTCCCGCAACCGGAAGGCCCCATGACAGCAACAAATTCGCCTTCCTTTACATCAAAGGATAATTTATTGAGGGCTACCGTTTCTACATCTTCAGTACGATAGATTTTCTCCAGTTCAGAAATTTTGATCATTTTGATTATTTTAAATATTTGTATGTGTATTGTTTTTTTTTCATTTTAAGGCCGGGTATTTTTTCCCGGTACATCATCGGTCCGCCTTCACTAGATCTTAATCATAAATCCATCATCCGGTGGCAAAGGGCCGCTCTTATAACTGGCAAATTCTACCCTTGGATCAACCATCATTTGCGTCATTGAAATCTTGCTGGCCTTCTTAGTGCACAATGACTGTTCACTTTTAATGGCAGGGGCTGGTATGCAAAAAAGTACCAGCGCGAACAATCGGAAAAACACATTTTTTTTCATAACAAGTTGTTTAAATTAGGTATGAGGTATCAGGAATAAATAATTAATAATTATTCCACATACCTATTCTTTCACCAACACAAGCACCTGCTTATCGCCATAATTCTCATAGCTGGAGGTTACTACCTTGTCTCCAGGTTTTAACCCTCCGAGCACTTCATAATAATCAGGGTTCTGTCGCCCGAGCTGTATATCTACCTTGTAAGCCGTTTTCCCGTTGTCACTCACTTTGAATATCCAATTACCGCCTGTTTGCTGGAAAAATCCTCCACGGGGAACAAGCACTGCTTCAGTTTCATCACTCAATGAAAGGCGTATCTGCAAGGTTTGTCCCCGACGGATCCCGGGCGGCACGGTATCAATAAATGTCATGTCTACCTGAAACCTTCCGTTTGTAACTTGTGTAAATACTTTCGTGATTTTTAATCTGTAATCTTTACCGGCAAGAGTAAATCCTCCAACCAGACCGGTAAAAATCCTTGAGATATAATGTTCATCGATGTCCACCCTTACTTTATACCCGCTCAGTACATCGATTTGTCCCAGCCGCTCGCCTTTGTTTTTTGACTGGCCAATTTCAGCGTCGAGCGATGTAAGCTGCCCGTCAACCGGTGCTCTTACAATAAGATCACCTACTTTTTTTCTCATGACAGCCAAAGCATTCTGTGTTCTGGCCAATGTTTGCGAAGCCTGCCCGGCTTCCGTCTTAACTGAAGATGAATCCTGCTTTAATATCCTGCTGGTAAGGGTTTTCTTTTGAAGCTGGTAATTATAGGTATTCTCAGCTTGTTTAAATTCCTGCGAACCGATTGCATTCTTCTCGTATAATTTTTTATCGAGGTTGTATATTCGCTCTGCTTCCTTTAAAGTATTGTCTACATCTGTTACCTGGTTCAGTTTACCAATCGTGTTTTGTTGGGCTGCATTGCCGGAAATGCGCATCTGGGTGAGAAGGTTAAACACCGAAGTTTCCTGGTTGATGAGACTTAGTTCGAGGTCAGTATTTGATAATCTCAAAATTGGCTGATCTTTTTTTACCACCGCACCATCATCCACATATTTATCTTCTACCCTTCCGCCTTCAACAGCATCTAGGTAAATTGTAGTTACGGGGAGTACGATCCCGTTCACCGGGATAAATTCCTGGAAAGAGCCTTTTTTAATATCGCTGATTGTGATTCTCTCCGTGTCAACATTCAGGCGGCTTTTGCCGGAAGTCATAAAATAGCTGACGCAGATCAGTGCTACAACTGCTGTGATCCCGCCTATCGTCAATAGCCGCTTTTTACTCCATTTCTTTTTTTTGATGACTCTATCCACGTGGTTGAACTATTAGTTGTATTAGCAGGTTTTAAACAGAGATTCCAGGTTATCACTACGCATGGCAACCCCGATTGTTACATCCGGCATTGTTGATCCCTGAAATATCTGTTCTGTTTTCAATCGGAAAAATTTAAAAAGCCATCCGGTCTGGTATGTTCCGGATGGCTGGTAACACACATAAGAAACAAATCGTTAATTATCTTACAACAATATGCCAAAATACAGGGTCGTTGATTTACATATGATTAGGAAGTCACTAATCTACGAAACTGTTCGTTAATAATACACCAATTGTCCGTTTTTGATACACTAACCCATGGAATATTTACACAAAAAATTGTTTCCCATCACTTTATAATTATGGTATCATTGTGGTTTGCACCGGTGAACAGGATTGTGTTACAAAAAGGAAACTTTCTCCATTTACCTGGTAAGAAATGAAAATGACTTTTGATTCCAGCAGGTTTTACTCAAAAAAATAGTTTTATAATGCTTCTTAAAAATGCTTCAATACTGATTATAGATGATGATCCGGATGTATTAACGGCGGTAAGGCTGTTATTAAAAACTGAGGTACGTGAGGTGCTCACGGAAAAAAATCCTGAGAACATCAGGTCGTTGTTATCAAAACATTCATTTGACCTGATATTGCTCGACATGAACTTCAACAGCTCTATTAATACCGGGAATGAAGGATTGTTCTGGCTAAATAAGATCAGGGAGTTTAAATCAAATGCAGCTGTGGTGATGATCACAGCCTATGGCGACATCGACCTGGCTGTTAGGTCACTCAAGGAAGGGGCAGCTGATTTTGTGGTAAAGCCATGGCACAATGAAAAGTTGATTCAGTGTATCAAGACCTCTTTGAATATCCAGGATGCCAACAATAGCTTACAAGTTAAGAATTCAATCATCAAAAAAGAATTACTGGGTGAATCTGAGGTGATGGCTGAAATATTTTACAAGATCGAAAAAATTGCGCCCACTGATGCCAATATTCTGATCCTCGGAGAAAATGGCACGGGGAAAGATCTGATAGCAAAAGCGATCCACCAGCAATCTCTCAGAGCAGACAAACCATACATCAAAGTTGATGTGGGCGCACTCACCGAAACATTATTTGAAAGTGAATTATTCGGGCACAAGAAAGGTGCGTTTACAGATGCCCGGGAGGACAGGTTAGGAAGATTTGAAGCGGCGAACGGTGGCACCGTTTTTTTAGATGAAGTAGGGAATATATCATTACACCAACAGGCGAAACTGCTAAGCGTGTTACAAAACAGGCAGGTGATGCGGCTGGGAGATAATACCCCAATACCGATAGACATCAGGCTGGTGTGCGCTACCAACCTGCCTTTGGGCGAGTTGGCCAATGAGCAACGATTCAGGAAAGACCTGATCTACAGAATCAATACCGTAGAGATCATGCTACCGCCATTGCGTAAACGCAATCATGACATCCTACTGCTGGCTGAACATTTTTCAAAGCTATACAGCACTAAGTATTTAAAGCCTGGGTTGATATTTGATAAAAGCGCACGTGAGAAGTTGCTGCAATATCATTATCCGGGCAATGTCCGGGAACTGCAATATACCATCGAACGGGCTGTTATCATGGCCGATGAAAATGTGCTGCATGCTAAAGACATCATTTTTTCACCGATTGAAACAACTCGGGTGCAGGATGACGGACCCGCCGAAATGAAATTGAGTTCCATAGAAAAAAATACCATCCTTAAAGTCATTGAAATGCACAATGGAAATATTTCGAAAGCGGCCAAGGAATTGGGCTTAACACGAACAGCTCTATACCGGAGGCTGAGCAAATATGATATATAGTAAAGGTTTATCGTATCAAACAAACAAAATGTTTTTTTCGTGATCCATATTTCTTCGTGATCCATATTATAATAGGTAACTTAATTCGTATTAGTGCCAAAGGCATAGTCTGCAATCAGTATGAAATTTAAAAACTTTGAATGGAGGATATTGCTGAGGGTTTTGCTGATGATGGTAACATTATCTGCAGCATCCTTTGTCTTGGTAAAAGGTTGGTTCATATACTTGATTTTTATCGTACCTGTGATCATTTACCAGGTGGTTGAATTTTATAACTTTCACCGCAAAGCGCATGAAGAATTGAACCAGTTTGTAGAATCTGTTCACTACCGGGATTTCTCAAGGAATTTTGATGTGAAGCACGCGCCTGTTGAACTACAGCCTCTCAGGAAAGGTTTTAACGAAATCAACTCCACCTTCAAGATCATCAGCAAGGAAAAAGAAACCCAGTACCAGTACCTGCAGAAAATACTTGAGCTCGTGGACACAGGGATCCTCTCTTACAAAGCCGATACAGGAGAAATTATTTGGATGAACGAATCCCTCAAACGTATGCTGGAGCTTCCCTATTTGAAAACCATTCAGTCTTTAGCCAAAAGAGACCAGGCTTTGTACAACAGCATTCTTGAGCTCAAGCCTGGTGAAATCAAAATAGCTACTGCTCACCTGGAAAAAAACTCTTTCAAAATATTATTATCCGCCACAGCATTCCAGACAGATGGCGAAAAATTCAAGCTCATTGCTTTTCAGAACGTGGATGAAGCGCTGGATGAAACAGAGTCAAAAGCATGGCAGAAATTATTGAGCGTGATGACGCATGAAATCATGAATTCGATCGCACCGATTTCCTCGCTGGCTGATACTTTGAGAAACCGGTTGAAAGCCTCGAAGGAAAATTTAAATAACGACAGTGGCAGTGTGGATGATCTCGAGATCGGGATAGACACGATCAAAAGAAGGAGTGAAGGTTTGTTGAAATTTGCTGAAACCTACAGGAACCTAAACAAGATCACGACACCCAATTTATCTAAAATCTATATCCGGGATTTATTTGAAAGCATTAACCAGCTCATGCTCCCAACACTTGATCAAAAAAGTATCGATATACAGGTTGTATTGAAGGAGACAGGCTTGATGCTGGAAGCAGACAGCAACCTGATCGAGCAGGTCCTGATCAACCTTGTAGTAAACAGCATCGAGGGGGTAAAAGATAAAAATGATTCAAAAATTGTATTGTCGGCTTACAGGGATACCAACAACAAAATAGTGATCAAGGTTGCGGATAACGGTGCCGGTATGCCTGCTGAAATGATGGACAAAATTTTCATTCCATTTTTCTCAACAAAGAAAAACGGGAGTGGTATTGGATTGAGCTTGTGTAAACAAATTATGATGCTCCACAGGGGGAATATACAGGTACATTCATTGGAGGGAGAAGGGACAGCCATTACCCTTCATTTTAGCTGAAATGGTCCATCAAATTAAATTTTCTACATATTTTTCATTGGCATATTGTTTGGTATGTTAAAACGAATTTATTAAAAAAATATTAACATTTTTTGGTATTTTCATATTTCTAAATTACTTTCGTCTTTCCCAAATCCTCCGATAAGCTTACCCAAAACTTCATTGACTCGATAAGAAATTTCTTTTTCAATCCATCCTTTGTAATGCCCTAATCAAATTTCTATTTCCCCAAATCGAACTATTTTTCCAATCCCTATGCCACTCCTCAGTAAATCCCCTGTGCTGTATCCGTTCATCCTATGCTCTATACCTACGTACTTTTTAGTATCATAATCCCAATTCTTATATAATACTCAGCTTATCTACCATTTTTTAAAAAATTTATTTATGAAAAGTTTCTGTACATTTTGTAAAAGATCAGATTCTCATTTTATCCTGAAGAGTGTAAGTTTAATTTTACTTACACTTTTTTCTTTTGTAAATCTCCAGGCGCAAGGCCCTATACCGCTAGGCGACAGTACAGATAGCCGGGCGGCATGTAACACGCCTTTCAACGATCTGCATTTTGGCCCGATCACATTTAGTTCTAATTGTAGTTGTGGCTTAACCATAGGTTATTGGTTTGCAAAACCTGGGGTTGTATGGCCAGACGTGAATGGCACAGCTCCGGGAGTTGTAACTGTAGGTGGGTATAATTATACCCAGGAAGAAGGGTTGGCGATCTGGAATACATCGAATGCCGGTGGCCTTCCGGATGCTAAAAAAGCTTTTTTACAGGCAACTGCGGTTAAATTAAGCAGCAGCACAATTTTGCCAACAGATCCGATCTGGGCAGATGTGGCTATTATCGACAACTGGCTGTCAACACTTCCAAAATTAACACCTACCAACATTTATGATTTTACTAATAAAGATGCTGCGGATGCAGCAGGAAGAATTGGTGTTTGGCTGAGTGATCACGATTGTGATACACATCCAATCGGTCCCGTGACTGTAGACAGCTCTATTACCCGTGAAAAAGGGCCTGGATGCGATTCTTTATTCACAAAAACATGGACTGCATTCCAATCATGCAGCGGCACCACAATAGTTACACAAACAATAACTGTAAAGTATGATATAGAACCTCCGGTACCAACTGGAGATACAACAGACAAAATAGCCAATTGCAATACAGCATTCGAACAACTCTCATTTGGCCCTCTGTCTTTTAATGACAATTGTGACGGACCTATTTCCGGCCATGTTGATACCAACAGGGCACCAGGCACAGGTTGTGATTCCATATTTACAAGGACATGGATTGTAACAGATGGTTGTGGCAATACAACAATAAGAACACAGGCAATCACGGTGAAGTATGATCATTTGGCACCGGTTGCGAGTGGAGATACAACAGACAGGAGAGCAGATTGCAATACACCATCTTCACAGTTAACATTTGGTACAGTAACGTTCAATGACAATTGCGATGGAGCGATCCAGGGCACTCCAGTTACAGTAGGTACTAAGGGAGATGGATGTGATTCAGTATTCAAAAGGACATGGACAGCAACAGACGGTTGTGGCAACACAACAACAGTTACGCAATCCATAACAGTGAAGTATGACAGTGAGGCACCGTTAGCAAGCGGAGATACAACAGATCATACAGCAGCATGCAATACACCATTTGAACAGTTAACATTTGGAACAGTGACGTTCAATGACAACTGCGATGGTGGAATCGACGGTCATGCAGAGATATCAAAGATGAAGACCGGATGTGATTCAGTGTTCACTAAAACTTGGAGTGCAGCAGACGGATGTGGTAATTCAACAACAGTTACCCAGTCCATCACAGTGAAGTATGACAGTGAAGCACCAGTAGCAAGCGGAGATACAACAGATAAACGAGTTGCTTGCAATACGCCATATTCTCAATTGGTTTTTGGGCCTGTAAATTTCAATGACAATTGTGCCGGCATAATCAATCCTGAAGTAACAGATACTAAAGTAGGAGGCGCTACAGAAGCTGGTTGTGATTCTGTATTTACAAGGACATGGACTGCAACAGATGAATGTGGTAATGTTACAATCAGAACTCAGGCAA
>JBDUCQ010000207.1:0-3646 GCA_040003385.1 Ginsengibacter sp. | reverse complement strand
ACTTTCAATGTGAAAATGGATCCAAGAGTTAAAACATCACTGAAAGACTTACAACTATTGAACGAGCTTTCGTTGAAGTGTTATCACTACCGTTTGCAAATAGCGGGTGCCATGAGCCAATTGATCTCCATCCGGAATAAAGTTGAATCCCGCAAGGATCCAAACCTGCAGTGGCCGCACCTGCAAAAGGAAGCCGATTCAATTTTTTATTCCCGTGCCGCACCAGGTGCAATAAGTTTCACAAGCATTGATGGATCTCTTGCAAGGCTGATCAATATTTTAGAGGAAGCAGACGCACGACCTACCAGCCAGGTTTTTGAGTCTGTAAAAAAAATAACCGATGATTTTAACCAGCTGTGGTTAATATGGAGCGGAGTGCTGAAAAAAATTGAAACTTTATAGATAGAAGGTAGCAAAATCAATGTCAATAAAATATAATAAATCTGAATTCAGAATTCTTTTTAAATCAGTGCATTCAAAGTATAAATAAATCTTTTAAAATATTTTTATCTGAATCGGAATTCAATATCTTTGCACACCTTTGTATACAACAATGAAATTTCCAATTCTCCCCGCAGTCCTTTTTTTATATTCCATTATTTTTTTTCAGTGTAACTCAGGGTCACCTGAAGCTGCTAAAAAATCTACTGCTGCAGACCAGGCAACGCAGCCACAGCAAAACGGTCCTGCCAGGCCGTTCGACACGGCGGATTACAATAACAGGATGCACGCTTTAAGCCAGGGTGATACTACCAACCGGTGGCCGGTAAAAGCACCGTACCCATTGCCCGGAGCATTTTTGCCGTTTAAAAGGATCGTAGCATTTTATGGAAATCTTTATTCAACGCGTATGGGTATTTTGGGTGAACTTCCTAAAGATTCTATGCTTAAAAAATTGAGCCAGGAGGTAAAAAAGTGGAAAGACGCGGACAGCACTACCCCCGTATTGCCGGCTCTTCATTATATTGCTGTTACTGCTCAGGCCAATGGCGGTAAGCAAAGACTGCGCCTGCCATTTAAAAAAATAGATACTATTGTACAATGGGCTAGGGAGATCCATGCACTTGTATTTATAGATATCCAGGTAGGTTCCAGCACGGTGCAGGAAGAAATACCTGAGTTTGAAAAATACCTGATGATGGATAGTGTACACCTTGGGATTGACCCCGAATTTTCCATGAAGAATAATGAACGCCCGGGTTCAGTGATCGGCACTTTTAATTCTGATGACATCAATTATGTAATCGACTTCCTGGCAAACCTGGTTAAGAAAAATAATTTACCGCCAAAAATTTTGATTGTACACCGGTTTACGCAAGGTATGGTAACGGGTTATGAAAAGATTAAAAAGGTCCCTGAGGTGCAGGTGGTAATGGATATGGATGGATGGGGCGATAAGCCTTTGAAAATTTCCAGTTATCAAAGATATATTTTCAGGGAACCTGTACAGTTTACAGGGTTCAAACTGTTTTATAAGAACGACATCAGGGCAAACAAGCAGGGTTTTTTGCAAACTGATGAGATATTAAAGCTGATCCCGAAACCTATTTATATTCAATACCAATAGAAGCTCCTTCCCAGGGACATTCCTTTTCACAATGAAAAATCAATCGGTTATTTTTTCTCTGATCGCCTTTTTAGTGGCTGGATCATGCACTCATAGTGAATTAAAGGAGAACGTCCATAACTCCGTAACCACTCCTGAGAAAAGTGATTCATTGATCGCCAAAGTTGCAGACAATGAAACCATCATGGCCAGGAAGGAAGTGCCCATCTTGTGTTATCATAACATTCATGATTTCAGGCGCGCAAGCGACAGGGCAGGAGGATATGACGTAACGCCAGCTGCATTTGCAGAACAAATGCAGGCACTTGCAGACAGCGGTTATCAAACAATTTTACCAGATCAGTTGTATGAGTATCTCGCAGGAGGTGCAAAGATCCCCCAAAAACCTGTGATGGTAACTTTTGATGACACGCATGAAGAACACTTTACCATTGGTAACGTAGAATTGAAGAAACATGGCTTTAAAGGCGCTTATTTCGTGATGACAATTTCGATTAACCGCCCCCGTTATATGAACAAGGAACAGATCAGGCAATTGTCTGATGAAGGCAATGCCGTTTGCTGCCACACATGGGATCACCACATGGTTACAAAATATATTCCTTCGGACTGGGATACGCAATTGGTAAAGCCACAAAAGCAACTGGAGTCTATCATCGGAAAACCCGTTCAATACTTTGCTTATCCTTTCGGTCTTTGGAATGAAGCCGCCATCCCCGAATTAAAGTCAAGGGGTTACAAGCTTGCTTTTATCCTTTCTTCTTCCCGGGATTCATCTGCGCCATTGTACACCGTAAGAAGAATGCTGGTTCCTGGTGCGTGGACAACACCGGGGATGCTGAAGGCAATGAAGAGTACGTTTCATCTCTAAAATGTTTCATTTGATAGTTTGAACGATCCAAAAATCTCCTGTTTTACCGGTGAGTCATCCGGGAATTCACTGACTCCGGCCTTACCTTTTTTTATTATTTATCTTTGCATTTCTCAAACCGGATGAATTCATTGGCACTGGCTGAAATTTATTTATAGGCTCAATATGGCAGTACTGCACAACAGGGTTTCCCAAAAGGAATTGAAGCAAAGCTTGTACAATGAAACTGAAAAAAGAATCACCCTTTCTTTTTATCACTATGGGTTCATTGATGATCCTGGTTCATTCAGGGATGAGATGTACAAGCAGCTCAATGACCTGAAAGTTTTTGGACGGATCTATGTTGCCCACGAGGGTATAAATGCCCAGTTGAGTGTTCCGTCTTCGGCATTCCAGTCCTTACAGATTTATATAACTTCAATTCATTTGTTAAAAGATGTCCGGTTGAATGTAGCGGTTGACAATGATGGAAAAAGTTTTTGGGTATTAAAGATTAAAGTGAGGAACAAGATTGTGGCAGATGGAATCCGTGACCACACTTTTGACATGAGCAGGAAGGGGAACTATGTAAATGCCCGGCAGTTCAACGAGCTGGCCAACGATCCCAAAACGATCGTCGTAGATATGCGCAATCACTATGAATACGAGGTGGGTCATTTTGAAAATGCAATTGAAATACCTTCTGATACTTTCCGTGAACAGTTACCCATGGCCGTTAGCCTGCTGTCTGATCAAAAAGAGAGCAATATCATCATGTATTGCACCGGTGGCATCCGCTGTGAAAAGGCAAGCGCCTATATGCTGCACAATGGATTTAAGAATGTCTTTCACCTTGAAGGTGGCATCATCAACTACGCCAACACGGTGCAGGAGCAGGACCTCCCCAATAAGTTTAAGGGGAAAAATTTCGTATTCGACGATAGGTTGGGAGAAAAAATAGGGAACGAAGTGATTAGCCATTGTCACCAATGCGGTGAGGCATGTGATCTACATACAAACTGCAGGAATGATGGCTGCCACCTTTTGTTCATTCAGTGTACATCCTGCCGGGAAAAATATGATGGATGCTGCAGCCCGGCTTGCCAGCAGGTTTATAATTTGCCAGCTGAAGAACAAAAGGAAGTCCGCAAAGGCAGGATGAATGGGATGATGGTTTTTAATAAATCACGACAGCGTTTGCGGCCGCGGTTATGAGGAAGTCCACGGTC
>JBDUCQ010000206.1:0-3654 GCA_040003385.1 Ginsengibacter sp. | reverse complement strand
GCCACCCCGACCTTGGCAAGGTCGTGCTCTACCAAATGAGCTACTTCCGCAAAAACCTTAAAAGAACTTAGAATTCCATTCATAAAACGCAGCCAGACAACATGGTTGCTGGTTCATTTCAATATCAAAAATCGGATGGCAAAAATAGGCAATGCCCCTTTGTGAGCAAAATTTTATTTGTACTTCGGGTTGTACAAAGTGTTGTCAGGAACCGCTACTTCGGGCTTGCCTTTATAGCGGTGCTGGTACAGGCCATAACATCCTCCTGTTACAAATGCTACAAATAAAAACACCTGGCAAAAGAATAAAAATCTGGAAGACGATACCCAGTTGTGGGCAAAGTCCCTGCCGGTATTATCTTGTTCCTGTTCGTGTTCCATGATTTAGATTTATCGGTGCAAAAATAACGGTTTGAAGTAAAAAAAATAATTATTTATTTTCAACAATCTCGGAAAATCTCGTTCGCCTGTTGATGAAGTATTGCCATACGAGCACTCCCTTGTACCAGCCTGACAACTTTTTTTTACGACTGCCGTTGAACATTGTTTTATCTCGCTTGAGAAATACCCATTTCCAGTAATGCAGGTGTGCCTTTGCAATGGCAAGAAAGGTAACTCCCCTCCCACTCAGTAATCCCTTCCATGCAGCAATGCTGTCGAGCAAAATCCTGAACGGGATCTTAACCAAAGCCTCACTCACCGATAAATTTTTGGAAAGCATAATGAGGTTATTCCTGAAATTCAGAAATACTTTCACCTTATTGCCCATTGGGAGGGTGCCACCGCCAACGTGGTAAACTACCGAGGAAGGTTGTACGAAGATTTTATAGCCCGACAGCTGCAACCGCCAGCAGAGGTCAATCTCTTCCTGGTGGGCAAAAAAATATTCGTCAAATCCTCCATGCCCATGATACAATGAAGACCTCACGAAAAGAGCAGCTCCTGTGGCCCAGAATATTTGCTGCACATCATCATACTGGTGACTATCTTCCTCGCAAATGTCAAAAACCCTTCCGCGGCTGAAGGGATACCCATAGGCATCAAGCCATCCCCCGCAGGCACCTGCATATTCAAAAAAACCTTTCTTACTGAAAGAAAGGATCTTTGGCTGGCAGGCAGCAATCGCCTCATCACTCTCCATCAGCCCGATTACAGGTTCTATCCATGATTTGGTAACCTCCACATCACTGTTCAATAAAACATAATAATCAGCCGTCACCTGCTTTAAAATCGTATTGTATGCTTTTGCAAAACCCTCATTGACCCCGTTGCGGATGATTTTAATCTGCGGGTATGTGGCTTTTACAAAATCAACCGAATCGTCTTCAGATGCATTGTCGCCAAGTACGATCGTATGATTCTGGTAGGTGGAAGCCACCACAGAAGGAAGGAATTTTTCAAGAAATTTTTTTCCATTCCAGTTAAGAATCACAACAGCAACTGAGGGCAAAGATGGCACCTGTAAAGATTTTAGCAATAATACAAAAACATAAAAGATTTTACTTTTTAGATTTAAGAATTAGATTTGTTGAAAGGATTTCATCCCCGATGATTAAATGTTTGAATGATCCGACAATTACTTAACTGGAGAATCGGCCTGGCCCTCGTGGCAGTGGCCATCGTGATTGGAACCATCTTCTACTCAAATTTTCTTGCAAAAAAAATTGCCAATGAAGAGCGCGAAAAATTAAGCCAGTGGATAGAAGCAAATAAATTCATTGCCAATGCTCCTGACAATATCGACCTCACACTTGCCAGCCAGATACAACAACAGAACGCCGACATACCCATCATACAAACAAATGAAAAGGACAGCATCATCGATTCAAGAAACCTGGATTCTACTGAACTGGCAACTTCTAAAAATTACCTGCAAAAAAAATTAAAGGAATTCCGGTCTGCACACCCGCCTGTTGTGCTGGTTTTGAGTAAAAACCCTTACATCGCAGATAAATATTATTATGGCGATTCTACATTATTGAAACAGATCCGTTACTACCCGCTTGTACAACTGTTCATTGTAGCCTTATTTATATTCATTACCCTATTTGCCATTACCACTAGAAATAAATCCACCCAAAACCAGGTGTGGGCAGGCATGGCTAAAGAAACGGCACACCAGCTCGGAACCCCGATCTCTTCCTTGCAGGGATGGGTAGAAATGCTGAAAGATAATAAAGAGAGTTTTGCGATCGCAGAGGACATGGAGAAGGACGTGGACAGGCTAAAGCTGATCAGTGACCGTTTTGGGAAAATAGGCAGCACACCGAAGCTTGAAGAAAAAAATATTGTAGACCAAGTCGAGAACATGGTGATCTATATCAAAAGAAGGTCGACCGATAAAGTGAATTTCCAGGTGGTGACAACAGGATCCACCCCGGTGCTGGCAAAAATTTCGGGGCCCTTATTTGATTGGGTCATTGAAAATTTATTAAAGAACGCCCTCGATGCAATGGTAGGCAAAGGCTCAATCAGCATAAAAATTAAAAATGAGCCCGCGCATGTTACCATTGATGTGATGGATACGGGCAGGGGCATCACCAAAAACAACCTGGTAAAAGTGTTCAAGCCGGGTTTCACCACAAAAAAAAGAGGATGGGGGCTGGGCCTTTCTCTCTCAAAAAGGATCATAGAACAGTATCATAAAGGACAGCTCTTTGTAAAATCATCCGAGATCCATAAAGGTTCAACTTTCAGGATCGTGCTGAATAAATGAATTTAGTTCCATATTCATTAATTTTACAACTCGATAAATTTTCCCGGGTATAGAAGAGGAAACATGATTGCGGCGGTGGCGAAATTGGTAGACGCACTACTTTGAGGTGGTAGCGCCTGAAAAGGTGTGGGAGTTCGAATCTCCTCTGCCGCACACTATTACTCATTGGGTCATTGGTCATAAGGTCATTGAGTGTTGAACATTGAGCGTTGAGCGTTTCCTTTTAATTTTCAATTTTCAACCCTCAACGCTCATTTTTCAACGAAATACCCGATGACCCAATGACCCAATGACCAATGACTTATTAACCATTGTTTCTCCTCCTCCATTTACCATTTCCAGGTTTATCTTTGTAAAAAAAAATTGAATGGCTACTATGATGAAATGCCCAAGCTGCAATTTTGAATTTGCACTGGGTGAAGCCGAAGCGGAAGACTATAAAAAAGAATTGCGCAAACAGATGCAGGCTTACAAAGACAAAAAGGATGCAGAGCTAAGAACCAGGGAGAAGGAATATGAAAATGAGAAAGCGTTGATATTAATCGCTTCTCAAAAAAAGATCAGGGAGGAAATGCAGGTTCAATTGAATCTCCTGGAAGAAGAAAGCAGGAGCAAAACAATTCAATTGCACGAACTGCAAAAAAAAGAGCTTGAATTATTAAGAGAAAGGAACCAGCTTGAAGAGCGGACAAGGAATATTGAAATCGAGGTAGAAAAAAGATTGCTGGAAAATAAAAAGCAAATTGAAACAGACGTCACCCGGCGTGAAAAGGAGATTTTTGAACTTCGCATGAAAGAAAAGGAGACACAGCTTGAAAGCATGAAAAAAACCATTGAAGATCTTAAGCGGAAAAGTGAACAGGGATCTACACAGCTGCACGGAGAGGCACAGGAGCTTGTTCTGGAAGACAAATTAAGAGAATATTTTCCATTGGATTC
>JBDUCQ010000205.1:0-3679 GCA_040003385.1 Ginsengibacter sp. | reverse complement strand
ATGATCATACAGTTGATCACAGGTGATGTTTTTGTGTTTAGGTCTACCGTAACAGAAGTTTCCACAGACTCTTCATTTATCTTCTTTATCCATGAGGAATAAAAAACGGAATTAGGAAATTGCTTCTTTACATCTTTTAAATTTTCTTTGTCGATCTCATGAGGTGCAATGATGAACCTGGTGTCAGGATGTGATTTCACATAATGTGTCCATTCGGCTTCATCATCTTCCCAGGTACTTCCTGCAACGATGACAGGATGCGACCCGCAAAATTTTTCAATTCCTGCCACTTCAGTAAATTTTTCGGCTATTGTGATGACCCTGTCAAATCGAGTATCTCCGGAAACTGAGATCAATTTCTCGTCGATGATCGATGAAAGGATTTTTTTTGACCGTTCATTTTGTACAAAAAAATGAGTGAAGCAGGCAAGCATTTTCTTCCAGAAATTTCCATACCACTTAAAAAAAGGCATATCACGCCTGAAGATGGCGGTAACCAGCAAAACAGGAATATTTTTTTGTTTCAGGTATCTCAGGTAGTAAAACCAGTATTCATATTTGATCCATAAAACGAGCGATGGGTTCACGAGGTCAATGAATTTTTTTGCATTCGATGGTGAGTCGTGTGGTAAGTAAAAAATGTGATCAGCATGATTGTGATTTTTGACGATCTCGTAACCTGAAGGCGAAAAAAAGGTGACCATCAATTTATAACCCGGGTACTCTTTTTTTATACGTTCCAGCAGCGGCCTTCCCTGTTCAAATTCACCCAGGCTGGCACAATGCATCCAGATCAACCGGTCATTTGGATTTATTTGAGAAGAAATTTGCGAAAAGATTTTTTTTCGCCCTTGTATCCATTGTTTTGCTTTTGGATTCAGGAGGGATGCAAATGAAATCCCCGTTCGATACAGCCATAAAAAAATATTATATAGAAATACAACCAATCGATACAGTTTAGATGGCAAATCTATTTGTTCCACAAGAATCGGGGGAAGAAACTTTGTTTGCAAACAGCTTCAATTCATAATTTCTATTTCCTTGCGCAATTCTTATCTTTGCACCCGTTTAAAAAAACCCGATGAAGCCTATTAAAATGGTGGATCTGAAGCAGCAATATCTCAACATAAAAAGTGAGGTAGACACTGCTTTACTAAATGTGCTGGACAGTTCCATTTTTGTGGGTGGTAATGTGTTGAACGAATTCTCCCTGGCACTGGCCAAATACCTCGGATCCAAACACGTGATCCCGTGTGCCAATGGAACTGATGCATTGCAGATCGCCATGATGGCGCTCGACCTGCAGCCGGGGGATGAGGTGATCACTCCTTCTTTCACGTATATAGCTACTACAGAAGTGATCGCCTTGCTGAGGTTAAAGCCTGTTTTCGTGGATGTGGATCCTAAAACATTTTGCATGGACCCGGGAGCATTGAAAAGTGCGATCACATCCAAAACCAGGGCGATCGTGCCTGTGCATTTATACGGTCATGCAGCCAATATGGAAGAGATCATGGCAATTGCTATGGAACATAATTTATTTGTTGTTGAAGACAACGCGCAGGCGATTGGTTCAGATTATAGTTTCAGCGATGGCACAAAAAAGAAAACAGGAACGATCGGAACAATCGGCTGCACTTCTTTTTTTCCAAGCAAAAATCTGGGCTGTTATGGAGATGGGGGTGCCTTGTGTACCGATGACGATGCCCTCGCTGAAAAAATAAAAATGGTTGCCAATCATGGTCAGCGAATAAGATATTATCATGAGCTTGTTGGATGCAATTCACGGTTGGATACTCTGCAGGCCGCAGTGTTAAATATCAAGCTCCCTTTACTGGACAGCTATATCGAAGCAAGGAGGAAGGCTGCAGATGTGTATGACAAGGGTTTTTCGGGAAAGCCTGGGATCACGATCCCATACCGAGCTGATTATTGCAAACACGTTTTTCACCAATATACAATTTTGGTTGAAGGTGTTGACAGGGACAACCTCCACACGTACCTTGAAAAAAACCAGGTACCATCCATGATCTATTACCCGGTACCGGCTCACCGCCAGAAAATGTTTGAAGCATTCGGGGGCGGTGATTATCATCTACCCAATACGGATTGGTTAACCACTCGCGTAATATCACTGCCAATGCATACTGAGCTCGAGCCACAGCAACAGGAATTTATTATTCAAAAAGTTTTAGAATTTATTAATACCTCCAAATGAAAATTGCAGTTATCGGAACAGGATATGTAGGATTGGTATCAGGGACTTGTTTTGCTGAAACCGGGAACAACGTTACGTGCGTGGATATTGACAATGACAAGATCAAAAAATTATCCGGTGGCCAGGTTACCATCTATGAGCCGGGCCTTGAAAAACTTTTTCTCAGGAATCAAAAAGAAGGCAGGCTTCATTTTACAACTTCCCTCGGGGAAGGTATCAGTGATGCCAGGATCATTATCCTCGCCCTGCCTACACCTACCGGTGGTGATGGCAATGCAGACCTGAAGTACGTTTTAAAAGTTGCTGCCGATCTTGGTTCAATATTGAGTAAAGATCATCATACAGTCATCATTGATAAAAGCACGGTGCCCGTAGGCACTGCAGAAAAAGTACGCGAAACCATATTGCAGAGTGCGAGGAAAAGGTTTCCCCAAAACGAAAATTTTGAAAAAGAATTTGATGCATCGTTTGATGTGGTAAGCAACCCGGAATTTTTGAGGGAAGGTGGGGCGGTGGAAGATTTCATGAAGCCAAACCGGGTGGTGATCGGAACTTCTTCGGAAAAGGCGAGAAAAATTGTGGCTGAGCTTTATGCACCTTTTGTAAGGCAGGGAAATCCGATTATTTACATGGACGAAAAATCTGCAGAGTTAACTAAGTATGCCGCAAACTCATTTCTTGCAACAAAAATATCTTTCATGAATGAGATCGCCCAGTTGTGCGAAAGAACGGGCGCTGATGTAGATATGGTACGCAAGGGGATTGGAAGTGATGACCGTATCGGCAGGCGATTTTTATTTTCCGGGATAGGGTATGGAGGTAGCTGCTTCCCCAAAGATGTGAAAGCGCTTGCACAATCTGCGCATGAGATGGATTATGATTTTAAGATCCTGGAAGCGGTGATGAAGGTAAATGAAAAGCAAAAGCTTCATTTGTTGCCCAGGATTAAATCGTTTTTCAAAAATGACCTTACCAGCAAGAGAATTGCTTTTTGGGGATTGGCATTTAAGCCAAATACAGATGATATCAGGGAAGCGCCTGCATTAACACTGATTGATGCATTGATCCAGGAAGGTGCAACCGTTTGCGCCTTTGACCCTGAAGCCATGCCGAATGTCAAGCAGGAGATTGGAAATAAGATTGACTATTCCGACAATCAATACGATGCTTTAAAAAACGCAGACGCTCTGGTGATCGCAACAGAGTGGAGTGAATTCAGGACGCCGGATTTTAGCAGGATACACTCAATGCTTAATCAAAAAGTAATTTTTGACGGAAGAAATCTTTTCGACCTTGCACAAATGGAAGAATGCGGATTTCATTATGTGAGTGTAGGAAGACGCGTTGTAACGGGGACATAATATTTATGACTTTAATAAACACTCAATATTCAACACTCAATATTCAACACTCAAGTGTACCAGAATTTATAGAATGGATGGTTACAAATACTCTGCATTT
>JBDUCQ010000204.1:0-3717 GCA_040003385.1 Ginsengibacter sp. | reverse complement strand
TTTTTTATGGTGTAAACTTTGAATATATTTGACATTCGTTTTGCTCAACATGGGTTCTACAATTTATGATAGAAAGAACATCAGATAAATCCTATACATCCCTGCCTGTTCGTATCATTTTTATTTTATTATTCTTTTCCTGCGGCTGCACCGTGGTGCGTAAATATCAAAAAACTAAACCATTCGTTTACAAAAATACGATCAACCTTAAAATTGACAATGTAACGGCGGATGAAAAAGTGATCATGAAGTCAAGATTGAATACCCAATTGGATGACAGTTCAAAAGTAAAAATAAAGGATGTAGCATTTGTTTTACATTATATAGACAAGCCCCCTGTTTTTGATACGGTAGCCGCCCGCAAATCGGCTGATAATATGCAAACGTCAATGGTGAACCTCGGCTATTACAATGCAAAGGCAAACTATCATTCTTCGATTGACAGTGCCAATAAAAAAGGCCAGCTGCGTGTCACTACTACCTACGAGGTAGATGCAGGAAAGCCTACCCTGATTGATACATTTGCGTATTTATTGAACAAACCTGAACTGCAGGAACTTGCATTAAGTACCAAAAAGGAATCCCCGTTGCAAAAGAATGTTCCTGTTACCAAAGCAGCAGTGGGGAATGAATCCGCGCGGCTGGTTGATCTTTACCGGAATAATGGCTATTACAAATTTACTACCGAGGAATTGCGGGTAACCGGGGATACATCAATAGAAGCATTGACGACCATCACCAGTGATCCGTTTGAAACTGTTCGCCTCTTACAGGAGGCCAGTGAAAAAAGAGCCAGGCCAACGATCAAACTCACCATGCTCCTGAACAGGACAAGTGACAGCACCCGTCTTCAAAAATATTACATCAATGATATTTATATCCTGCCTGATTATGTCCCCGGCGATACCTATACGGATACAACGCTGGCAGAAGAAGTAAGCCAGGGATATATTATACGCTTTCATAAAAAACTATTTACCAAGAGTTTACTTGTAAAAAACATGTATTTGAAAAGGGGAGATATATACAAACAGGAAAATTATTATAAAACTTTGAACAGCATTTATAAAATAGGCGTTTGGGAAAGCCCGAGTATTGATATCATGGAAGAAAAAGATACCAACCTACTTGACATGGTTGTAAAATTGATACCCGTTAAAAAATATGGTTTTGAAGGGAGCATTGAATTAAGTTATTCGGCTAACAACAGTTCACTCAGCAATAACTCCCCTACCAATACCGGGAATTTATTAGGAATATCCGGCAATGTTTCCCTGCTGAACAGGAATGTTGGAAAGCAGGCTATCCGGATGACAAATTCACTGCGTGCGGGGGTAGAATTCAATACCAGCAAAAAAAACAGCAATGGCACACTCATCAACTCAAACGAATTGAGCTACAGCAATAATATTCTGATACCCAGGTTTGTAACACCATTTAAAAAACTAAATGCAAAAAGATTGCTGACCCAGCAAACATTTATCAACACGAATATCTCGCAGATCAACAGGATCGATTTTTTCAACCAGCAGGTTTTCAACATCGCCCTGGGTTATAATTTCACAAACAAATCCAATCAAACCTGGACGTACAGGCCCCTCAATATTGACTTCAGGCGGTTGTATAACCGAAGTACCAGATTCGACACTACCTTGCAGATTTATCCTTTCCTCAGGTATTCCTTCAATACAGCTTTGGTCATGGGCCAAAGCATCAGCTTCAGCAAGAGTCATGCAAATACAAGGCATCCAACTCATCAAAACACTTTTAAGTTCAATGTTGAAGAATCAGGCCTGCTTTGGGGAAGGCTAAAACGAATCCTTGGCAATGGCGCCAAAGGAAATATCTTAACCAGGTATTTAAAAGAATTCGTAAAAACGGATGTTGAATTTAGTCATACAATCAGTCATCCAAAATCGGCCCTTGTGTTCAGGGCGTTCGGTGGTGTAGGAATTCCGCTTTCCAAAAATGACACTACCCTGCCCTTTTTCAAACAATATTTCGGAGGCGGGGCCAACAGCATGCGCGGATGGCCGGTAAGAGGTATCGGTGTGGGAGGACAGCCTCTTGCACCTTACAACAGCAATGTTTTCAACGACAGAACTGGAGATATTCAATTAGAGGGAAATGCCGAATACCGGTACAACATCGCTCCTTTGTTCTCTAATGCACTTTACCTGAAAGGCGCTTTGTTTATTGATGCCGGTAACATCTGGAATTTTAAAAATACAAAGCCGGATGGAAGCACCGATACTACTCAATTTAAATTCCAAAATATATACAAACAGCTGGGAGTATCAGCAGGAACGGGTTTCCGGTTGGATTTCAGCTATTTCCTTGTCCGTTTTGACCTTGGTTTCAGGTTGAAAAGACCAGATATTCCTGAAAACAACGGGTGGCAATTCCCTGCTATCTCTTTAAAAAACTTATTCGGCACTGGCACGGAAAATAAAAAGTGGCGCTATGAGAATTTTAATTTTACGATTGGAATAGACTACCCCTTTTAGGCATCAGCCCTGCCTGAATTTTTCAGCAAACTCTTCGGGAGTTTCTGCATCCCGGATCGTAAATTCCCCGATTCTCGTCCTGCATAAGCTGCTCAGGTATGCACCACAACCCAAAGATTTGCCAAAATCAAATGCCAAACTTCGTATATACGTTCCTGTTGTACAAACCACCCGGAATTTTACAACAGGTATCTCAACACCTGTGATTTCAAATTCCCTGATTGTGATCTTCCTTGGAACCATTTTTACATCCATGCCTTTTCTTGCAAGCAGGTAAACAGGCTTGCCTTCCTGCTTGATGGCAGAATGCACGGGAGGGACCTGTTCAATTTCTCCCAGAAATTGTTTTGCCTTATTCTCCAGCATTGCGTTTGTTAATAAGTCAACAGGTTTGAAATCTTGTGGCGCGCTCTCCAGGTCAAAAGTAGGGGTGATTGCCCCGAGTGTAAAAGTTCCTGTGTACTCTTTTTCAGCCCCCATGTATTGATTGATATTTTTTGTGAACCGGCCTGTACATATGATCAGCAGCCCAGTGGCGAGTGGGTCCAGTGTTCCTGCATGACCCATTTTTTTAACTTTTGTTACCGATCGCAACTTCCGGATCACATCAAAAGATGTCCACCCTAAAGGTTTATTGATGAGGAGTAGTTTGCCTTCTAGCAGTTGATTCATTTATAAGGTATAAGGTATCAGGTATGAGGTGTAGGCATTAGGTATATTAGGAAAACAGAACAAGAATATTTAGTAACAGATAACTCATAAATTTATCTACAAAATATGAAATCTCCGCCTCATACCTCATACCTGATACTTGATACCTCCTACACTGCCTGCCTGCTTTTTAGCTCCAGGTATTTATTGATGGTATCGATGGTGAGTTTATCGGGAGTGGTAAGGATGGAAAGTATCCCATGTTTCTGCAGCTCTTTAACGATCAGCCTCTTTTCAAATGCAAATTTTTCTGCAATAGTTTTAATATAAACTTCTTCAATACTTTTAGCCTGTGCATTGGTCAATTGCTTCAATTCTGTATTTTCAAAAAATATTACAACAAGAATGTGATGCGCAGCCATTGACCGGAGATAGTCCAGCTGTCTTTTTAGCCCGGACACAGATTCAAAATTAGTAAAGAGAACCAGCAGGCTCCTGTGCTTGATCCGGTTCCTGATTTCGAGGTACAACATTTCAAAATCACTTTCAAGAAATCCCG
>JBDUCQ010000203.1:0-3724 GCA_040003385.1 Ginsengibacter sp. | reverse complement strand
GATGCATACCTTATGAACCTTCCAATTTTTTATGATAAAAAATATTTTGAAGGTGCGGAGCATCAAAAGGTTTTAAATAAAATGGGTTTTGCCCGTTAAATATTTCAGCGGAAAATCAAAAGCTTAGAATTTTACTTTTCAGAAAAGATTAAATTCTTTCAATTTTACAGATATAACAACAGGCCTGTGCATTTCTTGAATGCAGGTATTCAATTTCCGGATGCTGCTGAAAGATTTCAACAATCAGGTCATCTACATCAGCATCTCCAACTATTTTTGAAAATACCATTTTTTGTTCTTTTGAATAACCGATCAAAGACAAGGGAAAACTTACTTTATTCGCTTTTATCCCTGGTGGAAAACGATAAATATCTTCATAGGGTTTCACCTCTTCTTTATGAATAAATACAGGACCAGGCTGGTTAAAAGCATTGTCGATCTCAAATGGAGAGTGACTAAATAACAACCGCATATCCTGCCCAACTGTAAAAGGCTTTAGCGAAACCCGGCATGGCCCGGATCCATTGGCCAATTCTTCAACCACCTCATGTCCGAAATCATCTTTCCGGGTTTTTTGAATTTTACCAGCATACTCCGCAGACAGTGGAACAATTTTGAAATTTTTCATTATTTATTTTTTAGAAAACATATTTCAGAAAGAATGTAACTTAAAACCACCCGAAACTTGCGGATTTAATTTTCACGAGAAAGTTGTGAAGCTTCCCATCCAAGAATTGCAACTTTACGATTACTGCCCCAATGATAATCACCGATGATTCCTGAAGATTTTATAACACGGTGACAAGGAATTAAAAAGGCCACCGGGTTAGCGCCTATGGCTGTACCAACAGCCCTTGCAGCAGTGGGGCTTTGAATACCTGTAGCAATTGCAGCATAAGTAGAAATATTTCCATAAGGTATTTCCAGCAATGCCCGCCACACCTTTAGTTGAAATGGCGTGCCTTTTAAATGAAGTTTTACTTTTTGTAAATCATTCCAATCGCCCGAAAAAAACCTTAGGGCATTTTGTTGCACCAGGTCGTTTTTTTGAACAAATTTTGATCTTGGAAAAAGGGAAAAGAGCTTTCCGGTTCCCTTTTCCTGTTCGCCAACAAATGCAAGATGACAAATCCCTTTTTCGGTTGAGGCAATGATCACATCTCCAAACACAGTTTCAGCAAAACTGTAATTTATTTGGAGATCCTCTCCTCCCCTTTTAAATTCTCCTGGAGTCATACCTTCTATATTGATGAAGAGATCATGGAGCCGACTGGTTCCGGACAAACCGGTTTCAAAAGCTGCTTCCGCCAATGAAGCATTCTGTTTCAACAGGCCTTTTGCATATTCGATACTCACAAATTGAACGAACTTTTTTGGGGTGACCCCTGCCCAGTCTTTAAACAATCTTTGAAAATGAAAAGGGCTTAAATGAATTTGTTTTGCAATTTCATCCAGGTCGGGTTGCTCCTTAAAATTTTGCCTTAAGTAGACAATGGCTTGTTCAATTCTTTCGTAATCTGTCATTGGAGTATAAAATTAAACAATGAAAACTTTTGATAAAATCCGAAACTTGCTAACTTGTAAACAAAGGATGTTTGTAAAAAAAAATCAAACCGATCGAATCATTTAAATATTACAGTTATGGCCAATAATATCTCCACAATCACTATAAATGCTCCCATGGAAAAAGTGTGGGAGTGCCTGACAAATCCTGAACTTGTAAAGCTTTGGCAATACGGAAGCCTCCTGGTTACGGATTGGAAGGTTGGCACTGATATTAAATTTATTGCTGAATGGGAAGGCAAAAAATTTGAACAATGGGGAAAGGTATTGGAAATCAAGCCGCCTGAATTTTTAAAATACAGCCTGTTTGCTCCGCGGCCGGGCCTTGAAGACAAACCCTCAAATTATTTTGTTATGAACTATATTTTAACCCACAAAGATGGACAAACAAATCTTGAAATTATCCAGGAGGATAATAGGCCGGGAACGGTTCAGGAAGCACCACAGGCCGCGGAAAATCCGGTATTGGCTGAATTGAAAAAACTGGCTGAATCATAAATTTTGTTGTTTCCCCAACACTATTATAAAAAAGTGATGATGGGCCCTGACATTTACAAAACTAAATTTAGCAGATAGAATGCCTGCACTAACTTTGCATTGAGCGGTAACTAAATTTTTATAAAAGCTAATATGGTCGCAAGGATCTGGCATGGATTTACATCCCCTGAAAATGGTAACCAGTATGAAAGCATGCTGCGCAAAGATGTTCTTCCCGGAATTGGAAGAGTTAAAGGCTACCATGGAGCACAACTTCTACGGAAAAATCATGTAAATGAAGTTGAATTTATCACGATCACCTATTTTAATGACTTGAATGCAGTCATTTCTTTTGCTGGTGAAGATTATACTAAGGCAGTCATACATCCGGAAGCAGGCAAATTATTGATTCACTATGATGAGCACTCTCTTCATTATGAACTGTCAGACATGCAGGTTACTGCAGACTTTATGGACCTTGCCGGGCAAAAGGTATGATAAGCCACAAGTATTATCCAGGATTTTATAAAGGTTGAATTCAAAATAAATTGCATGGCGGGAACAATCCCTGAAGCTGAGATTGTAATCAAAACAGCAAGCACAAAAAGAGATTTTGATAATGGCCGGGCACTGTTCATGCAATATGCTGATTCGTTAGAATTTGACCTGGGTTTTCAAAACTTCTCTGAAGAACTAAAAACAATTGACCAGCAATATAACAATCCTAAAGGGGCACTGCTTCTTGCTTACAGAAAAGAAATGGCGGTGGGCTGCGTGGGAATCCGAGAATATGATGATGACACTGCTGAACTGAAACGCCTTTATGTAAGTCCCGAATACAGGAATTATAAAATAGGAAGGAAACTGCTTGAAATGGCTATAGGCATTGCCAAAAACCTCCACTATCATCATATCAGGCTTGACACCGCACCAGGGCAGGAACAAGCCCAAAACCTTTATCGTGTCTTTGGTTTTTATGAAATTCCATCTTATAGATTTAACCCTGTCATGGGCACCGTTTATATGGAAAAGAAATTGATCTGAAACTAAACCTCCAGGATGCCGGGTTGATTATTAGGATGTAAAGACAAGTGCTGTTTTTGGTGTTCGTGCAGCAGATTTTTGGCAAAGGCAACTTCCAAGACTCAGAATGAAGCAATGCATTATTATGTTTACTTTGTACAAACATACATGTGAAAGATCTGGAAATTATTTTAGACAACAAACCGGGTGCATTGGCATTAATGGGAGAAACCCTGGGGAAATATAAGATCAGCCTTGAGGGCGGTGGAGTGTTTCCAAACGGCGATTCTTCGATTGCTCATTTTTTAGTAGCCGAAGCTGAAAAAGCCAGGGAAATTTTAGAGGGAGTAAATATTCAAGTATCAAAAATTAATGAAGTAATCATTCTGAAACTTCGACAGGATGTACCAGGGCAACTGGGAATGATCTGCAGGAAACTTGCAAATGCGAACGTGAATATTTTAATCCAGTATAGCGATCATTTAAACCGGCTGATCCTGGTAGTAGATGATTATGAAAAAAGCAGGATAATTTCTGAAGAGTGGATGAAAGAGTGGTGGTAATTAAATTCAAATACTATTATTGTGAAAGGTCAACATACGTACAACCTTACCGTAAAATGGACAGGCAACCAGGGAACCGGAACATCCAATTACAGGGC
>JBDUCQ010000202.1:0-3794 GCA_040003385.1 Ginsengibacter sp. | reverse complement strand
ATGCTGATAAGGATGGAAAATGTAAATCTCACTTTTCTTTGAGCCAGGTAGATATCGTTGATTTTAATCCTAAAACAGACCGGCTGGGAGTTAACCAGGGCATGCTTGCCATTGCATTGCGAACAATCAAAGAACTGGGTTTTAATATTTCTGAAGGATATATTCAAAAAGCGGAAATGGAATACCGGAAATTTTATGATGTAAAAAGAAAACATTTGCTGTTTGACAGGAATTTTCCCGACATTATTACACTTACTGACCTGGAACCGGAATTCTTTTCTCTGTGGTTGTTCAAGAGGCCCATGCTAACAGATGAAATGGTAAAAAATCATTTGGATCAAATACCGTTACTTAATAAAGTAGCGAACTCACCACACCCACAATATGGCACAACTGCACCCATTTGTGTAAGACTCACAAATGATGCAAAGGGATTTGCATATCTCAGCGGAGATTACCAGCCATTTGAAAAATTCGGCGAAGAAAATTACAGCAATGGCAAAAGTGATGGCTTTTATTATAATGGTGGAAGTTGGTTCAGAGCAGAGTATTGCGCTTATGTTGCAGGATTAAAACATGGATGGAAAAAAGCAACCGCGCTGATGGAAAACAGGGTTTGGGCTGAGATCTATCTCAACCCTAAGTGGCCATTCAGTAAAGAGTTTATACCTACTAAATGGACAACAACGGATACCTGGTGGCCCTCTACCAGGGGCCTTTGCTGGAATGTTTTTATATTAATGGCTAATGAAGTAGCGGGATTACGCACACCGGACATGGATCCGGATTATAAAAATGATGTATTGAGTAAATAATTGAAGCAAAAACAAAATAATGTCACCATTGGATAACTGCAAAAAAAAATGGCATCAACCGATGCCATTATTTGTTACTGAGGGTTGAACTGAATCAACTTTTATTCAATAACGGTTAGCTTTTTTACCGTTGAAAGCTTGCTTTCATTGCCGGTTATTTTGATAAAATAATTGCCTTTTTGCAAAAACGGTAACGGGAAACTTGAACTGTTGCCTGTGGTAGTTGTGCTGATGATCCTTCCTGAATAATCAACAATTTGCACACTTGACTGCTCTTTAAGATTCGATATGTTTGCCTGGCCGCCTTTTGTTACGGGGTTTGGAAATAGGCCGATATCGACAGTACTTATGCTCATACCTTTAACAGTCCTGGCCTCCGTATATTTCACCGAACCATCTTTGTCAATCATCTTGATCCTGTACAGTGTAATTCCTTTCTTGTTATTCGAGTTGTCAACAAAAGAGTATTTGTTTAAAGTGCTGCTGGTACCATGGGTAGCTACAGTTCCAACAGATTGGAATGTTTTATTGTCATACGATCTTTCAATTTCAAACCTGTCTGCATTGATTTCCTGCTGGCTCTGCCATGATGTAGAAACCGATGAACCGGTCCGTTGTGCAGAAAAATTACTCAATACCACAGGTGTAGGTGCATTTTGCGGGGGATCGGGAACCTGGATTGTTTCGCAAGGGTTGCTGTCATCACCGCAGGCACCTGTGTAGGAGCGGACTTCGGCAGTTGGAGTACCGGTACATGAAAACGAGATGTACATGGTTCCGTTGATATTAAACGTATTACAGCCTGAACTGATCTCAACACCATCACAGTATAACACATCGACGATGTGAAACATTTCTCCGTGCCGGATAAAATTTATTTCCAGTGTATAGTTATTAGAATTGCCTGTCGGGATAATGATGGCGTTAACGGTTGGACATCCACAGTAAGCCACGATGGATGAAAGAATGATTGAAACGGAGAGTAAAAATTTTTTCATTTTTTTGTTTTTTTAATTGTGATCTATGAGGTTTAATGTTAATTAGTTTGGTTTACAGGATGATGAATAAAAAATTTATAAGCAATTAATTATTGGTTTAGAATTTAGCTGTACTCAGAACATCAGCGTTATTAGTCTAACGGATAAATATTAAAATTTACTAATGCAAAAGAATAAATTGAAAAACGAAAGGTGGAAATATAATGTGCGGGATCTTAAATAGTACTGGAAGTAATTACAAAGGATGGTTGGAAGAATACCTGGATAACGTTGTTAGGGGATTGTTATAGAGGTAATAGAACACAAAGAAAAACTATATTTTTTAAATATGCAAGCATTTTATAAAAAATTTTTTTGAAAATCCTGAATTTAACTACACCTCGTTAGTTTTTTTCTGGCCCATTGACCTTACTCCATACCTGAGGGATAAAAGAGGCAAAACAGCTATTAAACAGGAAGAAAAGATTACACTCCCCGGGCAATGGAAAGCCTTATTATTCGTTGAATATCAGGTAAGAAATGATATTAAAACACTAAAGGTAAGGAACAGGGAATGTTAACACCAGGATAAAGGTTAATTTACCGATGAAAAAATTGAATAATTTGGGCTTTGATGTAGCCAGTGCCGGCTTATGAAAAAACTTTTACCTCTTTTATTTTTTCTTCTCAATGTTTCCGCAAATGCCCAGGATGGGGCGTTGGATCTTTCTTTTGGAACAAGCGGCGTCGCAAAAAAGAATTTAAATCCTCCAAAAGGCGCCACAACTCTTAATGCTACTGATATTTCGAAGATCGTTGTACAAAACGATGGTAAGATCCTGCAGGTAGGTTATAAAGGAAGCTCAACAGGAGATGATTTTGTGATCATCCGGTATAATTATGATGGCAGTCCGGATGCTTCTTTCGGAACCCAGGCCGGGGGCTGGACGGTAACAGATATCAATGGGAAGGATGACAGAGCACATGGTGTGGCTATTCAAAATGACGGCAAAATTATTATTGCCGGTGAAACCATCATCGGTGTAAAAACTGCATTTGCGGTTGCGAGGTACAACCCGGATGGGAAAACTCTTGACAATACTTTTGGTACCAATGGTCTTGTTGTAGACTTGAATAGCAATCCTTCAGGAGCCAATTCCGTTACAATGCAACCAGATGGAAAAATACTGGTAGCAGGATGGGGAAAAGAAAATACAACCAATGATTTTGTGGTGACAAGATACAATACCGACGGGAGCTTTGACAATAGCTTTGATACCGATGGGAAGTTGTTTACAGATTTTGCATCCGGAAATGATGCTGCAACCGACATTCATTTCTTAAATGATGGTACAAACCGGATCTTGGTTGCCGGGTACGAAACAAATGGACCCAATACTTATTTCGCGTTGGCTATGTATAATAATGATGGCACTTTAAACGCCGCGTTCAATGGTGGTAAAGTAGTCAGCACTTTTACAGGCTCAGGGAGATCTGTTGACATTGCCGCTGATGGAAAAGTATATGTAACAGGCTTATCCAACAGCACAGGAAATTATGATTATACAACAGAGAGCTTTAACCCGGATGGTACACTCAATACTTTTTTTAACGGATCCGGTATTGTAAAAACCAATTTGGGTTCGGTGAGTGATGCATCCCGCTCGGTTAAGTTGCAATGTGACGGCAAAATACTGGTAGGAGGTGAATTCAATGATCCGGCTACCTCACGCTACAGCTATGCAGTAGTAAGATACAATCCTGATGGTTCGCTCGATAATTCATTTAATGGAAATGGCAAAAGCATTGTCAATACCGGTGGATCGAGCAATGATTATGATTACGGCTTTTGCGGACTTGCTTTGCAGGATGGTAAAATACTCATGGGAGGGGTATCTTTCCCTCCTCCTGTAAGCTTAGCAGGCCGTATTTACTTTAACCCTACGATTATCCGCCTCCAGAATAATACAGCCACTGCAGGTAATATCACCCCTGCGACTGC
>JBDUCQ010000080.1:0-12955 GCA_040003385.1 Ginsengibacter sp. | reverse complement strand
GCCGCCCAGGAAAAATCCTGACCTCTTTCGTAATCACAGAAATTATTATTCACCTTACATACTAAAACCATTTTATTATCCTAATTCCGCCACCTTCAGAAGGTTTCAAAACTATAATAATCATTGATCTAAGTTCCCCCCTCGGGGGACAGGGGGCCGCCCAGGAAAAATCCTGACCTCTTTCGTAATCACAGAAATTATTATTCACCTATATACTAAAGCCATTCTATTCTATTCTCTTAATTATTGATCTAATTTACCACATCGGGGTACGGGCCCTATTTCTTGATGTATCCAAACAATCCGTGTGTTTCTTCATCCGGGCCGGCAGTAAAAAACAACTGGTTGGGATCAATTGTGGTGGCTGTTGTAGGCGCAAAAGATATTGCCCATAACCCTTCAATTTCTATGGGAGCTCCATGACCACGCAACTGGCCTAAGAATGTACCATCAGACCCATAAGCATTGATCCTGCCATCGCCGAAATTTCCAACCAGGAAAGTGTTTTGAACATTTTCAAATCCGGCTCCATAAAATCCTGCCGGTGCCTTGGCAATTCCCCACGGAGAATTGAGCTGCCCATTAGAAATGAGACGTTTTACAAATGAACCATCCGGGTTATACACATCTACCAATCCAAAACCGGGATGATGGATCTCAGAACCATCCGGGCCAACTTTGGCATACATCACATATAACATATTATCGATTGACTGGATATTGAATGGTGAGTAGCTTTCCGGAAGATTTGGATCGGTGAATGATTTGGAAACCTGGGTCCATGAGCTATTGAATACATCAATTTTCCCTTCATTTAAATTCGCAGCATAGATAAAAGTGCTTCCTGCATCCACTGCTATGGCCAGACCAAAATAACCGGCGGTGGCAGAGTTGTCAACCATCTTGATCGCCCTGTTCAGATGTGAGGGATTCCAGCCGGAGATCACTCCATCATCACCGGCAAAAATAAATCTTGCAGTTCCACCGGTTGGAAGCACAAAACCAGTTGTCCCATTAAATACCTGGCCTGTCGGGTGACCGCCAATGGTATCCGTTGGGGACGGAATTGAAACCGGTGGGAGTTGCTGACCGCCATTTTTATTATAAACAACACTTTTGCCGGTTCCTTCAGCTGATATCCAGGCAGTGCCACCTGGACTGAATGCAATTCCCCAGGCATTTACAAGCACCGGATCAATCCTGGCCGGATTGTATTCCTCATTGTCACCTACCAGGTTAGTCTGAGTAAAATCTTTTAGTGATTGGGGCACTTTTTCTGAAGACAAACTTGCCGCTGATACAATAGGATTGGCATTTTTTTCAAAGTTTTTCTGGCAACCAAGGTTCAGAAAAAACAGGGCCATCAGGGGGATGACCTTTGAGCGTATAAAATTCAAAGAATACTTTTTCATACAAAAAATCTTTTAAGGTTTAATGATAATTTACTTTTCCTTATTATTTCTTCAGTGGATAACAGCAAATATTCGGAGGGTTTCAAGGCAGCAAATAATCCGTCTTCATCCATATGAATCTATAACTGCACGGATACACAAACCCCCAGTTAACATTCAGGAAAGCTGAACAGAAAAATTCTTATCTAACCCGGCACATCAATGTAATACGCACTGATGTTTGAAAGGGTTGCCTGAAGAATTTATAAAAAAACAAACAATGGAATACCCTGGAAGTGTGGTTTTTTTGGCCGGTTAGATTTAAAAAAAGATAATTGAGGTTTGTTATATTTTGTTCCCTGCAATGGGTTGATGATGAACACCCATGGGAAGAATTGTTTTGCCGTGAACTTCATTGATCACCTGCGCACAGCAACCATAAAATGCAGCAAGGCCGCAGAATATACCCTCGTAGCCTGCAATGATCTTTAGTGTGGCGTTTCCTGAAAAATCGCTGATGGCCAATAAAAAAAATAAAATGGTGAGTGATAAAAAAATAGTTTGTAATACACGGTTTAGTTTTAAAGTTCCAATAAACATAAAAAGCGTAAATATTCCCCATAAAAGTAGGTACCATGCAATGGCCGTTTCGCTAGATTTATAGGTGCTTCCGGCCAGGGTTTTGGGAAAGACCCACAATACGACCAGGGAAAGCCAAAATCCCCCATATGCAGTAAAAGCAGTTGCACCAAATGTGTTATTTTTCTTCCATTCCTGTACACCCGCAATCATTTGTGCCAGGCCCCCCATGAATATTCCCATGCCAATGATCATGGAATTGAGTTCGTACAATCCAGCATTGTGAAGGTTCAAAAGAACAGTAGTCATGCCAAAGCCAAGCAAACCAAGTGGGGCAGGGTTTCCTGTTGCATCGCGTAAGAATAAGGCTGGCTTGTTTGCATCGTGAATCTCATCCATCATAATTGTATTTGGACTAAAGATTAAAAAAATTTGGTACCATTCAAAACAATAAACGGTTTAATTAATATGAATCGCGTTTAAAAATTATTTGCGTATTCTTTTGATTTGAAAAGCGGCTGTGTATCTTTAAAATAAAAATCATGAAATTAACCGGCTTAATTTGTTGCCTGGCATTTTTTATTAGTTGCAGTGATAATATCAAACCCGCAGACACCACTGTAAAAACTGACAGCACTACATCTCCAGCCGACACAATGGTAAAAGCGCCTGCATCAGCACAGGCTCCCATGGATTCTGTTGCCATGATGAAAGCCTGGCAAGCTTATATGACCCCTGGCCAGGTACATGCAATGTTGGCAAAGTCAAATGGAACCTGGAAAGCAGATATAACGATATGGATGAGCCCTGGAGCACCTCCAACAAAAAGCACCTCCACAGCAGTAAATAAAATGGTTCTGGGAGGCCGCTACCAGGAATCACACCATACAGGCAGCTTTAACGGGATGCCTTTCGAAGGGCTGAGCATGCTGGCATATGACAATGCAAAAAAAATATTTCAAAGCAGCTGGATCGATAATATGGGCACCGGGATCACGAACATGGAAGGAACATGGGATTCCACTTTTAAAACCATCAACTTCAAAGGAAGAACAATTGACCCGGGTACAGGCAAGGACATGGATGTGAGGGAAATATTTACTATTGTGGATGATAACAATCAGAAGATGGAAATGTTTGCAAACCAGGGAGGCAAAGAAATGAAAACAATGGAGATCCTGTTCACGAGAAAATAATTTCCCCGTAGTATTATGAAAAAAGAACTCAATGGATGGCACAGTCCTTCGCTGGAAAAGGATATGCCTATCGTAACATATGGAGATTATGGTTTTGCCTTGCTGTTGATCCCTACAGCCGCAGCAGATTACCTGGAATATGAACGTTTTCAGCTGATAGACTCCCTGCAACCATTTATTGACAATGGACATGTAAAGGTGTTTTCAGTGAATAGCATCAACAATGAAAGCTGGCTCAACAATAATATGGAGGGCTCACACAAAGGAATCCGTCACAACCAGTTCAACCAATATATTTTTAATGAAGTGGTGCCATTCATTAAAGCGAATTCATCCGCTGAAACACCCGTTATCACTTGCGGTGCATCTTTTGGAGCGCTTCACAGCATGAATTTATTTTTAAAGCGTCCTGACCTTATCAACGGGGTCATCGCGATGAGCGGAGTTTACGATCTCACGGAGTACAGCAAAGGTTATTGGGACGACCAGGTGTATTTAAATTCTCCTATACATTACGTACCAAATCTTAGCGAAGAGTGGTACCTGGACAATATCCGTAAAAGTAATCACATCCACATTGTTACCGGAAGTGGTTCTTATGAAGATCCGGGTGCGTCAGGAAGGTTTGCCAGGGTATTATATGATAAGGGGATCAATTACGAACTTGACACATGGGGGAATGAATGGAAACATGACTGGCCTACATGGAGAGCAATGTTGCCTTATTATATTGAGTCACGGTTTTAGTAGTTCAAAGTTCTTAGTTCTTAGTCACTGCACCTGATCCAAAATATTATATAACTTAAGCGAACTACAAACTAAGAACTAGGAACTAAGAACTATTTTTGGGCATGGAAAAAAAATTGTTTCTGCTGGATGCAATGGCCTTGATCTACCGGGCATATTATGCCTTGATTCGCAATCCAATTCTTACATCCAAGGGGAAAAATACGAACGCCCAGTTAGGCTTTACCAATACATTATATGAACTGATGACCAAAGAAAAACCGACACACCTGGCGGTTGCTTTTGATACCCATGCCCCAACCGAAAGACACACTGATTTTAGCGATTACAAAGCAAACAGGCAGGTGGCACCGGAAGACCTTATGTCGTCGTTGCCGGACATAAAAAAAATCATCCAGGGTTTTAATTTGCCTGTGGTGGAATGTGACGGTTATGAAGCAGATGATATAATTGGCGGCCTTGCACAACAGGCAGAAAAAGCGGGTTTCGAAGTTTTTATGGTAACCCCCGATAAAGATTTCGGTCAACTTGTGACTGATAAGATCAAGATATACAAACCCGGATACCAGGGTGGTAAGGTGGAGATCATGGGAGCTAAAGAAGTATGCGAAAAATGGAACATTTCAAATGTTGGGCAGGTCATCGACATCCTGGGATTGATGGGTGATGCGAGCGATAACATTCCCGGGATCCCGGGCATTGGAGAAAAAACGGCTTCAAAGCTCCTTTCAGAATATGGCACACTCGACAATGTGCTTGCCAATGCGGAAAATATCAAGGGTTCGCTGGGAGAAAAAGTGAGGGCAGGGAAGGAATCCGCGATGATGAGCAAGAAGCTTGCAACCATTATAACCAAAGTACCCTGCGAGTTTCATGATGAAGATTTCAGGATCAAACCCTTCAACATTGAAGCGCTCAAGGAAATTTTTACAGACCTGGAATTCAAAACACTTGGAAGACGGATATTAGGAGAAGAATACAGTGCTTTTGTAGTGGGTAACCAGGTAGTACAAACAGACCTTTTCGGAAATGCAATGGAACAACCACTTCCAAAGCCAGAAGAGCTGGCAAAAGTGGAGGAAAAGCCGGGTATTATCGCAGAAAAAAATATCGGTAATACCCCGCATCAATATACTGCGGTGGTGGGAGGAACTGCTATCAGAGAACTGATTGAAAAATTAAAGCAGCAAGATGAAATTTCTTTTGATACTGAGACGACAAGTGTAGATGCCAATAACGCAGAGCTTGTAGGCCTGAGCTTTTGTTATCAAACCGGCGCAGGGTATTATGTGCCCTTTTCAAACAACCAGGAAGAAGTACGGACAACCTTGCACTATTTCATTGAACTTTTTAGCGATCCTGCTAAAACATGGGTTGGACAAAATATAAAATACGATTTGCTTGTTTTAAAATGGTACGGCGTGGAGCTGAAAGGGAAAGTATTCGACACCATGCTGGCGCATTATGTGATAGAAAGTGAAGGCAGGCGCAGCATGGATCTCTTGAGTGCCCAGTACCTTGGTTACCTTCCTGTTGCCATCGAAGAATTGATCGGCAAAAAAGGCAAATCCCAGGTGACAATGAGAGACGTAGAGATTGAAAAGATCAAAGAGTATGCCGTTGAAGATGCTGACATCACCTTACAATTAAAAAATATTTTTACTCCATTGCTGAAAAGCAAACAAGTGGAAAAAGTTTTTCATTCGGTTGAAAGCCCTCTGGTAAAGGTGCTGTTAGATATAGAATTTGAAGGTGTGAAAGTTGATATGGAATTTTTAAATCTGTATTCGAAAGAATTAGAAACCGAAGCCAGGCGGTGCGAAGAAAGTGTATACTCCCAGGCGGGAATACGATTTAATTTATCGTCTCCCAAACAGCTGGCAGAAGTATTGTTTGAAAAGCTGCAGCTTGATAAAGGAAAAAAAACGAAGGGAGGCCAGTATGGAACGGGAGAAGATGTGCTTCTTAAGCTTTCGCACCAGAACAAAATTGTTGAGGACATTTTAAATTTCAGGGAGCTTACGAAATTAAAGTCAACCTATGTAGATGCCTTGCCACAGATCATCAACAAAAAAACCGAACGTGTTCACACTTGTTACGGGCAAGCCATTGCAGTAACCGGAAGGCTCAGCAGCAATAACCCGAACCTGCAGAATATCCCGGTCAGGACAGAAAGGGGTCGTGAAATAAGGAAAGCGTTCATCCCACGGAATAATGAACACGTGATCATATCAGCGGATTATTCCCAGATAGAATTGCGCATCGTGGCAGCCATCAGTGGTGATCCGGCCATGTGTGATGCATTTCTACAAAAAAAGGATATTCACACCGCAACGGCAGCAAAAGTTTTTAATGTTGCTGAAGAAGACGTGACCAAAGAAATGAGGTACAAAGCTAAAAGTGTAAACTTCGGTATCATTTATGGCCAGGGTGCTTTTGGACTTGCTGAAAACATTGGAGTATCACGATCTGAAGCGCGCGAGATCATTGAGAACTACAAAAAACAATTTGCAAACATCCAGAAATACATGGATGGATCCATAAATTTTTGCAGGGAAAATGGTTATGTACAAACACTGATGGGCCGCAAACGCTGGTTGAAAGATATTAACTCTTCCAACTTTACAGTTCGTGGATATGCTGAACGAAACGCAATCAATTCACCCATCCAGGGCACTGCAGCAGATATGATCAAAATGGCAATGATCAAAATACACGAAGAATTTTCCAGGAGATCCCTGCGCTCTAAAATGATCATGCAGGTGCACGATGAGTTGGTTTTTGATGCTCATAAAGAGGAGGTGGATCTCATCAGGCCCATCATCATTGATTCCATGCAAACAGCACTGGAATTGCCAAATAATGTTCCGGCTGATGCTGAGATCGGTGTGGGTGAAAACTGGCTGGAGGCACATTAATTTAGTCAATGAGTCTTTAGGTCATTGAGTTTAGATGGTTTAGAAAAGTTTAGAAAGTTTAGTCTCGAAGGACACCAATGACCAATTTTGCAGAAAACATATTACAGTTTATACAACACCTCGATTTTAAGGTAATAGTTCCGGATGACATACAGGTGATGAATCCATTTCTGGATCCCGAAACACTGCATTGCTGTAATCTTTTCTATAAAAAATATTACAATGATTCCAAAACCCGGCATATGATCATTGGGATCAACCCGGGACGTTTTGGAGGGGGAGTAACCGGCATTCCGTTCACAGACCCGGCCAGGTTGCAAATAAATTGTGGGATCGAAAATTCATGGATGAAAAAACAGGAACTTTCATCCGTTTTCATATATGATGTGATTAACGGGATGGGAGGGCCTGAACATTTTTACGAGCGCTTTTATATCACTGCAGTAAGCCCCCTCGGATTCACAAGGCAAAATAAAAATTTGAATTATTACGATGATAAATTGCTTCAATCATCCATCAAGAACTTTGTCACCGGCAGTATGGCCAGGCAATTGCAGTTTCCCATCAAACGGGATGTTGCCTTTTGTCTTGGGCATGGCAAAAATTATCAATACCTCAGTTTATTAAATAAAGAGATGGGATACTTTCAGACCATCATCCCATTGCCCCATCCCAGGTTTATCATGCAATACAAACTGAAAAAGAAACCTGAATATATCCGGAATTATATTGAGCAACTTCGTACTGTCATTAATAATTAGTCAATGGTCATTGAGTCAATAAGTCATTGAGTCATTGGTCAATAAGTCATTTACTTAATAGTAGTATTTTAATTCAAGTTTAGAAAGTTTAGTACTTCTTTCAATTCGTAGTTGGTTTCAAATTTGTGTTTAGACCGTTTAGTAAGCAACTTCTAAACTCAACTAAACTTTCTAAACCCTCTAAACCAATGACTCAATGACCCATTGACCAATGACCAATGACCCCTGACCTGGTGACTAGTCTTCGAATTACATAAATTTACAGTATATGGTCACCCTGATTTATTGTTATGATGCGTATTGCGGATGGTGCTATGGATTTAGCGAGGTAATGAAAAAAATTAATTCTTCATACAAAAACGTTTTATCCATAGAGGTTTTATCCGGCGGAATGATTTTACCTGAAAACCCGGTCCCTATCGGAGCTTCTGCCAGTTACATCAACAGCGCCTATAAAAATGTGGAAGAGGTCTCCGGGATAAAATTTGGCGAAGATTATCTCTGGCACATCACGCATCCGGATCAGAGTGACTGGTATCCGAATTCTGAAAAACCAGCCATGGCCCTATGCATTTTCAAAGAATATTTCCCCGAGCAACAGGTAAGCTTTGCTGCAGATCTGCAATACGCGCTTCATTATGAAGGGCGCGATCTAACCGATGACGAAGCCTACAGGCACCTCCTTGAAAAATATAATTTACCTGCAGAAGAATTTTATGAAAAGCTCGGAGATGAAGAGTATAAAGAAAAAGCGCATTATGAATTTGCGCTTTGCAAACAATTACAAGTGACAGGTTTCCCTGCGGTACTTTTACAAACCAGCGACACTAAATTTTATTTGCTTGCAAGGGGGTATACAAGTTATGAAACGATGGAAGAGCGGATAAATAATACTTTGAAAGAAATCCCAGGTACCTCAGTATAATTATTAATCATTTGATAAGAAAAGGAAAGAAATTTAGCATTAAATAAAATCAAACTGTAAGATGTTGTTTGAAGATTGAACGTTTTAATAAAAATGCTCCCTGCCTGCGTGACGCTTTCAGGCAGGAATTCCCAATGACCATTGACTTATTGACAATGACTCAATGACTAATGAACCTCCCCCTGATACTGCCTTACAATAAAAAACCCCGTCAAATGACGGGGTTTTCATTGTACCAATCTACCTTAACACTTAATTATTTCCCTGTGGCCTGTCACCGCGTGAATGACGCATGGCCGGCTCCAGCTGTTCTTTATATTTTTTATATTGAGCTTCAGTAAAAATTATTTTTAATTTGGCATCCCTTTCTGTAATCATTTTTTCAAAATCAGATCTTTCCGGTCTTGTCCCGGGTGCCATCCCTTCCCTCATCTTGTCCATAGCCTTGTAATAATCAGAGAAAGTGTTTGCCGCATCGGTCTTCTGAGGGGTAGATAGCTGAAGTGAATCACTGATTTTATCCATCGTGGAGGTTACACGTTCTTCGATAGTGCGCTTTTGAAAACCCTGCTGTTGTGCCTGGAGACTTAAAATGCCTGCAAGCATAAATACCAATACTAACCAGATCTTGTTCTTCATTGTTATGAATTAAGTTTTTAATAAAATATTTCAGGTATTTGACGCTGATTTAAAATTTTTCCTGCGTTTTCCTGTCATTTTTCTTTTTCATTGGCTGGCTTTCTAAATCTGCCTGTCATTCTTGCAACAACAATTTTAATTGATGAATCAAATTTTGGCAATTGTTCAGGTGTACATAAGTTACGGACGGCTTTTAAATTCTGGAACATCTGCATATCAAGAGCTTCCTGCTTATCGCCAATAACTGCCGCATTTGATCTTAAAACTGAATCAGGTAAAGGGTTTGAATACGTCAATTTATAAAAGTTATCCTTTGCAGCCCTGATGTCTTCAAACAAAGGTTTCATTTTATGCATTTGCTCTTCCTTTAATTTTTTGTAGGCAGTAATCTGGTTGTCATTGAATCCAACTTCTTTTTGTAAAATATTTGAAAAGAAGTTTTCATCCCTTCCATGTCCCCCTCTCCTGTTCGTATTGCCGAGGAAAAGAAAAAAAACAAGCATGGCAATATTTGTCAGCAATAAGAAGACGATGATGGAAATGAGTGATTTATTTTGTGGTGTTTGCATTATGGTGTATTATTTTCAATATCATAAATAGTACCTGTTACCTGGCTGTATTCATCAACCGCGGCCACTTCTGTGCTGTCTGAGCTACTAATATTCGTATCTGCTTTTTGGTAGATGGCGAAAACATTAATAAAAATTACCAGCAAGATGGTGGCAAAAGCGATTGCGGGCCTGGCAATGAAACCGGCCAACTTTCCCCAGGATGATTGGGGGTCAGCATTCAATCTTGCCATGAGCCTGGTATAAAAAAATGGCACAGGCGTGGCGCGTTGAATGTCATCAATGCTACTGATCGCTTTGTCAATTTTTTGCTCTATGGATGATTTCTCTTTCATATAATTATTATTTAGACGCCACCTGTCAAAAAAACCTTTACTTATTGTTTCGATTCCATGTAATGATCTCCTAATTTTTTCCTGAGATTTGTTTTTGCCCTGTGTAATAAGGAATCAACTGAAGCTTCGGTCATTTGCATCACATCACTGACCTCCTGGTAGCTTAATCCCTCGATTTTGCTTAGAACAAAAGCGGTCTGTTGATTTTCAGGCAATGATCCGATGGCCTTGAAAAGTACAGCGGCATTCTCTTTGTTTTCAGCAGCAATTCCGGGGTGAAAAAAATCCGGAGGATCATTGATCAGCTCATCATTTTTGCCGAACAGGCTTTGAATAAATGCAAAGCGCTTTTTTCTCTTTTTCCTTCTCAGCAAGTCAAGGGATTTTGTGACTGCTATCCGGTAGATCCAGGTTGAGAATTTGGAATCTCCCTTAAAGGTTTTAATCGATTCAAACACCTGGATAAAAACTTCCTGCGATACATCTTCTGCATCTTCCGCATTCTGTACAATACCAAGTACAGTATTGTATACCATATCCTGCCAGGTATCTACTATAGTTTTAAAAGCCCTTTCATCTTTAAGCTTTAACTGCTCAATTAATTCCCATTCACTCAAGAGAAATTATTTTTAGAAGCCCCGAAATTCCTCCGGCTTACGGTTGCCTGTAGGTTTTGTGGCTGCTTTTCCAAAATTTTTTAGTTTATAGGTGAAAGTTAGCATGAAATACTGTTGCAACACCTGGTTTTGTACATCTTCAATATAAGTTTCTGTTGTATTCCGGGTTATGCTGCGGTTTTGTTTCAACAAATCAAACACCGAAAGCTTGATCTCTCCATTCTGATCTTTCAGGAATTTTTTACCAATACCGGCATTCCATAACCAATAGCTTTGATTAAATCCGTCGGTCAATCCCCGGTAAGACTGGTTGCTGATGTCATTTTGTAAAAACCATCCTTGCTTGCTGAGAAGATTTGCCTGCACCCCTGCTGATTGGGTAAAGTAGTTGTTATTCAGGTTTGGCTGGATCGTATTTTTTACAGTATTGATATTGGCAGAATATGAAACAGTAAAGTCTACGTACTGGCTGATGTTGCTGGATAACACGGCTCCCAGATTATAGTTCAATGCTTTTGAGATGTTGCTTACATTGTTGATCAACCCCGGAGTTTTTACATAACTCACTCCAGCGTTCCAGTTTAGATTTGATTTAATAAATTTCAAAGGCATGCCGAAAGTAAAAAAAGATCGGGCACTCAGGTAGCCATTCAGGTTAACCGGCTTAGAGATCTGTGAACCTTTAAACAAAGTATCACTGCTGCTAAGCACAGAATCTTTCGATGCTGTATACGTAGCGTTGGCAACGTAATCCTTGTTTGTCTGTAAAAACAGGTTTCCAAAAAAACTTTGCCCTTTCTGTGTATTTGTATAAGTGTAACGCGTAATGAAGCTATTTGTATACTGTTGTTTCAGGTCTGGATTGCCGGTGGTAAAAAAGAAAGGATTTGTATTGTTGATTACATTTTGCAATTGTGTGATTGATGGCGGGTTGGTTGAAGTACGGTACATGATGCGGATATTGCTTTTGGATGATAATTTCAACCTGGCCATCAAATTGGGTAAAATATTGCTGAATGTTTTATGAACAGAAGTTACAAAAGGGAATTGCTCATTGCTGTTCAACGTGGCATACTGGTATGATACACCCGCAGAAAACTGGTTATCCTTGTCACCATATCTATAACTTACACCGCCATTTTGTGTATTAAAATGATTTGTAAACTTGTTGCTCAGGCTGGTATCAAGGAAAGAATATTTTGCATTGGTGTAATCATATTTAAATGTTTCCTGGTCTGCATTGCTGGTTGAAAATGAAGGATTGTAATTAAGCTGAAGCTGCGCTTTTTTGCCTACAGGTTCTGTATAAGCCACATTAAAACTTACCTGGTGCCCGGTATTATGCTGGTCAGAAAACTGGTTCAGGGAATCGCTTTGTGTCAGAATAGATTTAAAATATTGATTTTGTGCAACGAAATAAGTATTTGCATCTTTTTTAGTCATAGAGGTATTCATGTTGACTGATATCGTACGGCCTCTTTTTGAAAAAGCATGCCTGAACAATATGCCATTACTGAGGTTATAACCATTTGATGTGGTATTTACCTTGTTGTTGGTCTGACTGATCACTTGCCCTGAAGCGAATGTATTGACCCCTGAAACATTTGAACCCGAGGTATTATTTTGAAAGTTTAGGTTAGGAGTAATGATGAGTGTATTGGCAGAATCGATTTTATATTCCAGGCGCATATTTACCCTGTTATTATAATTGTTGTTGGACGATTGATTGTTTTCCTTGTAAAATCGGACTGAATCAGGATTCGGATTAAAGTATTGCTGTGTTATGATCTGAGTATTGGGTGTGTTGCTGTTATTATAAAAGTAACTTCCGGTAACTGTAAGTTTTTTGCTCCACAGGTCCGAATAATTCAGGCCAAAAGCATTGGTTCTGCTGATCCCGCTCTGAGCACCCACTAAAAATCCGGAAGTATTTCCTCCAAAGCCACCCGCTCCACCACCCCCGCGCTGCCCTCCTCCATTTCCACCCCTGTTGCCACCTCCTCCACGATTTTGACTACTGGTTACACCCAACAGGTCCTGTGAAGAAAAATTTTGCTGGTTAACATTATTAAACAGGCCAACAAGCGATATTCTCCTGTTGCCTTTAAAAAAACTAACATTTCCACCAGCTGAATAGCGGTCTTCAGTTCCGTACCCGGCATAGATTCGGCCAAACTGGCCATTTCGCATGTTTGCTTTTGTTACTATATTGATAGCCTTTGTAGAGCTTCCGTCATCAAACCCTGTAAACGCAGCCTGGTCACTGAGCTTATCAAAT
>JBDUCQ010000079.1:0-13042 GCA_040003385.1 Ginsengibacter sp. | reverse complement strand
GAACGAATTCACCGGGTTTGGTAAACTTCAACCAGCGTCCTGCTTTGCCATCAATCGTCACAATTTCTCCGGCGGCATTCGTATTCCATCTTGCTGGAAAATCACCAATGCTTCCTGTTGAAAAATCTTCAAAGCCGGTCACTTTTTCTCCCGGTACAAAATCGAATTTGCTGTATGATTTTACAGAAGCAGTGCTAACCGTGCTGTTTACCACTTTGTCTGTCGTCTCTTTTGAAGTGCTGCCGTTATTATGATTTTTGCTGTCAGGAATTTTTCCATTCATAACATCATCTACTGTTTTATCTGTTTTGTTATCGATTTTGTTATTGGCATTTGACTCGGCCCTGTTTTTTACACGGTCAGATATTTTTTTCAGTAACTGCGCCTGCATGAAAGAAACAGTGCCAAGCATTATGAATGATAGAATCAACTTTTTCATATACAGTAATTTTATTGTGTAGAATGACGAAATCAAACTTTGAGTATGAAGATAAAATCCTGGCAATTGCAGGTCAATAGAACGAAAGTTATCCTGTGGTGAATAGTGAATGGTGAATCGATGGTTATTTTTTTCCGAATGCTTTATTGATGGCTTCGGTGCGGTTCTGCACGTGCAACTTTTCGTAAATATGATGAATATGCTGGCGAACGGTGCTCACAGAGATGGTGAGTTGATCAGCAATTTCCTTGTACAATAATCCCTTGGTGAGTAACTGTAAAATTTCATTTTCACGGCTGCTTAATATGCCAACCGATTCCGTATCTTTTTGATGTTCCCTGAACAGGGTCACGAGCTTCCGGGCGATGTTTGCACTCATGGGAGATCCGCCATTGTAGAGCTCTTTCAATGATTCTACCAGTTGAAGCAGGCCTGTGTTCTTCAACAGGTAACCGGAAGCACCTGCTTTCAGCGCCTCAAAAACTTTCTCGTCATTTTCATATACGGTGAACATCATGAATTGTGATGATGGGCTCCTGTCTTTTACCTGGCGGATACATTCAATACCATTCATTCCCGGCAGACTGATATCCATGATCACAATATCTGGTTTCAGTTCAGGAATATAATGTAAGGCTTCCTCAGCCGTTTGAAACGTATCAAGCACTTCGAATTCCTTGTTAAGGGCCAGGAAATTTTTTAATCCGTCTCTTACTTCATCAAGGTCTTCCACTATGGCCAACGTTATACTCATGGTTGTATCGAAAATAAGAGATGACTTCTTTATTACCTATAGAACGAAAGTTACCTATCCCCAACGATTATGGCAAGGGAGCCAATAATTTGACAATCGTTCCATTTTCATTGGCCAGCTCTAAAGAGCCGCCAATATCGTTCATACGGCTTTTCATATTCGTTAGTCCATTCCTGAAAGGCTTTACATTACTTCCCTCAAACCCTATCCCATCATCCTGAATAATTATTGCAATTTGATGATTGACCCGGATTGAAATGAACACCTGAACGGCCTGCGCATGCTTCACCACATTATGAAGGGCTTCTTTTAAAGCGAGATAAACATTCCTGCGGAACTCACCGCTTACAAATACAGAAGGAAAAGTTTCTGGCATATCAACTTTGCATTGTATCCCATGTTGCGAAAGGTATTCTATCGCATAGGAACGGGAATATGAGATCAGGTCACTCAACGTATCATTCTTCTCATTAAGGGCCCAAACGATCTCACCCATTTTATCGATCATTTCATGAGAATATTCCCTGATCTTATAAATGTCCTCTTCAATGGGTTGTTGCTGTTGTTTTTTTATTCCGATCGTTTCACTTAAAAATTTTATCCTTGATAATCCTGCACCAAGATCATCGTGCATATCTGTCGCAATCCGTGTTCTTTCCTTTTCGATTGCTTGTTGTTTTTCCAGAACAGCCATTTGTTTTTCCAGTTTTCTTCTATAATAAAAACGGGAACCAATAATTAATAATCCAATAATCAACAATCCAACTATACTCCTATACCACCATGTTTGCCACCATGGCGGCATTATTTCAAAGGAATAAGAAAGTTCAGCAGGGACATAAGAGGTGGAAGGGAAAAATGATTTCACTTTCAACAGGTATTTTCCCGGCGCAAGATTAATCAGATTAATAACTGCGTTTGTTGCAGATGTATCGCTCCACTGATTATTTCCAGAGCCGTCAAGAAAATAACTATATTCAACCTGTTTTTCATCAATAAAGGTCGGCGCTGCTACCAAAAAATTAATATTATTTTCCCTGTATTCGAAATTATTTTTTTCGGATGGGATAGTTTTACCGTGTACTCTCATTTCTTCAAGCAACAGCTGCGGAGCGATATTCATTATTTCAGTTGTTGCAGCGGAAACCTGTAAAAGAATACCAGAAAAACTAAGAGCATATGTCTGTTCTTCCTCAGCCCAGGTTTGTTTTATTAATGTAAAAAAATTACTGCTCTTACTAAGATTTTCTGCCCGCCATGTGCTGTCGTGATTGAATAAAATTCTGTCAAGACCCGTTTGTGTGCCAACAATAATATTGTTAAAAGAATCACAGGCAATCGAGGTGACGAAATTATCAGTGAGGCCATTGCTAACGGTAAAATGATATATTTTTTTTAACTGAATTCCTTCCTGCTTATAACCAATTAGCCCCTGGTCTCTTGTTCCGACCCATATCGACCCTGACTTGTCAATTGCAAAACACCGCGGTGAACCGGTAAGTTGGGCAGGAGTAAAATGATAAACAAGCTGCAGGTATTTATAGGGATCTTCAGGATGAAGTGTAAAAACGTCAATTCCATTATGCCGTTTAACAACCCACAGAAAATTATTTTTATCAAATGCAAGTTCCTCGATCTTATCATTCCTTGCGGTGGGCAATTGCAATATTAGTTTCTTGTTTTTCCATACAGCCAGGCCGGTTAGCTGCGAAGCGAGAATAAAACCATTCCGGTCTACTCTAACCACACCGGGAAAAAAATCAGGAGGAGCTAAAGCAATGATCTTTCGAAAAATAATAGTTTTATTATTGGAAATATCAGCTTCGTAAATATTTGTGATATCACAGGTCAGAATTTTCTTTCCATCATCATAGAGCACAGGCGACGCTTTTATGTTGCAAATAAATTCTTGCAGCCCTCTGGCCGATTTCCTTAATAATTTATTTGTGTTTGTACTGAACCATGTTGCATGGTTAGCGTAGAATGCGTTGGTAATAGTACCTTGCGTTGATTGGCCAAATGGGTTTTCAAATATCTGCAGCGGTGAATTCACAATTTTAAACACCCCTTCCCCATCATTACAAAGCCAAATCGTATTTTCCCTATCCACCAGAATGTTTTTGATATCTGAAGAAGTTGCCTGTTGAGGCAAAGGCATTCTTAATAATCTTCCGTTTTCTTCTATACGCCGGATTTCCATATTCCTGTAATCCTGGTTTCGATATACAAACCAGATACAGTTTTTATCAAAGGCAATATTTGTTGCTGAATAATCCTTAGCCTGGCTGTAGCCACGAACAGGGGGAATCAGTAACAATTTACCTTTTGCAAGAGCGATTGAGTCAAGGATGAATAATTTATCCCCCATCGATAACCAGGTGTTGTTCGTTTTGTCTTTTCCGAGCAGGAAAATTACAGGAGCCGGGAGAGCATCACAGATTATATCGTTTTTAATGTCGTATAAATATAGACCCCTGTGATCATTCAATTCATTTTTTGAGATAACCAGGTAATTTCCGTCAACTATAATATTCCCCAGGTAGGGCAAGCCGGCACCAACCGATAAAAATGAAACATCTAATTTCCGGACCCTTTTATTTTCCATCACAAATAAACCATCGTCTGAAGACAGGTACAGTTTACCATCAACAGTACGGTAGAACTGGTTGATCTGGGGGCAGGGAGTGCCTTCAGTTTTTACTATCATCATTTTTCCTTTCACCAATGCATTCAATTCGAAGGTATTTGTGGCTACGAGCAATGAATCTTTTCCAACTTCAATGATGTCGTTCACCAAATCATTGGCAAGACCGTTTTGAATGGTATAGTTCCTGAACCTTGTGCCATCATATACACTCAGACCCCCGGAAGTAAGGAAATACATCCTGCCCTTGCTATCCTGGTAAGCTTTCCTCACACGGCTGTTTACAAGACCATCTTTAGGAGTGTAATGAACAAAGGGATACTGCTGGGCAGTTAACGCAGTTGTAAAAAAAGTGCATGCAAGAAAAATAAATCGTTGCATACGGTATGTATGGTTGGTGTATATTAATATTTCTCCACTATAATCTTCCCTTCTTTCATTACAAAATGTACCTGCAGGATCGCATTGATATTTTTATCGAGGTCACCATCCACAGCAATGATATCTGCCACATATCCTCTTTTAATAATGCCGATCCTGTCGCTCCAGTTCAATTGTTTGCTGCCATTGATTGTGGCAAACTGCAAAACTTGTGGAATGGTTGCTCCTGATTCATAATAACCAATCAAAGTTCTTTTAGAAGGTTCTGAAAATGGCAGTTTAAAATCAACATAATCATCCGAACCAGCGGCAATCATCACTCCTTTTTTCATTGCCCTCCTTAACCGGTCTCCAAGAAATTTTCGATACCCCATAATGTTGGCAGGCATGTTTTTATCTTCCGGGAAAGCCAGCTTTCCATACTGCATAAAAGTTACACTGTCTCCATCTGTTGGCACTAATATGACTTTTCTTTTTACCATTAATTCAAGCGTACTGTCATCCACCTGGTAACCATGCTCAATGCCATCTACCCCGCCTAGTACAGCATTGTAAACTGCATTGTTATCAGTAGCATGAGCTGTTACCCTAATACCATACCGGTGGGCTTCAGTTACAATGGCTTTGATTTCTTCAAGGCTGAGCCTTGTATTATTAGGAGTATTATTGGAGTATATTTTTATGACATCCGCACCCTGGGTAATGTTTTCCCGCACTGCCTGTTTTGCATCATCCGCACTTTTGATAACCCTGTATTCATCATTTACCAGGTCACGATGCTTATAAATTAATCCCGGAATTTGTCCTCCTTCAGTTGATAATCCCTGCCCTGCACAGCGCATATGTGGTCCCGGTACCAGGCCTTCATGGATGGCCCTTCTCAAGGCAATATCTCCAAATTGGCCTGAATTTCCAAGGTCCTGGACCGCCGTGATTCCGGCTTCCAAATACGCCCTGGCCCTTGCTCCACCATAAATTGCGCGGTAGGAATCCCCTTCCATTGTGAGCGCTTTACCCAGGTCAAGACCAGGCAAATCGTTCCCTGGGTGAAGCACTTCCCTGTAAAGCAAATGAGTATGCGCATCGATCAATCCCGGTAAAACTGCATATTTCGAGAGGTCGATCAATTGATAATCCGTTCTTTCCGCGGGCAGGATATCTTTTTCTGATTTTACGGATTCTATTTTCCCATTATTTACAAAAATTGATTGCCCAGTTTTGAACTGCCCCGATTCACTGTCAAATAATTTGCCCGCCCTGATTAAAAATTTATGGGCTTCCTGTGCACCGAGAACCAAAGGGAAAATCAAAAAAAATAATAATAAATTTTTCATTTTGTATTCAATAGCTACTTATTCATTGTTTTAAAATAAAGAGGTAAACATAAAGATTCGTTTTCAACTTTTATAAAAATAAATTACCGGGAAAATACATATACGAAGTGTATCCTTGCTTGAATTCTTACAATGTTTTTTTTAAAAAGAGATAAATAATAATAAATGGAAGCTAACCAGTTCCTTTTATTCACGTGATATGGCTGGCTCAGCATACACGAACCTTGTTGGTTGGGTCGTAGAATTGGAAGATTAGTCGCCGTGACTTTTAATTGGCCTTCGGGTGTAAGAACCGAATTTTTTTCAGTACAAGTTTCTGTTAATTCCTTCCTTTCAAATTAAATTATTCTTAACTTGGATTCCGGAAAATTCGTAAATGAAACCCTTATGAAAAAGATAATGTTCGCGGGAGCAGCCTGCCTGTTTTTTATCACGGCCTCAGCACAAAGGATCAATAAAATTATAATCAGTAACGGCGGTGGACCGGCAGTGATCTCCTACCTGGTTGATGACGTGATCACCCTCAATATATCCATGGACGGAAAGATTATTGATTATGGCCTTGAGAACAACACAGGCCGGGGATACCCTTTAAGGTTGGAAAAATACATGGGCCGGGTAGAGTATTATGATTCAAATGAAAATGTGTCAATCAAAGGCAAGATCAAATACCTCGGTCGCACATCGTTCACATATTTCAGTTCTACCGAAAATGAAGCATTCAAAGGAAAAATCAAGACCATGAACACGATTCCTTTTGATTATTATGCCGCGTATGAGAATGAGGCGCTGAGGGGAAGGATCAAAAGTGCAGGGCAAGAGACATTTTCATTCTATAGCTCATATGATAACGAGGCGTACAAAGGAAAATTAAAAAGCGTAGGCAACTCGGTCATCACCTATTATGCCTCGTTCGATGACAAAGCCTTCAGGGGGAAAGTCAAAACGATTGACCGTTTTCCCTACACCTATTACTCGTCATATGACAATAGGGACTACCAGGGGAGCATGAAATCCGGTTACCCAATCCAGTTTATCAATGGCATAAATTATTACATCAGGTATTGAGAACAATATGGAAAGTGTAATTCCTGTTAAAGAAATGATCCATCATGCCCGGATAGCAGAAAGTGCAGGAGATCAATTAACCGCCGTACAACACTATGAAAAAATAATCAGATCGGACCCGCTCAATGAATTTGCCTATGACAGGCTGATGATCTTGTACAGGAAAAATAAAGATTTAAAAAAAGAACTGGGCACCATCAACTCGGCGATCAGGGTATATGAAAAATTCTATAAGTCTAGGGCCAGCAAATCCAAAAAAATTAATGACATCAGTGCCAGGCTAAGCAAAGCTGTAGGATTGGTTGATAAGCAAGGCATGAATCTTTATGACCCTGAACCCATTGCGGGGTGGAAAAAAAGGAAATCCATCCTTGAAAAGAAGAAAAAATAATCAAGTAACGGATATAGGCCTTCTTCCTGCAATTACTCGAACATAAAATACAGTCAGTAAAAATCCTTACATGGATTCAACAACTCACCCAAGCTCTAAGTTCGGGTAACTCAAAATGTTAGCCAACATCCATCTTCTATTCTCTTGTGTATTTTTCTGACAGGGCAACAACATCTTCACGCCTGTTATTAATTTATTTTACCCTTCATCATTTATTGATTCCAGATTACGAAAACTTTCGTCATATTCATGGCTGTATTCTCAATCACTAAAAAAATGAAAATATTTTTATTTCTAACACTATGCCTGGCATTTATGTTTCCAGCCTTTAGCCAGGATACCAGCACTCAAATTCTAGGACAAATCATTAATGAGAATAAAATTCCTGTACAGTCAGCAACAGTTCAGTTGAGTAATGGGCAGAAAAATATTAAAACTTTGCTCACTTCTCCTGATGGAAAATTTGAGTTTCGGAATATTGAAAAAGGAAACTACATGCTTGAGGTTTCGGGCATTGGGTACATCAAATACATTTCTTCAAAAATAAATGTAGCTTCTGCTTTGTCCAGTATAGAAATTCCGCCAATACTTTTACTGAAACAGGTGCATGCTTTGACAGCTGTTACCGTTACGGGCCAACGTCCTTTGATTGAACAAAAAGCAGACAGGACCATCATCAATGTAGACGCATCCCCTTCTAATGCGGGAGCAACTGTTCTTGAAGTTCTTGAAAAATCGCCAGGTATTACTATTGACAACAATGGCATCATTAGTCTCAAAGGAAAACAGGGGGTGATCGTAATGATGGATGGGAAGCCTACTTATCTGGCTGCTGCTGATCTTTCGAACATTTTAAAAAATATGCCGGCATCTGCTATTGACCAAATCGAGATCATGACAAACCCATCGGCAAAATATGATGCTTCAGGGAATTCAGGCATCATCAATATAAAAACAAAAAAAAATAAAGCTTCAGGCAGTAATGGCAATCTGAGCATTGGGAATACCTCAGGGCTTTTTAAACACAACAACAGGGAGGAGATTACCTGGAAGCCAAGCTTTTCAATGAATTACAATTACAAAAAAAATAAGATCAACATCTTTACCAACTTTATTTATAACCACAGGGAAGGGAGGAGTGAATTGAATCTTACCCGGCATTATTACCAGGATACAAAACTAATAGACAGCCTTAATAATGTGAACACATACTTCAAATTCAGGAATAACAATTTTACCCTTAAAATGGGGATTGATTACTATGCAGACTCGAAAAATGTTCTGGGCATTGTAATCAATGGTTTTGTTTTTGCCGGCAGACCACGTCCACTTACTCATACTACTTTTGCTGATCTTGGAGGTAATATATTTTCAAGGATTGACACAAAGATCAACAATGAGTTGAACTGGAATAATTACGGGCTTAACTTCAATTACAAGCATACTTTTGATACATCTGGCAGGGAATTTACTGCTGACCTGGATTATGCAAAATACATGAACACTTCAGAACAACTGCTAAGCACCGGTTTTTTTGATGGTTATTATACAAAGACTTCAGATTCCTTATACCTCAAAGGTCACTTGCCCGCTGAAATAAAAATATATTCCTTAAAAGGTGATTATGTTCATCCGCTTAAAAAAGGTTCACGCATTGAAGCAGGATTTAAATCGAGTTATGTAAAATCAGATAATCTCGTCACCTATTTAAGAAAAACCGAAATTGATTGGCTACCCGATTCCCGCAACAATCATTTCCTGTATAATGAAAATATCAATGCAGCCTACCTGAATCTCAACAAAAAAATAAAAAAATGGAATTTACAAACAGGTCTACGGGTAGAAAATACAAATTCAAAGGGTTACCAGGTTACAGGAAATTCTACTATTAAAAAGCATTATACAAATTTGTTCCCCTCTGCTTTTGCGGGATATGAGATCGATAAAAACAATCAGCTTACGTTCTCATTCAGCAGGCGGGTACAAAGGCCCAATTACCAGGACCTCAACCCTTTCACTTTTTTCCTGGATTCACTTTCGTACAGGCAGGGGAACCCCAACCTTGGTCCTGAATTTTCCTACAATTATGAATTGTCACATTCATGGGCAGGGAAAATTACAACAACAATCAATTATACATCAACCCAGCATGTCATCTCCCAGATCGTAAGACAGCAAAGAGGGACACACGACGAGATCATCACATTCCTCACCATAGACAATATTGCGAGCCTGGGCAACAAAGGGATCATGATCACTGCACCCATCCAGCTTTATAAATGGTGGAATATGACACTTTCCGGAAACGCATACAACAATCATTATAAAGGAACTTTTTCTGCAACAGAAAATAATCAACCTAAAATTTATAATATCGACTTGAATTACAATTCCTTTTCATTGAACATGTCGAACAATTTTATCATTAAACCCGGGTTAACTGCCGAGATAAGCGGATGGTATAACCACAAACAACTGATGCAGCTTATGGTAGCAGATCCGATGGGGCAATTGAACTTTGGATTGGCAAAGAATAACCTGCTTAAAGGAAAAGGTAGCCTTAAGTTAAACGCGCGGGATCCTTTTAATTTTCAGGTATTCCGTGGTACTGTGAGGTACGGTAACATAGATGAAAAAATATATAACCGCTGGGACAACCGATCTTATGGTTTTACATTTACTTACAGGTTTGGGAAAGGACAAAGCGGTCAATCAAGGAAAAAAGGAGGATTAACGGACGAACAAAACAGGCTGAATGTGGGACAATAACCTGGATTGAATTGTAAAACTTTCAAATTCTTTATCAGAAAATATTAAAAAAAAACCGTCTGCCAGGTGGCAGTCGGTTTTTTTATTCCTGGTGTTTTACAATTATTTTCCGTTTTGCGTTTTTGCAAGTTTTCGTTTTTCCCTGTCGCTTAATTTGCTCCAAGCTTCAGCTTCTTTTCTTTGTGCGTCAATCCTTCTCAATTCGATCTCCTTGGCAACAGAATCTTTTCTTTGTCTTTCAGACTGCTTGAATGCAAGCTCCTGGCTCCTTCTGTCATCATCAGCCGCCATTCTTTTAGCACTTGCCATTGCATTTACCTGTGACATTTTCTGGTACATTGCATTGTTCAGCACCATTGCAAATTTATCCCTGGTCATGGCAGTAGTATATGGATTGCTACCAGGTGAAGTATAACCAAGAGTTACTTTGAGAATATCATATACTTCAGCTTCTGTCATAATTCCTCCAGCATTCATCAACTTAGCTTTTGTGAAAGGAGCGGCAATACCCCACCTTTCGATGAGAGCCTGTGTAGCTGGATAGTATACAGAAGTTGCCTTCAAGTCTTTTAGATCGTTCACACTTGTGATGTAAGAAGCATTTTTATCGTAGGTATTAATCAGGGAGCTGTCTACAGCGCTTGAATCCATTGCTTTTTTAATTGAAGACAAAGCCGAATTATAAGCAACAATAAAATCACCACGCCTTAAGGGGTCTTTGCCTTTGAAAGTATTATCTGAATAAGCAAGAGTAACTCCATAATTTTCAATTAGATTTTTTTCAGCATCATACGCTGCGCTGCCTTCAGTAACATCCGTAACTTCAGTAATTGATGTGGGAGTACCAAAGCTCTTTTCAGTAAACTTAACAACTGCGGCTTTGGAGGATTTTTTTACAACCTTTTTCTTTTGAGCCTGAAGGTCACCATATGATAACATCAGGGTTAGGGCTGTTATCATGAGCATTACATACTTTTTCATACATCGAAATTTTAAAGTGTCAAAAAAAATTATTGAATTGTTTATAGTTTTTCATCGATAGGTATAATCATTTCTAAAATAATGGGAATCACGCTATTAGGATTTTTTTTGATTTTTAAATGCTAAGAATCCTTTGAGACAAACAAAGATATTTCGTCCTGTAATGGCCGGAACCTTATTCATCCATTTAATACAACATAGCTGTTATTACCAAATTCAATGCCTAAATTGTTCTGGGGCCATTTAGCCATCATTTTCTTTCCTTCTGAGGGTAAAAAAATCATTGCTTTCAGTCAACTTTTCATTGGTATTTTTTTTGAAAATGTTAATTTTTAAACAATAGTCCAACTGTTATATTTCATAATAGAGCCGTACAATTTTGTGCATTGAAAGGTTAAAAAATTGCTGCGATTAATTATTTTACAAAAAAGTTTGTAGTAAATTTGCCTGTAATGGCGAACATAAAACCAAGTGAAGAGAAGAATGAAGATGTTGCATTTCTCACCGAAAGTGAAAGCAATTGTCATCTTGTTGTCTGGAATGATGAAGTAAATTCATTCGATTGGGTGATCCTGACACTCGTTAAGGTTTGTGGTCATTTTCAGGAACAAGCCGAACAATGTGCCATGCTGATTCATACTAAAGGAAGATATGCTGTTAAGGAAGGTTCATACGAATATCTCAAACCTATGTGCGATGCCATCACCGAAAGAGGGATCGGAGCAACGATTGAAGTCATGTCAGAATATTGACCGGTGTTAATCTAACCCGTGTTATTTATAATTGCCTCATCCATGTCTTTAGTCATTCTTTCCAAAAAAATAATATTCCCTTCTACCGATTCAGCAGATGATGATGGGCTGCTTGCGATTGGTGGCGATCTTTCTTCCGAAACTTTAATACTGGCATACAGACAGGGAATTTTTCCATGGTACAATGAACATGAACCGATCTGCTGGTGGTACCCTGATCCAAGGTTCGTTTTGTTCCCAAATGAACTGAAAATTTCAGGGAGCATGAGAAGTGTTTGTAATAGCCATTTATTTAAATTTACCGTAAATAAATCTTTTGAGGAAGTTATTGAAAACTGCAGGAGTATCAGGCGCAAAGGCCAGCCTGGTACGTGGTTGTCTGAAGAACTGAAAGAGGCTTATACCCGCTTACATACAGAGGGTTTTGCTCACAGTGCTGAGGCATGGAAGGATGGCCAGCTTGCCGGTGGCTTATATGGTATTGTTCTCGGCAATGTATTTTTTGGAGAGAGCATGTTTACCAAAGAAAGCAATGCAAGTAAGTTTGCATTTATACAATATGTGAAGTACTTAAAAACACATGGTGTACAACTAATCGACTGCCAGGTTCACAGCTCCCATCTGGAAAGCCTGGGAGCAAGGATGATTGATAAAACAGAATTTTCAAAACTATTGAAGTCACTCATCAACTGACAAACAATCTTTTTTTGTGCGGGAATTTTGTGGCATGCTGGTAAACCAATCCCCGTATGTAATCATTTTCAACATAAGGGGTCATGTAAGTTTTCAGATCGTCTATGTGATCAGCAGTCAGATCATATGGTAAATAACCCATTCCATAAAATCTACCCTTTTCAATCAGGATACAGCTTTGCTGATTGTATTCAATTCCATTGTCAAGCAATGCGAAAGTTGGCAATTCTTTATGGAGGCACTCAATACACTCTTTAACCCTTGCATTGTAAGCATATACATTTTCTTTGTGCTCACAAGCCCCATTACACCTTCCGTCAGTAATTCCGCAACACGAGACAGTATCAGCCTGTAAAAAACAAAGTCTTGGACAAAGCTGGAATTGGTGAGAGAGCCTGCGCAGCAATACGTGTCCTTCATTTAACAGGTTAAATGTGTACAGTGCCTGGAGATTGTTATTCTTTTTTTCTATTGCCAACCGCATGTAACCATTCCTGTCTTCGAATGTATAAAGTCCGTATGATTGTTCATATCTCTTCTGACTCCTGTTTTGTTGTGGCCAGAGTTTTTTGATTTCAACACTTTCCAGGATGAAAGCCATGAGTTCTGTAGCACACCTGGTAAAGGTGATGTTGTATATTTTGCGAAGGAACTCCTGTTTCTGCCGGCTAGGCTTATTGTTGGCAAAATGACTGTTCACCCTCTTTGAAATGTTCTTGGCTTTGCCTACATAGAGAACTTTGTTCTTCTCATCATGAAAATAATAAATTCCCGGGGTGGTCGGCAGATCCTTTACAACCATTACCGGTAAGTTAGGCGGTATATTTTGCTCCTTG
>JBDUCQ010000078.1:0-13056 GCA_040003385.1 Ginsengibacter sp. | reverse complement strand
GTATTGCTTTCAATCAATCTTGTCATTACACCCCCCATGGTTTCAATACCCAATGAAAGCGGGGTAACATCCAGTAACAAAACATCTTTCACTTCACCCGTTAAAACACCACCCTGTATTGCTGCACCAATTGCAACCACCTCATCCGGATTTACTCCTTTGCTTGGCTTACGCCCAAAGAAATTTTCAACAATTTCCTGCACTTTTGGAATCCGGGTGCTGCCGCCTACCAGGATCACTTCGTTGATAGCAGTTTTATCCAGGCCTGCATCTTTTAATGCAAGTTCACACGGCTTTAAACATCTTGAAAATAAATCGTCGGCCAGCTTTTCAAAATTTGCTCTTGTGAGCTTTTTAACAAGGTGTTTGGGCACACCATCGACTGCAGTTATATAAGGTAAATTAATTTCTGTTTCGCTTGATGATGACAATTCAATTTTAGCTTTTTCTGCCGCTTCTTTTAATCGCTGCCAGCTCATCGGATCTTTATGAAGATCGATTGCTTCATCTTTCTTAAATTCAGCTGCCAGCCAGTCCATAATCACCTTGTCGAAATCATCACCACCTAAATGCGTATCTCCGTTCGTAGATTTTACTTCAAATACACCTTCACCCAACTCGAGAATTGAAATATCAAAAGTTCCACCACCGAGGTCAAATACTGCTATTTTCTGATCCGTATGTTTTTTATCCATTCCATAAGCAAGAGCAGCAGCTGTGGGTTCATTGATGATGCGCCTCACATTCAAACCCGCTATTTCACCTGCTTCCTTAGTTGCCTGCCGCTGGGCATCATTGAAATAAGCCGGTACAGTAATCACCGCTTCACTTACCTCCTGGCCCAGGTAATCTTCAGCCGTTTTCTTCATTTTTTGAAGAATCATTGCAGAAAGCTCCTGGGGAGTGTAGGGCCTGCCATCAATATCAATTCTCACCGTATTATTGTCACCTTTTACAACTTTATAGCTCCAGTGGCCCGCTTCTGTCGTTACTTCATCCCACTTATGGCCCATGAATCTTTTAACGCTCATGATAGTATTGAGAGGATTTGTGATCGCCTGGCGTTTTGCCGGATCACCCACCTTTCTTTCGCCGTTCTTCAAAAATGCAACAATAGACGGTGTTGTACGCCTGCCTTCATCATTCGCGATCACCACAGGTTCATTCCCCTCCATTACGGCAACACAACTGTTGGTGGTGCCCAGGTCTATTCCTATTATTTTTCCCATGTTTTGTAATTTAATGTTTTTAGTATTTTGTCAAGGTTTATGCCAAGCCTTATAAAGTGTAAAAATGGCAGTAAAGATCTATCTAAAGATGTGGTGGTAGTCACTATATTTCATGACTTTCTTTCCTGCTTTTGAAAGTGAAATGTTTTTGAGAAAGGTAGCTGAAAGTGATCAGGAAACCGGTTGCGAAAATACGCGCTACAGTAGGATAGAACTCCATGTATTCTACCATGATCTTTATAATGGAATAATTGAGCACAAGATTAATGGCAACAATGAGCAGGTACCTGAGCAACTGTATCCTTCCCCGTAAATACGAAGTATCAAAAACAATGTATTTAGAAAGCAAAAAACCCACCGGAAAACTTACCAAAAAAGCCATCCACAATGCTGCAATGTGCGGCTTAAAGGCGATAAAGCCAAGGTTGAGCACCTGCTTGTGAAGAATAAAGTTATAGCTGATATAATAGATAAAAATATCCAGTACCATGTTGAAACCTCCACAAGCAGCATAGCGAAATGTCTGGAGGGGCATAAATCGCCGGAAATATGGGTAAAAAAAATGTATGAAACTTAATATCTTTTTTTTCACGGTCTATTTTAATGGGGCCTAAGTTACTTTTTTACAATCTCCTGAAAAAGAACTTCGCCCACAACGGCAAAGTTTATAAAATAGAAATGAATAAATCAGAAGGTATACCTGATACCAAATCCTCCCCAGCCCCCGGAAAAGCCATTATTAAAATTATCGCCAAATTCAAAAGATGGCTGCCAGTCGAGCGAAAGATTCAGCGGTGCATTGGTAACTTTATAATCCAATCCCAGCACCCCGTCAACACCTGCGCTGGAACCACCCCCATATTTTGTATTGTAAAAACCAAAATGGGCTCCCGGACCAATGTACCAACGTAACCCAACTGCGTTATTTATGTCGCCGTAAATTTCATACAGGCCCGTAATTCGTGTTCCATAGTTATAAAAATATCCTAGCCCTTCAAGGGCGTGATTACCATCCAAAAAGTGTTTCAAGGTGATACCTGTGGGATAAAATTTGAGTCCGAGTGCTGTTGTGTACGTGCTGGAATTGTCAGAACTGCTTTGTGCATGGATGATTGAGAGGTTGACAAGGAAGAAGGCAATTAGTAAGACAAAAAAATTTTTCATAAATTAAGATTTGGTTATCGGGTTTGGGTTGCATGATTATCGGGAAAAATCATGCCAACAGTTAAAATCGGTCGACGGTCCACGGTCGACGGTCGACGGTCCACAGCAGAGTTTTCCAATTAGCAAAATCCTAAATTTACTGTGAACTGTGGACTTACTTAAAATTGTCGACGCAATCATTAGACAGAATATTCTTCAAAAAAAACAGGCACGGCTGTGGACAGTCGACCGTGGACTGGCCTATCACCCGTACAATTCTTCCTGCAAAGTTTTTATCCTTTCATCCGCAAGGTATTCATCGTAAGTGCAAAGCCTGTCAATCATTCCCTTTGGAGTGATTTCAATGATCCGGTTCGCAACAGTTTGGGTAAACTGGTGGTCATGCGTTGTAAATAAAACGATACCCGGGAATGTGATCATTCCATCATTAAAAGCAGTGATGCTTTCAAGATCGAGATGGTTTGTAGGCTCATCCAGTACCACAACATTTGGATTTTGCAACATCATCCTGCTGACCATGCATCTTACTTTTTCACCCCCGCTTAGCACATTTGTTTTCTTCAGTATCTCATCACCGCTGAACAGCATCTTGCCCAAAAAGCCACGTAAAAAATCTTCGTCCACATCCTTTACATAAGATGGAACATATTGCCTCAGCCAATCCATCAACGTCCACTGGCCTGTAAAAAACTCCGTATTGTCATTGGGAAGATAAGCAGTAGTGATCGTGGTTCCCCATTCAAACTTACCCCCGTCAGGCTTCATCCTGCTGTTGATGATCTCGAAGAACGAAGTGAGTGCAACGGGATCCCTGCTTAAAAATGCGATCTTTTGGCCTTTTACAATATCAAAAGAAATGTTGCTGAATAAAGGTCTTCCATCAAAAAATTTTGACAGCTTTTCAATATTCAGAATTTGATTGCCGGTATCTCGTTGCGGTTTGAAAATTATGCCGGGATATTTCCTGTTGGAGGGCTGGATATCTTCGATCACCAGCTTCTCCAGGGCCTTTTTACGGGATGTAGCCTGTTTAGATTTGGAAGCATTGGCACTGAAACGGGCGATGAACTCCAGCAGGTCTTTGCGCCTGTCTTCCATCTTTTTATTCTTATCAGTTACTTGACGCAATGCCAGCTGTGAGCTTTCGTACCAGAATGTATAATTGCCTGTATATATTTTGATCTTTCTTTTGTCAACATCTGCAACGTTGGTACACACCGCATCCAGGAAGTGCCTGTCGTGGCTTACTACCAAAACAATGTTTTGATAATCTGCTAAAAAATTTTCAAGCCACATGATCGTTTCCACATCCAGGTTGTTGGTAGGTTCATCAAGGAGCAATATGTCCGGGTTGCCGAATAACGCCTGTGCCAGCAGTACACGCACTTTAATATTTGCACCGATATCTTTCATCAGCATCTGGTGCAGTTCATCGTTCACTCCCAGTTCATGAAGAAGGGTTGCTGCATCACTTTCTGCGGTATATCCACCCATCTCGCCAAATTCTTCTTCCATGTGTGCGGCTTTCATTCCATCAGCCTCATTAAAATCTTCCTTCATATAGATGGCATCCTTTTCCTTCATCACTGACCACATCTTTTTGTGGCCCATCATAACGGTTTCCAAAACAGAAACTTCATCAAATTCAAAATGGTTTTGGGTAAGAACAGCCATTCTTTCCCCGGGTGTAATGCTCACTGTACCCTTGTTGGTCTCTATTTCACCGGAGATGATTTTAAGAAATGTTGATTTCCCAGCTCCGTTTGCTCCAATGATGCCATAGCAGTTTCCTTTGGTAAAATTCAGATTTACTTCATCAAACAATACCCTTTTACCATATGCCAGGGTTATATTATTTACACTGATCATGCTATTTTTTTTCGAGGCGCAAAGGTAAGGTTTAATTCGCCATGGTGTTGCCGGCATGTTAGCAATAATTCAGTGCCTCCAAGCTTGATGTTACAATAAATTATTTGATCCGTAATTACAGGAGATTAAGTTAAAAGGCAAACTTGTTTTCATGAAGGCAATGGGGTTCAAACAATTTCAACAAATTTTTGAGTGTGTATCTGAAGATCATAGAGTAAATGGTTATTTTTGTTGCCCGTATTTTAAAAGCATTCGCATGGAAATAAGGCCGTTCACATTCGAAGTTTCCCCTTCCATAGGTACAGTATCAGGAACTTGTATGATTGCTGAAAAAAGTAAATGTATCATCACCCTCGCTCATGGCGCAGGGGCAGGCATGGATCATATATTTATGAGCACTCTTGCCTCCTCGCTCTCTGAGAATGGGATCTCCACGATGAGATTTAATTTTCCATTTGCAGAAAACAAAAAAGGAAGGCCAGACCTGCCTGCAGTAGCTCACAAAACAATTGAAGCTGCAATAGGAAAAGCAAAAGAATTTTTCGAAGGCATTCCTCTTTTTATTGCAGGCAAATCTTTTGGCGGAAGAATGAGTTCACAGTATATTTCTCTTCATCCGGATGTTGCAGTTAAGGGAATAATATTTTATGGTTTTCCGTTGCATCCTCCTGGTAAGCCTTCTGTAGAACGTGCGGACCACCTCAGGGATATTCAAATTCCAATGCTTTTTTTGCAGGGTACAAAAGACGAACTGGCAAAACTACACCTGGTTGAAAATTTATGCTCTTCATTAAAGCAGGCTACATTAATTAAGATCGAGGGCGCAAACCATGCCTTCAAAGCGGGGAAACAAAACATCATACAGGTTTTGAGTGATGCTACGGAAAAGTGGGTAAAGAATCTTCTCTGAAGTTTTGTACTTCTAACATACATTAAATTCTTCTCTTGTAATGAATGAGCCAGTTTGTTTTCCAGGTGGCACCCTGATCTGTGGTTGCTTCCCAACGCCAATCGAAGCTGTTGGAAAGTATGTTGAAGTATACCATTCTTGAAATCATTTCCTTTCCATTCGCAATTTTCCCCGGTTGAGTTGACAATTTCATTTCGCCGTTTTCAAAATTTCCTGAAAGTGCAATATAACCTCCCTGGTTGTCTACCCATGTTTGCTGCCAGGTTTTTGAGTTTGGATTGAATACACTCCAGCTTTCACCCTTGTAACTCATTGCCGGATCAAAAAAATTCTCATGCACACCGCAATTACCAAACAAGCGGTCAATCTTATTTGTACCATGAGACGTATCATTCCATGTGAGATCCCACTCTCCCACCCAAAAATCAAACTGGTGGATTTCATTGGCCGTGCATGGTTTTTGGCCGTTCTGTGCTTCAAGCCTGAACAAAGGAAGTAGTACCAATACCAACAATACGATGATCAACTGTTTCATATAATTTTTCTTGCTATAAAAATACTTTCTTCGTGACGATTTTTCATTCCTTACATCATGGTTAAATACCATTAATAAAACCATTTACCCGGATAATTGATTGCGGCAGCCTATTTTTGCATCCCGGTACATATTATTTCCATGACGATCACACAAACTCTAAAGGCTGCTGCTATTGAATGCCTGCATTCATTATATGCAAGCCATTTTAAGGATACAGACTTCCAGGTGAACCAAACAAAACCTGAATTTGAAGGGGATTATACAGTTGTGTTGTTTTCGCTTGTAAAAAATTTAAAAAAGTCTCCCGAAATACTGGGGAATGAACTGGGCACGGGGTTGATCAATAAATATCCCGGCGTCTTCACAAATTTTAATGTGATCAAAGGATTTTTAAACCTTGGCGTTTCCAGCAAATTTTTATTTCAATTTCTTGATGATAATTACCAGGATACCGGGTACGGAAAGCAGCCTTCTAATGGCAAAACAGTAATGGTGGAATATTCCTCACCAAACACAAATAAGCCTTTGCATCTCGGGCACCTCCGCAACAATTTTTTGGGATGGAGTGTTGCGGAGATCCTGGAAGCAGATGGAAGCAAGGTTGTTAAATCGTGTATTGTGAACGACCGCGGCATTCATATTTGCAAAAGCATGATTGCCTGGAAACATTTTTCTAATGGTGAAACACCACAGTCGACCCATACAAAGGGCGATCATTTTGTGGGAGATTATTATGTGAGATTCAATGATGCCCATAAAAAACAGGTGGAAGAATTGATGAATTCCGGGTTGACAGCAGATGCCGCTGCTAAACAGGCCCCCCTGATGGAGGAAGCACAACAAATGCTCCTCGATTGGGAAAATGGAAAACCTGAGGTGGTTGAATTGTGGAAAAGAATGAATGGTTGGGTTTATGAAGGATTCAACGAAACCTACAAACGTATAGGAAGCGACTTTGATAAAACCTATTATGAGAGTGACACATATCTGTTAGGAAAGGATCTCGTGCAGGAAGGATTAAAAAATGGGATCCTGTATCAAAAAGATGATGGCAGCGTTTGGATCGATCTGACGAGTGATGGCCTTGATGAAAAATTGTTACTGCGTGCTGATGGAACCTCAGTTTATATTACAGCAGACCTCGGACTTGCTGATCAAAAATACAATCAGTATAAGCCAGGCAAAAGCATTTATGTAATTGGTGATGAGCAACTCTATCACATGAAAGTTCTGAAGCTGATCTGCAAAAAGCTGGGGATGCCGTTTGCTGACGGAATCTATCATTTGAGCTATGGCATGGTTGAGCTTACAACGGGTAAAATGAAAAGTCGGGAAGGAACTGTTGTGGATGGTGATGATCTGGTAGAAGAGATGACCGAAACAGCAAAGCACCATACCGAAGAACTTGGAAAAGTAAAGGATTTTAATGAGGTTGAATTGAAAGAACTCTATGAAATACTGGGACTAGGTGCAATGAAATTTTATGTATTGCGGGTGGATCCAAAAAAGCGGATGATCTTTAATCCCGAAGACAGCATAGATTTCCATGGATATACCGGACCTTTTATACAGTATACATATGCACGGATCCAATCGATCCTGAAAAAGATAGAAACAGGGAAGCTGGCATTTACCACAGCTCCTGCAGGTGAGTCCGATGAAGTGAACCACCGTGGAGGAGAAAATGAAAATTTACCGTTAACAGCACTGGAACGGGAACTTCTGCTGTTGCTCGAAAACTATCCCAATATGATCGCGGAAGCGGCAGCTGAATTAAATCCTTCGGTGGTGGCAAACTATGTATATAACCTTGCCAAAACTTTTAATTCTTTTTACACTGAACATTCAGTTGCCAATGCTGAAAATGAAGAAAAAAAACAACTGCGCATACGCATTTCCGGTATGACAACAAACGTGATCAAAAGCAGCATGCAGTTGCTTGGCATCCGTGTACCTCAAAGGATGTGACTTACAAATGCAATGATCATGAAGGGAACATCAGGTTGAGCGCTTCAGAAAATTTTTTCGGGTTAAAGCCAAATGCGTTTTTTGCCTTTTTGGTAATAAATCCTGTCACCAATGGTCTTTGCGCAGGCTGGTTGAGTTCACCTGAATTCACTCTTGTTATAAGACCTGTATTAAAATGAAGGTAATCAGCTGTGGCCATCGCCATCTGGTAAGGTGTAAGAGTTTCATCACCGGAAATGTGAAAGATTCCTTCCATTTTCCGATCAGCAAGTGTGATGATTGCACTGATCACATCACCGATATAGGATGGTGTTCTTACCTGGTCATCAACCGCCTGTATGGGCTTCCCGTTTTCCAGGTTTTCCCTGAGCCATGTGATAATGTTCCTTGCAGTGCCACTTAAAGGAATACCATACACTGAACACAATCGTAGAATGGCATGATGAATTCCTGAGTTTTTGATGTGCAATTCCCCGGCCAGCTTGCTTTGGCCATAACGGTTAACAGGGTTTTCCTGGTCCTCTTCGTGGTATGGGCCCTTTGTACCGTCAAAAACAAAATCGGTTGATAAAAAAACAAGGAACGCATTTATTTTTTTACAGGAGGCTGTAATATTTTCTGTTCCGGCAATGTTTGTACTCCTGCATTCATCTTCATTTTTCTCACAAAAATCAGGCTGGCCCAATGCAGCCGCATGAATTACCACACCAGGTTGCTGGGAAGTAAAAAGGCTTTCAACCTGGTTAGCTTCAGTTATATCAAGAGTATGGTATCTATAGGTTTCATTTTCTGCAAATGGCAGTTGTGATTTTCCTTTACCTGTTGCGATCACCTGGTGAACCTTTGAATGAAGCAGTTCCCGGCAAAGGTGCTGGCCGATAAATCCATTGGCCCCTGTAATAAGAATTCTGGACACGGTTAAATTATTTGATCATTCTTTAAAATCCATTTTTAAATTGTACATGATAAAGCTCCATATATCAGCGGCTTCACTGATTTGCTTGCCCGTAGGCTTGCCCGCGCCATGCCCTGCTTTCGTTTCTATGCGAATCAGGGTTGGATTCGTGCCATCATTATCCTGTTGGAGGGTGGCAGCGAATTTAAAACTGTGTGCCGGAACCACACGGTCATCATGGTCGGCTGTTGTGACGAGTGTTGCGGGGTAACGGGTACCAGGCTTCAAATTGTGCAGTGGCGAATATTTATATAAATTGGAAAAATCTTCTTTTATATTGCTGCTGCCAAATTCTGTTGCCCATGCATGTCCAATGGTGAATGTGTGATAACGGAGCATATCCATCACACCCACCTGTGGAATGGCTACCTGGAAAAGGTCAGGTCGCTGGGTCATGACAGCCCCAATCAATAATCCCCCGTTGCTGCCCCCTCGCATAGCAAGCTTTTGAGGATTGGTATATTTTTTTTCAATCAGAAATTCAGCCGCGCTGATAAAATCATTGAAAACATTTTGTTTGTTCTGAAGCATTCCGGCCTTGTGCCACTCCTCTCCATATTCATTGCCCCCGCGCAGATTCACCACAACGGAAACTCCACCCTGTTCTAGAAAGAAAGCATTTGAAATGCTGAAACCCGGTGTAAGCGCGATATTGAAGCCGCCATAACCATACACTAAAGTAGGATTATTGCCATTTAAAACCAGCCCTTTCTTAAACGTAATGAACATCGGCACTTTTGCACTATCCTTACTTGTGAAAAAGGACTGTACTGTTTGATAATTCTCTGCATTCACTTTCACTTCATTCCTGCGGAATAAGTCTATTTTGCCATTTAAAATTGTATACCTGAAAATGGCCGGTGGGTAATCATAAGATGAATATGTAAAAAAAAGTTCGGAGTCATTCCTGTAGCCGTTAAAGCCGTCGGCAGAGCCAATTCCAGGGAGCCGGATCTCCCTTTCCAATATCCCTTTGTAAGTAGTCTGATACACCCTTGTTGATGCGTCTTCAAGGTAAGAGAGGAATAATTTGTTGCCTGCAGTTCCAACACTTTCCAAAAGTTTTGTGCGGGTTGGTATGATCGTTACCCAGTTTTCCTTTTGCGGACTGGCAGGGTTGATGGATACTACTTTATAATTTGGAGCATCTGCATTTGTACGTACCAGTATTTTGCCTCCGTCATTGTCTACAACCCCCGCTTCTGTATCAAACCCCTTAATAAGGAGGGTAAACGCCGAAGAAGGATTACTGAGATCTTTAATCCATAGTTCACTCCCGCTTGTGCCTTCAGATTTGTAAATGGTAAGAAACCTGCCATCTTCAGTTAATCCGCCTCCTATAAATCGCAACGGATGTTCTTTGTCCTCGTATACAAGTTTATCATCGGCTTGCAACGACCCTAACTGGTGGTAGTACAATTGCTGGTTTTGATTTTGATTGGTAAGCTTATTTTTCTCGTCATAGGCCGGGAAACGGCTGTAAAAAAAGCCTTCATCTCCTTTCCATGAAATGCCACTGAATTTTATCCAGTTCAGTTTATCCTTTAAAATTCTTTTTGATGCAACATCCAGCACGTAGGCCTCCTGCCAGTCACTACCTGATTGTGAAATCATGTAAGCTGCATATTTTTTATTTTTGCTGAATGCGGGAGTAGAAACAGCAGCTGTACCATCGCTGCTCATTTTATTGGGATCAATAAATACTTCCGGGATTCCCTGCAATCCTTTCTGCCTGTATAAAATACTCTGGTTCTGTAGGCCATCATTTTTGTAATAATAATAATATTCACCTTCTTTGAATGGGGAAGAATATTTTGGGTAATTCCACATTTCCTCCAACCTTTTCCTCACTTTATCATAAAAAGGAATTTTAGAAAGATAATCCTTGGTAACCTTATTCTCTGCTGCTACCCAAGTTTTCGTTTCCTCGCTATTTTCATCTTCAAGCCAGCGGTACGGGTCTTTTACTTTGACGCCAAAATAATCATCGGTATGATCTGTTAGCCTGGCAACAGGGTATCGCAGTTGGCCAAAGCTGATGAGATTAAGCAGCAGCAAAGACAACACAGTTGCAAAATTTTTCATATCATTTTATTTGGATTGAAGTTAGAATATTTGTGTCTATTTGCTTTTAAATCGTCTTTCATCTGGAAATGTGTATTTTTGACACATTTAAATCTTTTAAATTATTTGGCAGAAAATTCTTTTCTTTAAAAAATGAATCGTAAAGTAACCAGGATCGGAGTCCTCACATCCGGCGGCGATGCACCCGGAATGAATGCCGCTATCAGGGCCGTTGCACGTACCGGCATTTACAATGGGCTCGAAGTATATGGTATATTGCGCGGGTACACCGGGATGGTAGAAAATGACATCATACGGATGGAAAGTAAAAGTGTTGCGAATATTATTCAAAGGGGTGGCACGGTTTTAAAGACTTCACGTTGTAAAGAATTTTATGACCAGGCAGGCCGGAAAACTGCATATGAAAATATAAAAAAGCATGGTATCAATGGCCTTGTGATCATAGGAGGAGATGGCTCTTTCAGGGGTGCGCAGATCTTCAGCAATGAATTCGACATACCGTGTATTGGCTTGCCCGGAACGATAGATAAAGACATAGCAGGGACGGATTGTACGATTGGATTTGATACAGCTGTAAATACCGCTGTTGAAGCCATTGACAAGATACGTGATACCGCAGATGCTCATGACCGGTTATTTATCATCGAAGTGATGGGCAGGGATTCAGGTTATATTGCATTGCACAGTGGAATTGCCACCGGCGCCGAGAACATCCTGATTCCCGAAAAAAGAACAGACATTGAAGACATCATTGTTGCACTGACTGAAAAGCATGGCAGAAAAAAGCTCGTAAATCTTATCGTGGTAGCTGAGGGAGAAGCATTTGGTGCCAATGAAATTGCCAAAATTATTAAGGAGCGTATGCCAGAGCAGGAAGTGAGGGTGTGTATACTGGGTCATATCCAGCGTGGAGGTTCGCCATCATGCTTCGACAGGCTGATCGCAAGCAGGATGGGATATGCAGCAGTAGAGTGTTTGCTGGAAGGCCGGCACAATATATTTGTTGGAATTCTAAACAACAGGATGCATTATATCCCGCTGAATGAAGCGGTAAAGAAAAAGCAACGAATCAGCGAAGACTGGATGAAAATTGTAAAGATCCTTTCTTCCTGACCTGATTCTTTAAAACATAAGTTTTACAACAAAATAATTTACCTGCTAGCACGTCAAATTACAAAGATTCTGCCATAGCTTCTTCCTGCCTAACACGCAAATAAAAAAATATGTCAAAAAATATCAGCAAATACCTGCATCACAACATGGACAAACAGGCAGGCCTGGAACATAGCATCAAAAGAACAAAGATCGTTGCTACTGTAGGCCCCGCCTGTGATACCTATGATAAGCTGCTGGAGCTCGTTAAAGCCGGGGTCAATGTATTCAGGCTTAATTTCTCACACGGCTCACATGCTGATAAAGCCAAGATCATTGACCTCATCAGGCAAATCAACAAAACCGAACCTTATAACATTGCAATCCTCGCTGACCTCCAGGGACCCAAGCTTAGAGTGGGGGAAATAGAAAATGATGCGCTGGAAATTGTTCCGGGGGATGTACTTACATTCACCAATACAAAATGCATAGGCACCAAAGAATGTATTTATGTAAGTTATCCAAACCTCCATGCAGATGTAAAACCAGGGAATGTTATTTTAATTGATGATGGCAAACTGGAAGTGAGAGTGACTAAAATACTTGCCAATAATAATGTAGTAGTGGAAGTACTGGTGGGTGGGATATTGTCTTCAAAAAAAGGAATCAATCTGCCTGATACTAAAATTTCTTTGCCTGCACTCACTGAAAAAGACCTGGCAGACCTTGATTTTATTATTGGCCAGGATGTAGACTGGATCGCATTGTCATTCGTGCGCCAGGTGAAAGACATCATTGGCTTGAAAAGCATATTAAAAGAAAGGAACAGCAAAGCCAAAGTGATTGCAAAAATTGAAAAGCCCGAAGCGTTGGTAAATATCCGTGACATCATTATCGAAAGTGATGGGATCATGATCGCACGTGGGGACCTGGGTGTAGAACTGCCTGTAGAAAAGGTGCCACTGATACAAAAAGAGCTCATCCGCAAATGTATGCACAGGGCAAAGCCGGTGATTGTTGCAACCCAGATGATGGAAAGTATGATAGACAGGGTTAAGCCCAACAGGAGTGAAATTACTGATGTTGCCAACGCAGTTCTTGAGGGAGCCGATGCTGTAATGCTCAGCGGGGAAACAGCCACCGGACAGCATCCTACACTCGTGGTGGAAACAATGAGTAAAATAATTCTTGAAATTGAAAAAACTGCGTATGACTATGACCGTGATGATATATTGGCACCCCAGCC
>JBDUCQ010000077.1:0-13146 GCA_040003385.1 Ginsengibacter sp. | reverse complement strand
CAGGGCAAATCGGCCGCAGAAATTTTTGCGCAGGATGGCGAAGATCATTTTCGCGACCTTGAAACAGAAATGTTGCGATCATTTGCCGGCAAGAAAAATATGATCATTGCAACGGGTGGTGGCACCCCATGCTTCAATGACAACATCAGCTGGATGAATAACAAAGGCATTTCAATATATCTGCGTTCTGCCGCAGAGAAAATATTTGAAAGGCTTGTAAAAGAGAAGGAAAAGCGCCCACTTGTAAAGCACCTGAAAGATGAAGAATTGTTATTTTATATCACTGAAAAAATCAGGGAGCGGGATTTTTTTTACAACCAGGCAAAGCTGGTGATAGACGTTGATGGCCTCAACAAAAATTATATACCCGATCTTTTATTAATCTGATCTCAGTCGGATTTACCGCCTGTGTAAGAACAATCTATCATGCATAAAAGTTTATTGAAAGCCTGTTGCCTGCTGGGTGCTCTTTCTGTTTTGTTGGGCGCATTTGCAGCACATGCATTAAGAGGGCATGTTTCAGACCACGCCGTGGATATATTCGAAACCGGGGTGCGTTACCAGTTTTATCATGTTTTTGCACTGCTTGCCACTGCAATTTTGTACAAGGAGTTTACCAACAGGTTCACAAGGTGGGCTGGAGGGTTTTTCATAGCAGGAATTATTTTATTCAGTGGGTCGCTGTATCTGTTAATGTACATCAAAGGTGCTGTACTGCCCGGTTATGATTGGGTAGGCGCCATTACACCTGTTGGCGGTTTGTGTTTCATTGCGGGATGGATTTTTTTGTTCGTCGGATGCAGCAGGAAGATTGTAATAAAAGTCGGCGGTAAATAACATCGGTCCCTGGGGAACACATAGTCACCTTCATTGAATAAATGAATTTACTACACAACAGGGAAAAGAAAATACGTTATCCATCTATATCTTTGCGCTAACATGGCAAATAACTCTAAAACCAAAAAATACAAGGCCCCGGATAATTCTAAATTGAAGCCAGAGAAAGAAGAAAAAATAGTTGGCAGGGAACTGTGGAGGGATGAGCGCACACATAAAATATTTGGAGCCCTCTTCCTGCTGTTTGCCTTTCTTTTATTTGTTGCATTTACATCTTACCTGTTTACATGGACCAGTGATGGAAAGTATTTTAACCAGTGGCACAAATTATTAATGCCGTCTGATGACATCAAAGTTGACAACCTGCTTGGAACCTTTGGAGTCTTACTTTCCTTTCTATTTATTTATTATGGTTTTGGTGTTGCCTCCTACCTTTTTTGCAGCTTCCTATTTATCATAGGAGTTAACCTGTTTGTTGGAAGAAAGATTTTTTCACTGTCCCGCAATATTAAATACGTGATCATTGGGTTACTCGTGATCAGCGTTTCAGCATCTTTTATTACCAGCGGCAGCAGGTTCCCCTGGGGAGGTGGAGTGGGCAAAGAGCTGAACCTCTGGATGCAGCAAATGATCGGGAAAGTGGGTACGGCTGCAGTTTTGTTAGTGGCTTTGCTCTCTTATATCATTTGGCGTTTTAATCCCGTATTTGCATTTTCCAGAACAAAAAGCCAGGGACAAACAGAACCGTTGGAAAGGAATGAAGAAGCTTTCGCTAAAGGAGATGATCCGGCAAACGAGTTAACATCCCTTGAGGTAAATACAGTTGACAATGTAACAGCAAAGCTTTTCATACAACCGCAGGTAGAAATACCCAAATTTGATATGCAGCTTACCGAAAAGGAAAATGAACAAGGGCCTGAAATAATAAAAGAAGAAGAAGAAATAAAAGAAGTGCCAAAAACCAGGTCCAGGCAAAATGTTGCTGATCATAACCTTGAGCTGGAAATTAAAACTGTACCTGATTTGCCTGCTGAAAGCGTTGTTACACACTCTGAACCCAAGCCGGAACCCATAAAACCTTATGACCCCATTCTTGATCTCCGAGATTATAAATACCCCAAGCTGGATTTGCTGGAAACTCACGGAAGTGAAAAAATAGTTCAGGATGCAACCGAACTGGAAACCAATAAAAACCAGATCATAAACACCCTTAAGAATTATGACATTGAGATACAAAAGATCTATGCCACGGTGGGGCCAACTGTTACACTCTATGAAATCGTTCCTGCAGCCGGTGTTCGTATATCAAGAATCAAAAATCTTGAAGATGACATTGCATTGAGCCTTGCGGCACTGGGCATCCGGATCATAGCACCCATACCTGGAAAAGGGACCATTGGTATTGAAGTTCCGAATGTGAGAAAAACAGTGGTAAGCATGAAAACGTTGCTGAGTTCCGAAAAGTTCCAGCACAATAACTTTTCACTCCCCATTGCAATCGGCAAGAAGATTGACAATGATAATTTCATTGTTGACCTTACAAGCATGCCACACCTTTTGATGGCGGGTGCTACAGGACAAGGTAAATCTGTTGGGGTTAATGCGATCCTTGTTTCCCTTTTGTATAAAAAACATCCGTCCCAATTAAAATTCGTTTTGGTAGATCCTAAAAAAGTTGAGCTGAGCATTTACAGTAAGATCCAAAAACATTTTCTCGCGAAATTACCTGGCGAAGAAGATGCCATCATCACCGATACAAAAAAAGTGATCCATACCCTCAATGCACTGTGCATCGAGATGGACAATCGCTATGATCTTTTAAAAGAAGCAGGAACAAGAAATATAAAAGAGTACAACGAAAAATTTGTTTCACGGAAATTGAACCCGGAAAAAGGACACCAGTACCTTCCCTTTATTGTTTTGGTGATCGATGAATTTGCAGACCTCATCATGACGGCGGGAAAAGAAATTGAGATGCCGATTGCGCGCCTCGCACAGCTGGCAAGGGCTGTAGGGATTCACCTGATCATTGCTACGCAGCGCCCTTCCGTGAACATTATTACCGGCACCATCAAAGCCAATTTTCCTGCAAGAATAGCTTTTAAAGTCAGCAGTAAAATAGACAGCAGGACCATCCTGGACGTAGGCGGCGCTGAACAACTAATTGGGAAAGGCGATATGCTCATCAGTTATAATGGCGAACTCACCCGCCTTCAATGTCCTTTTGTTGATACCCCCGAAGTGGACCAGATCACTGATTTCATCGGAGACCAGCGTGGGTATCCCCAACCATTTTTATTGCCGGAATATGTGGATGAAAAAGAAATGGAAGCAAAAGGTTTTGATGTGAACGATAAGGATCCATTGTTTGATGATGCTGCCAAAATCATTGTGATGAGCCAGATAGGAAGTACATCGCTTTTGCAGCGTCGAATGAAACTTGGATATAATCGTGCCGGGCGTTTGATGGATCAGCTGGAAGCAGCGGGAGTAGTGGGACCCAACCAGGGTAGTAAGGTGAGGGATGTGCTCATAAAAACAGAATCCGAACTTCAGCAGTATTTAAGCCAGGTGTAGGGGTAGCCTTCCTCTATTCAAATACAATCTGGTTATCTTTCCTGTAGGCAGTTGAAAATTGTATCATTTCAACAAGCCTTACTAAATTCAACTGGTTAGACAAAGCATTGCGGTGCGCGAGAATCACAAATTCCTTCTTCGGCATCGGCTCGAAGCTCAGTAAACTTGCGAACGGTTTTAATTGCTGCGATAAAAAATTCATTGAATAATAGGTTTAGTTCTAAATATTCAACTAAAAATCATGCCAGTTGCAGGTTGCGGGTGTAGGGTGAATAGAAGGTAGATAAATGCCGGTGAGAATGCCAGCTCAATGATCATAAAAATAAATGTTTACCAAAAAAGGGAGCTGTGTGGTTTAGCTTACAGGCTTCGACGCCACCTTTTTTCTTTTTTTAAGAACATGCCGTAAATTGGTGACCGGGATATCATCACCCAACACCTTTCCCCATGGCTTTAGATCTTCAACCCTGTCAAAAATAACTTTGCAAATCGCAATGAAAGGAATGCTTAAGAACATTCCGCCCACACCGCACAAAGCTCCGCCAATGAGCACTCCAACGATTGAAATGAGTGCGTTCAGTTTTACACGGGAGGCAATTACCTTGGGAACCAGGAAATTATTATCAATAAGCTGAACAAGCATAAAAACAACGATGGCCCAAATCATTTTGCTCACCGAACCGGTGTTTGAAAACGTGACGAGGGCAGTAAGTACAACAGCGATCAGGCCACCGATATAAGGTATGAGGTTCAATATCGCAGAAATGATCCCCAGCAAAATAGCGTAGGGAGCGCCAATCAGCAACAATCCAATCACATTCAACACCGCAACAATGGATGTTTCGGTGAGTAAACCTGTGATATAATGTTGCATCACATACCTCACTTCGTGCAGCACTTCCTGGACATTTGTAGAATGTTTTTCATCAAAACACTCCAAAATAAAACGCACCAACAAGGTACGGTAATACAAAAAAAGGAAAACATAAACAGGCAAAAGCACCAGCGTGGCCAGTGAACCGGTGATTGTTCCAAGGGTACCCAATGGCTCCAGTCCGCCCATGGTATTGGAAGTAGCCTTTTCAATAAATTTATCCTGCTCCCTAGCTGTAAGGTTAAGAGTATGTGAGATCCATCTTTGCAATTGATCCCAAAGAGCGGTTAAATTGTGCTTGATGGCAGGGACGTCTTTAATGAATGAAGCGACCTGCTTTGATAAAAAAGTAACAAGTGCAACCACGAAAAGTATCCCGATAAGGATCGTAATAATAATGGCGATGATCTTAGGGCTGCCAAATTTCAACAGCAGCTTTTCCAATGGACGCAGTAGGATGGCGAATAAAAACGCGAATCCCAGCGGTTCAATGATATCCTGGCCAATATAGAGGCCATACAAGATCATATACACCAGTAAAACCAAGGCAGTTATTTTTGCATAGAGGGGCCACGTCTTCACCATCAAACAAATGTAGGATTATTATCTTCGCTCCTGTATGTCAAAATTTTTAATCACTGGTCTTGGAAATCCCGGAAGTGAATACGCTCATACCCGTCATAATATCGGGTTTGATGCAGTGACAGCTTTTGCCCACAAACACGAAGCAACATTCAGCAGCCGGCGACTGGCCGATGTGGCTGAAATCAGGTGGAAAGGCAAATTATTTATATGTATAATGCCTTCTACCTTTATGAATCTAAGTGGGAAAGCAGTAAAATACTGGCTTGCACATGAAAAAATTCCCCTGGAAAATTCATTGACGATAGTAGATGACCTTGCGCTTCCGCTCGATAAACTTCGTTTGCGCAAAGGTGGTAGTGATGCAGGCCATAACGGATTGCAGGATATTCAGATCAACCTGGGCACCGATGCGTATCCTAAATTACGATTTGGGATTGGAAATAATTATCCAAAAGGTATGCAGGTAAATTTCGTGCTGAGCCAGTGGTATCCCGAAGAAATACCGGTGGTAAAATTAAAAATTGATAAATGCATCGAGATAATTGAAAGCTTTGCGACGATTGGAATCGATAAAACAATGAGCTTAGTTAATAACTTATCATTCAAACCTCTATAGCTAATTTTTGCCAGAGTTTATTATTCTTTTATTTACTTGTTTTTTTATATTTTCGTTTACCCAAAGCTCACTTCCAGGATAAAATTAACTTAGTATGAAGATTTTTTGTATTGGCCGAAATTATGCAGATCATGCGAAGGAAATGGGTAGCGAGATTCCCACAGAACCGGTAATTTTCATGAAGCCTAAAAATGCATTGATACAGGCACACACCCCCTTTTATTACCCTGAATTCACAAATGAGCTGCATTATGAATGTGAATTGGTAATACGGATCTCTAAAAATGGAAAATATATCCAGGAAAAGCATGCGCCTAATTATTATAATGGCATAAGTGTAGGGATTGATTTTACCGCTCGGGACATCCAGAATGAGCTGAAGGCCAAAGGTTTACCATGGGAAAAATCCAAAGCATTTGATAATTCTGCAGCCGTGGGAACTTTCATTGATATTACTCCTCAACTCAACAAAAAAAATATCAATTTCTCATTCAAAAAGAACCAGGAATTGGTACAGAAGGGTAATTCTGGATCCATGATCTTCGGATTTGACCAGGTAATTGCAAACATTTCCAATTATTTTTCAATTAATATCGGCGACCTGATATTCACCGGCACTCCCGCAGGTGTAGGTGAATGCGTGGTAGGCGACGAACTCGAAGCATTTTACGAGGATAAGAGTGTACTTTCTTTAGAGATCAAATAATTGATACGATGCACTCGTATCTCTAAAATTTTCCCGGAAAATCCCAGAATTAATAACTGAGCGTTATTTATTGACTGCATCAATTCCTTCAAATCAAATGTCTATATATAAAAGTGGTATGGCTCGTTTATTTTTATTTTTAATATTGGGGTCTCTGGCGCTTTTCGCTTGTAATAAATCAAATCTTACAACAACTTCTTTTACAACAGGTATTACCGGGAAATGGAGGTATACACAAACTTACTATAGTATTGGTGGACCCCTGATCTACAAGTCCACAGAAACTGAAAACCTGTGGGTGGTTTTTAACAATGATGGAAGCTTCGCAAGTAATATTCCTCACTTCAGCAATGTTGTCGGTTTTGAAATTTTGGATTCAAGCAGGGTCAAATTTATTATTCCTTCTCCTCTATCCACCCGGTTATTTTACTTTTCACTCGATCCAACTATGCATTCGCTTTTATTAAGTCCGGCAGATTTCATTTGCGATGAGGGGTGTGGTGATATTTTTAAGAGGTAATCTTCCAAATTCAATTTCTTCAGATCAAGTCAAACTTCGTTGCGTAATTTCGCTTGCATGGTTGAACAGGATATTTTGTTGAAAGCTTACAGGCTGATGTGCAATGCGAGGTCAATGGCGGAAATTTATGAGAAGAACCGTCAAACCTGTAAATATGTTCATTCAACCTCGCGTGGCCACGAAGCCATTCAGCTGGCAACAGCATTTCAGCTTCTTCCCTGTGATTATATTAGCCCTTATTACCGCGATGAAAGCATATTGCTGGGACTTGGATTCACCCCATTTCAGCTGATGTTACAGCTGCTTGCAAAGGCAACAGATATTTTTTCTGGTGGAAGAGAATATTATTCCCACCCTAATTATAGTGGAGAAGATAAGCCAACCATCATTCATCAAAGCAGCGCTACGGGGATGCAGGCCATTCCTACAACTGGAATTGCACAAGGCATCCGCTATCTTACTCACATAAATTCATCAAGGCTAAAGAAGGGCCGTAGCAATGAAGCTCCCATAGTTGTATGTTCCATGGGAGATGCAAGCATAACTGAAGGTGAAGTGAGTGAGGCATTGCAGTTTGCAGCCTTGAAACAACTGCCGATTATCTACTTAATCCAGGATAACAATTGGGGGATCAGTGTTTCTTCAGAAGAATCAAGGTCTGCCAATGCTGCAGAATTTGCAAAAGGTTTCAAGGGATTGCAACACATCAGTATTGACGGAAGCGATTTTATCCAGAGTTATGAGGAAATGGGCAATGTGATCCGGGAAGTACGTCAGAACCAGGTTCCTTTCCTCGTCCATGCCACGGTTCCGCTTTTGGGTCATCACACAAGTGGGGTAAGGAAAGAATTTTACAGAACCGAAGCAGACCTTGCTAAACATGCACTTGATGATCCGGGGCCAAAGCTCCGGAAGGTGTTATTAACGGCAGGGATTGAGGAAGCGCATCTCCTGGATATAGAGAAAAAAGCCACAGAGGAAGTGTCAGAACAATTCAAACAGGCTGTTGATTCTCCCGAACCTGACGCGGCCACTGTCACCGACTATATTTTTGTACCGACACCTGTTACGGAAGAAAAAGGAGACCGGGCGCCTGTATCCAATGGGAAGGTAATGATGGTAGACGCAGCCTTGTTTGCCATTCGCGAAATTATGCAGCAGTTTCCGGAAGCAGTATTCTACGGCCAGGATGTGGGCCGTCGCCTGGGCGGTGTATTCCGTGAGGCCGCAACGTTGGCTGAACAATTTGGTGACCACCGGGTATTCAACACCGCCATCCAGGAAGCTTATATTATTGGTTCAACGGCTGGCCTGAGTGCTACCGGGGTAAAACCCATCGTTGAAGTACAATTCGCCGACTATATTTATCCCGGCATAAACCAGCTTGCAACTGAAATTGCAAAAAGCTGTTACCTCAGTTGTAGCAAATTCCCGGTTCAAACAGTGATCCGTGTTCCAATCGGCGCATACGGCGGAGGCGGCCCTTACCACAGCGGCTGTGTGGAAACAACATTGCTTTCTATCAAGGGGATCAAGATCGCATATCCATCAAACAGCGCCGACATGAAAGGGCTCATGAAAGCAGCTTTCCTGGACCCCAATCCTGTGATCATGCTGGAGCACAAAGGTCTTTACTGGAGCAAGGTGCCTGGCACAGATGGTGCAAGATCTGTGGAACCTGCAGCAGACTATATACTGCCATTCGGTAAAGGAAATGTTGTACTGAGTACTGCACCAGATAAATTGGAAACAGGTGAAACTGTTTGTGTGATCACATATGGCATGGGTGTTTACTGGGCACTGGCGGCCGCAACAAATTTTAGCGGGCAGGTTGAAATTATAGACCTGCGCACTTTATTTCCATTGGATGAGGAACTTATTTTTTCGTCCGTGCAAAAACACGGGCGCTGTATGGTTATTACTGAAGAGCAACAAAACAATTCATTTGCTGAAGCCCTCGCTGGAAGAATAGGGAACAAGTGTTTTGAATACCTGGACGCACCGGTAGAGGTTTTGGGAGCACTGAATCTACCGGCAGTGCCTATGAATATGTTGCTTGAAAGTGCAATGTTGCCAAACGCAGAAAAAGTTACGGAGGTAATAAAAATGATCCTCGCATATTAAACGCCTCAGGTTTTTTAATTATCTAGATCGAATAAGCAGATGATGGTAAAAAAAGAGATACAATTTTTGGAAGGCCCGCAAAGCCGGTGGCAAGATTTTAAATATACGGTAAGCGTTTTTTTTGAATTCATCAAAGGATTCAGAGCGTTGCATTTTGTCGGGCCTTGCGTCACAATATTCGGATCGGCACGTTTCAATGAAGATCACAAATATTATAAACAAGCAAGAAAGCTGGCAAGTGAAATTGCATTGCTGGGCTTTACGATCATTACCGGAGGCGGACCCGGAATTATGGAAGCAGCAAACCGTGGGGCAAAAGATGTAGGAGGAAGGAGTGTGGGTTGTAACATCGTATTGCCTGTTGAACAGCATCCCAATCCATACTTAGACAGGTGGGTGAACATGAAATTCTTTTTTATCAGGAAAACATTGCTCATAAAATATTCGTATGCCTTCGTGGTGATGCCAGGTGGTTTTGGTACCCTCGATGAATTTTATGAAGCGATCACATTGGTACAAACAAAAAAGATCAGCAGATTTCCTATTATCATATTTGATAAAGAATTTTACAGGGAAATCCTGGACCACAATCAAAGGATGCTGAAGGAGGGAACCATATCGAATCATGATATGGATTTATTTTTAGTCACCGATTCTATTCCTGAAACCATTTCCTACATCAAAGAAAAAAGCATTATTGGTTTCGGGCTTAAGTATGCTAAAGGGCCAAAACCATTCTGGGGATTTTTTGAAAAAGGGCTGAAAAGAATATCAGAGCTGATCCCGCAAAACGAAGATTACAACCCGGAGTAATAATCGTATCCCTGCTCGTACCAATAATCCGGTGGCCTCTCGTTGCTGAAAAAAAGGCTCCCGATCCTTTTAAGATGTTTGATACCATATTTTACAGGAATGATCAGGCGCAACGGGTAACCCTGGTTCATTGGCAACGGCTTGCCGTTCATCTCATAGCATAAAATTGTCTGGGGATGTAACATGCTCGCCATATCAATTCCCACGTAATATCCGTTATCAGGTGTGATGAGTCCTGCATATTTTTCCCCCGTTTCTGCAGTTAAGCCATATTTTTTTGCAAAATCCGCAAAAGTAACTCCACCCCAATGTGTAACCTGGCTCCATCCCTCGATGCATTTAAAGTCGAAGATGATTTCAGTTTTTGGAAGTGCTTTTATTTCATCAAGCGTGATCAGTTGAGTATCGCCCGAACTCCTCGCCAGTTTTAATTTCCATTTGGCAGGATCAAAATCATCACTCATTCCTTCGCCACCGTTCACCCGAACATTCTTTACCGCAGCATTCAGGGGAAATGTTTTTGCCAGGTGATTGTTGCTGAAAAAATGCCCGAAGAAAGATTCATTGTAGCTCAATACTTTCCGCAAAGGTTGTAACGCACCTTCTTCGGCCGGTTGTTTTTGAAGCCATTTCCAGGTAAGCAGGGCAGCAATGAGCAACACAAAAAAAACAATAAAAGACAGGAAGGTCCTTTTTCTTAAATCCCGCGAAGAGATCAGGAATTCATTGTTGTGTTTCATGATACGTTGGATTCAGTTGTGGGGCCAGTTTCTGTATCTACATCCCCGGTAAGTGGTGGCAATACGTCAAGGCCTGTTACCATACTGCGAAAGTTGTTCCATCCCGCGATTATCACCTGTACAATGTGCACCACAAAAAATAATGAAAATAAAATCGTAAGTATAAAATGCTCTGCCCTCGCCCATTCGTATCCGCCGAGCATGGCCACCAGGAGGTGAAATTGCACCGGTTTAAAAATTGCAAGTCCTGTGAGTAGTGAACCAAGTCCCATAAAAATAACACCCGTATAGGCAACCCGTTGGGCTGCGTTGTATTTTTTTTGGGGAGGAAGGCCTTTACGAAGATGAAGATCGTGTAAAATTACCTGCCATGATTCTTTGAGTGATCTCCTGTTTGGAACAATCAGCCTCCATTCTCCTGAAAAGAACAGGAAAAAAAAATAAATTATTCCATTGATGGCAAACAGCCACATAAATACAAAATGCAGGCTCATTCCTTCAGCCAGTCTGAAGGGAATATGAAATGCTTTATTAAATGAATCAGGGAAGAATTTAAGCAAGGTGGTGTTGCCCCAGCCAACACGGTAAACATCATTGGCCCAGTAGATCAGCATACCGCTCCATACCATCACTGCCAGTATAGGGAAGTTAAACCAGTGAAACCACCTAATAGCAAGTGGGTGTTTTTTTACAACTCTCTTCATTGCATTTGGAATAATAAGGAACAATTACTATAAGCAAAAGAAGCATTATTTTTTTACAAAATCAAGAGAAGCTGAATTCATGCAATAACGAAGGCCTGTTGGTTTAGGGCCGTCATTGAAAACATGGCCAAGATGAGAACCGCACCTGCTGCACTTTACCTCTGTTCTGTCCAATCCGAAAGTGCCATCAGTTTTTTCAATCACATTTTTTTGAACAATGGGTTGCCAGAAGCTTGGCCAGCCGGTACCACTTTCAAATTTTGTATCCGAAGAAAATAATTCCTGTCCGCAACCAATACACTTATAAATGCCTTTTTGATGGTTGTCCCAGTATTTACCGGAATAAGGACTTTCTGTGGCACCTTTGCGGGTAACCTGGAATTGTTCCGAAGTCATTTGTTTTTTCCACTCAGCGTCTGTTTTTGTCACCGCGAAATTTAAAGGAGTTGAGGATTTTTTCTGTGCACAGCTTGTGCCCGCAACTATCATACAAAGCACACCAAATAGAAACATTTTCATTGAAGATCAATTTATTTTTGAGTAATATGAGTAGATTTGATGTTGTAATTTACGTGCACAGAATTCGTTTGGATTTGAAGTTTGGTTAATGAAAATCTAAAGTGATCATTATGGGAGTATGGAGCCAGATTGCAGAATACCTCTTCCTAAAAAAGAGGGATCCAAACCGCCCGCACAGCAAGTGGATCGGCTACATGCATGGCATCAACAGGATCTCCATCTTTTTGTTTCTATTGGCCCTGGTCATCCTTGCAGTGAAGCTTTTGCGTCACTGAGCGCAAATTTATATATGATCCCGGCTGCATTGGCCGATGCATTTCCTCCAAGACTTAATAAATTTTTTAGTGCAGAATAATCCTTTTTGATCTGTTCCTGCCTGCTCTTGTTTGTTAAGATCAGGCGAAGCTCATTGACGAGATTTTTTACAGTAAGTTTTTTTTGTATAAGTTCTGTTACTACCTCTTTGTCCATGATGAGGTTTACAAGGCAGATGAATTTTATTTTGATGAGTTTTTTTGCGATCTGGTAAGACAATTCGTTGCCCATGTAGCAAACGATTTCAGGTACACCGAACAGTGCTGTTTCCAATGTAGCTGTTCCGGAAGTTACCAGGGCTGCAGAAGCTTCCGATAGCAAGTGATATGTTTGATCCGACACGGCACTTACATCCGGGTAAGCTGATAAAAATCTTTCATAATAAGCATCCTCAATTCCCGGGGCTTTGGCAACTACAAAATGATAACCGGGAAAGTGTTTGCCAACTTCCAACATAATAGGAAGTTTCAGCTCAAGCTCCTGCTTTCGGCTCCCTGGTAATAAAGCTATAATGCCTGGTTCCTGCACCCCACTTTTAATTCCTGCATTTTTTTCGGGGTTTATATTTGGGCCAGGTGAAAATAAATTACTTCCGGTATTGCCTTGAACTTCCCGGGAAGCTTTATATTTTTCAATGACCTCTACAAGCGGATGTCCAACATAATCAACTTCATATCCATATTTTTTATAAAAATCTTTTTCAAACGGTAAGATGACGAGCATTTTATCAACATACCTTTTTATGATGTGGACGCGCTTTTCATTCCATGCCCAGAGCTGGGGGGAGATGTAAAAAACTATTTTATGGCCGCATTGTTTCGCCCATTTGGCAATCCTCAGGTTAAAGCCCGGGTAATCAATCAGCACCACCACAGCAGGCTGATATTCTTCGATATCCAGCTTGCAGAACCTAATGTTTTTGAGTATGGTGGAAAGATTTTTCAGCACTTCAATGAATCCCATGAAGGCAAGGTCTTTGTAATCTTTTACCAGGACAGCCCCGGCTTCAAGCATCTTATCACCTCCCCAAGCTCTGATTTCAGCAGACCTGTCAAGCTTTTTTAATTCATTGATCAGGTTGCTGCCATGAAGGTCACCGGATGCTTCTCCTGCTATGATGTAATATTTCAATGGTGAATGGGCAATGGTGAATGGTGAATGGTGAGTGGTGAATGGTGAATGGTGAATGGTGAATGGTGAATGGTGAATGGTGAAT
>JBDUCQ010000011.1:0-39669 GCA_040003385.1 Ginsengibacter sp. | reverse complement strand
AATCTTCATTTTTAATATTTTTAATCTTCGAACCTAATTCCTAACACTTATACCTGATACCTGATACCTGATACCTGATACCTGATACCTGATACCTCATACCTCATACCTCATACCTCACACTTCATCACTAATTCAACATTGCCCCATCAATCCCATCAATCATCCTGATCTTTATGTCCTTATAATAAACTTCTGCGCCTTCTGACTGTATTTGTAGTTTGCCTTTCTTCAGCGGGCGTAAAACACCATTGTCTGATTGCTGTGAATGATACAACACCATCATCACTTTTCCATTCAAAACGTGTACACTGGTATCCCCGTAACAATACAGATCAAGGGTATTCCAGTCACCGCTTTTGTTCTCTGAATCTTCACGTTTAATGCAACGACGGCCATTTTTACCAGTTGCGCTGAAAGTAATCATTTGCCCTGCAGGATTGTAGACATATTCACTGTCAGATTTTTTTGAAACAGGTATGTCTTCAACGCCGCCGGCTACACCCCAGTAGTCGCCGCAATCTCCTTCCTGCACCTGGAATTCCTGTGAGCGCATCCAGACACCATTATCTGCGCCATGTTGTCCCACTGCAAAATACAATACACCGCTGTCCTTCTTTTTCCCTTTTTTTTGCCCCCATGATAAAGCTCCCCATTTAAATTTAAGCTGTAGATGAAAGTTTTCATACTCCAATGTTGTTGAAATGCCTCCCCAGTTTTCACCGGAAATACGGATCATGTTTTCTCCCCTGTCTTTCACCACAGTAAAAACATGATTGGGATCGTTGTTCAGTCCAACTGGAATTTCAGAGATTTTTTTACCCGCACTATCCATGGGTGGCCCAATATAAGTGTCCCAACCTTTTAAATCTTTACCATTGAACAATGGGCGCCAATCCCGTTGATGGAGACTCAAATTCCTGAAACCCGTCGTGAAAAAAAACAGGATACATGAAAGAAAAACCCATTGAACTCGTTTCATACGAATGATTTTAATAAAAGTAAACCAATTATTTCTTTTGACCTTGCGGATGAAATGCAAATCATTCTGCCATCAAATCTTTTATTAATTTTATGTATCACGCGGCAGTAGCTCAGCTGGCAGAGCATTAGCTTCCCAAGCTAAGGGTCGAGGGTTCGAATCCCTTTTGCCGCTCAATGGTTGGCCTTCATATATTTCCTATTCTTTTGTCCGGGATTTTCAAACATTTTACTTCTATAAAATAAATACCATGAAAATGTTTATGGCTCTGCTGGGATACAAACCAGCCGGAAGAACCATTGAACAAAACGATATTTTTTTCGGGATCGGGTAACAACTAAAAGGACTTTGTACTTGCCATAACCTGGGTGAAAAGGACCTCAACAATTACTTTAACAACCCGAAGGTCAATAAAAAAAACAAGGTAACTAAGAACTGATGTATACAATCCCGGTAAATCAGTTAGATCTTTCCGGAGAATCAAGGTTCAGGGGATTGCTTTCTTCTTTTTTACGAAGCCCGAAATTATAACGGATGTTGAACCCGAAACGCCGTGTATCTCCTTTACGGAAACCAGTGGCGTTCACGCTGCCCTGGCTGATTTTGAAATTGTTGTTGTTGGTAAGAAATACGTCGTTCATACTCATGCTGACCACCAGTTTTTTCTTCAGTAATTGCTGGTTCAATGATAAATTCAAAGCCCCGAAATTGCTGAGCTCATAAAATTGCAACTGGCCTTTGAAACGAGCAAAGCCGTTGAGTGATAGTTGTGTGGTTGGAGTTAGCTTCAATGTTTGGTAGGTAAAAATTGACCAGCTCCCTTTTTTAAAAGCCAATGGCTTTCCCTCGTACGATCCCTGGTAAAAATTATGGTTATACTGGATCCCGGCTACGATGAAATATTTCCCTCCCGGAGGTATTGCGCCCAGGGCACGGAAATAAATTTCTTTGTTCTTCCCAAGGTTGTCGTAAGTCCTGTAAGCAATGCTTCGGCTGCTGTCTGCCTGGTAAATGACATTGGTGAAAATATCTTTCGTATCATTCACCCCAATCGCTAAGATGGGCCTTTCATCAACTGAAACGTTCGCTTCAAAATTTTGAGTGAACTGGGGCCTTAGCGATGGGTTGCCGGTTTCAAATAAATATTGGTCTACATAGCGCTGTGAGGGATTCAGCAATTGGTAACCGGGACGGCTGATCGTTCTACGGTATACTAGGTATCCACGAAGATCATACTTCATGATCTTCACAAGGTTCCTGCTGATGTATACATACGGGAACAAATCGGTGCGGTGTATGCTGAAAGCGGTGTCATTGGGGATAAACTGGTTTCCTTTCATATTCGTGTTCTCTGCGCGGGTGCCTATTTTAATGGTAATCCCATTTATATTTTTTGACGCCTGCACATAAGCGGCGTTGATATTTTCTTTGTAATCGTAAGAACTTGTGCGGCCAGCATCTTTTATCCTGTTGCCACTGGCAGTTCTAAAATAATCAGTGGTATTTTCAAATGTAACGTAGGATGATTTTACACCGGTCTCAAGGGTAAGCTTTTTAGGAAGCTTGTACAAAAGATTGACCTGGCCTGAAACAAAATGGAGTTGTGTTTTTATTTTGCCGTCTCCCCCGTTTGCCGGAATTAGCGGGACAACAAATGTATTGAGGAATGACTGGTCAGAAATGTTGGGGGAATAATTATAAGAAAGATCAGTACTAAGCTCGGAACCGGCGCTGTCGATCTTATATTTAGAAGAAAATCCCTGGCTGAAATTAAAAGTATTTCCGTTATTAACTACATCAGTTGTGTTTTTGGTAATGACGGCATTACTGCTTTCTTTATTGATTTGCGATTCATTCAGTGTGGTGTTGATAAAGCTGCTGTAATTTATTCTTGTATCAAAATTCAGTTCCCATTTTTTTGAAACCGGGAAATTGATACCAAATCCAGCGTAATAATTGTTTGTTGGATACAACGAAAATGCATCCTGGCTCAGCAATGAATCGAGTGCAAAAAGCCTGTTTGTTTTTACCTCTTCATAATAATTGCGCCTGCCAAACTGCATGTTGAGGTAGGTCGTTACTTTACCATTGTTATTGTTTAGATTAAGCCCGAAAAAGCGGTTTCCATAATTTCCCTGGTTGCCACCCAGTGTAAAGCTACCTGTCAGCCCTATTTTTACACCCTTTTTCAACACCACATTTACGATGCCTCCTCCACCTGATGCATCATATTTGGCAGAAGGCGTTCTAAGTATTTCTATGGTTGCAATAGAATTCGGGGGCAGGTTTTTGAGCATGGTTGCAATGTCGGCAGTACTCATTTTTTGTTCTCTTCCGTTTATATAAATGGCGGCGGGTGTGGTACTGTTTAGATAAATATTTCCATCCTGGTCAAGAAACAGGCCCGGCGTTTTTTCAAGAATTTCATAAGCATTGGTTGAGCTTGCTGCAAGATTTTCCGGATCTACAATGGTTTTATCATCTTCCTGCCTGATCACCGGCTTTGCTGCGGTGACTGTTATACCGCTTAAAGTTTTGGAATTATTTTCTGCGACGAATATAAAAGAGGAAGGATCAGCTTTTACATTGATGCCCTTTTGAATAATTCTGTAACCTACTGCGCTCACTGAGATTATATATTGCGCACGGGCCAATTCAAACAATGCAATCCCATTGCTGTCTGAAACTTTATTCCATGTTGAACCGGAGTCTTTTAAGCCGGCAATGGAAAAGGTGGTGAATGGAATGGGCTCTTTTTTTGAATTTATTGATTTTAAGGATACACGTACTTGTTGTGCAGGTAGTGCTGCAGGTATCAACACAACTGAAAAAAAAGTAATGCAGGAGACTAAGTGGGGGGTAAAATTAGTTTTCATCCGGTCAATTCTGTCTTTAAGTCAACAAAAGTAAAACCACATGACAAAATGAATACACATTTAACATCTTACTTTTTACTGATTAAATTATTTACAACCGCTACCTTCTTCTACTTATTTTTATGCAACAAATAAATATATATGAGAAAAATAACTCTTGCTATAGTCGGATTGTTCATCCAACAGGCCATTTTTTGCCAGGAATACCGGTCGAATGCACCCCTGGTACATACATTTTCAATTGTTGCCAGGGATGCTAAAACAGGCGAAATGGGAGTAGCTGTCCAAAGCCACTGGTTCTCTGTGGGAACGGCGGTAAGCTGGGCGGAAGCGGGTGTTGGCGCTGTGGCAACCCAGTCGTTTGTAAACAAATCTTTCGGCATCCGGGGCCTTGCCTTACTAAAAGCCGGGGCAACTGCACAGGAAGTGCTGGATAAACTTTTAAGTGATGATGAAGGCAGGGAAGTGCGCCAGGTGGCTATTGTGGACAACAAAGGAAATGTTGCCACCCACACAGGTAAAAATTGTATAGACTTCGCTACACAAATAAAGGGTGATGGTTATTCAGTACAATCGAATATGATGCTAACTGATAAAGTTTCAAAAGCTATGTCTGTTGCTTATGAGAAAAGCAATGGAAAAGCCCTGGCAGACAGGTTGATCCTTGCACTGGAGGCAGCTCAACAAGCAGGGGGTGATATCCGTGGCCAGCAATCATCAGCCATCATTATCGTTCCTGCAAAGTCAGAAGGGAAACCATGGGATGAACGAACTGTTGATCTACGCGTTGATGACAGTCCGACACCCATTCGGGAATTGCGAAGGTTGTACAATATGCAGGTAGCTTACGAACATATGAACAATGGCGACCTGCAGGTTGAAAAAAGTAATATGACGGAAGCTATGAATGAATACAATGCAGCCATGAAGATGTTTCCTCAAAACCTGGAAATGCAATACTGGACTGCTATAACCCTTGCCAATAACAAACAAGTTGATAAAGCAATGCCGCTTTTGAAAAGAATATTTTCCAAAGACAACAACTGGAAAGAACTTACCCGACGGTTACCGAAGGTAAAGCTGCTGACTGTAGCGGATGATGACCTGAAAAAGATTCTTGCTTTATGAATATTTCAAGAGACCGGATACTGTAAGATAAAATGAGGATATTTATTTTGCGCCCGATATTTGTACCCTGATGCTTTTGAAAATATTTACACATCAACTTTTCTAATTTATAAAATAACTGTTATGGCAAAGAAAAATAAAAACGCACCTGAAAACAAGAAGGTTGCTGACCTTGCTAAAAATACAACTGATGGCACAGGTGAATTTCTCACTACCAATCATGGTGTAAGGATCAATGACAACCAAAATTCGCTGAAGGCAGGGGAACGTGGGGCTACTTTACTGGAAGATTTTATTCTGAGGGAAAAAATTACGCATTTTGATCACGAACGAATTCCTGAGCGAATTGTACATGCCCGCGGTTCCGCAGCTCATGGGTTTTTCCAGTTGTATAAACCTTTGAATCAATACACAAAAGCAAAGTTTTTAAACGATACGAGTGTCCAAACCCCAGTGTTTGTAAGGTTTTCCACCGTTGCTGGTTCGCGTGGTTCAACAGACCTGGCGCGTGATGTTCGCGGATTCGCAGTTAAATTTTATACTGAAGAAGGAAATTTTGACCTTGTGGGAAATAATATCCCCGTATTTTTTATCCAGGATGCCGTTAAATTCCCTGACCTGATCCATGCAGTAAAGCCGGAACCACATAATGAAATTCCGCAGGCAGGATCTGCCCATGATACTTTCTGGGATTTCGTTTCTGTGATGCCTGAAAGCATGCACATGATCATGTGGGCAATGAGCGACAGGGCACTGCCAAGGAGCCTTCGGATGATGGAAGGATTTGGCATTCATACATTCCGCCTGATCAATGACCAGGGAAAATCTGTGTTCGTAAAATTTCACTGGAAACCATTGCTGGGCGTACATTCTGTAGCATGGGATGAAGCCCAGAAAATCTCTGGTAAAAATTCAGATTTTCACCGCCAGGATCTTTTTGAAGCCATTGAAAGCGGAGCATTTCCTGAATGGGAATTTGGCATACAGGTCATTCCTGAAAAGGATGAGCATAAATTTGATTTCGACCTGCTGGATCCCACCAAACTAGTACCCGAGGAATTGGTGCCCGTGCAACGCATCGGAAAGCTTACGCTAAACCGCAATCCGGATAATTTCTTTGCTGAAACTGAGCAGGTGGCGTTCCATCCCGGACATATTGTACCAGGTATTGATTTTACCAACGACCCTTTGCTGCAGGGAAGACTGTTTTCTTATACGGATACACAGCTTTCACGCCTGGGAAGCCCCAATTTTCATGAGATCCCTATTAACCGTCCCGTTGTTCCGGTACACAACAATCAACGTGATGGCCATATGAGGCAAACGATCAACAGGGGCCAAACTGCTCATGATCCGAATGCGATGGCAAACGGCTGTCCTTTCCAGGCAAAAATGAGTGAAGGTGGGTTTGCTTCATTTACAGAAAGAATTGATGCTAAGAAGATACGTGGACGCAGCGCCAGCTTCTTTGATCACTTCAGCCAGGCAACATTGTTTTATAACAGTCAATCCGAGGCAGAACAGAATCACATCGTGAATGCATTGCGTTTTGAACTGGGAAAAGTGAAAAGTGAAGCCACACGTGTGAGAGTGCTCGGACTGATTACCCAGATTGACCAAACACTTGCAAGGAAAGTCTCTGAAGCCATTGGTGTAGCAGTTCCAAAAAAACCGGAACAACCCATGAACAGGAGTTTTGGAGCCGATGCCGACCCAAGAAAATTTCAGTCCCGCACTGTAAAGCAGGCGATCGAAAAATCAGCAGCACTCAGTATGGCCAACACAATAAAAGATTCTATAAAAACAAGGCAGATCGCCATTCTTACCGCGGATGGAATTGATGACGCTGCGGTGCTAAAGATGAAAAAAGCATTAATGGCTGAGGGTGCGATGGTGAAGATCATTGCCCCGAAATTAGGTGACATTAAAGGAATGAATGGCGGCACAATAAAGCCAGATCAAACCTTTTTAACATCAGCCTCTGTATTATTTGATGCTGTATATGTGCCGGGTGGTGCAGCAGGAATTGAAGCTTTAATGGCTGAAGCAGATCCCCTCCATTTTATTGATGAAACATACCGCCACTGTAAAGCGATCGCTGTTGATGGCGATGGGATCGATTTACTCAATGCCTCTTATGTTGGAAAAAAAATATCAGGTAATCAACCAGGAAAGCAAATGACCCAAATGGGGGTGATCATCGATGGATCATCAAAAGATTTTATAAAAGCAATAGCACAACACAGGTTTTGGGCCCGGGAAACCAAAGAAAAGGTTCCTGCATGAGGGCTAAACAGTTGAATTCAGAAATTGAATTTAGAATCGAACAATAAATAAGTATTATCTGCGCTCTTGTTTTGATGCAATTATTACAATACAGGTTGGCGCTGCATTTTCACAGGAAGCTGGTGCTGATTGCAAGCCTCTGTTTTTACATAACCATTGGCAATGCCCAGGTGACAGCCGATGTTACCCCTGTTTCATCTCATGAAGAAGCAATTGCCCTGGTAAGCAGGATATCTTCATTGAAGCCAAGCGTTGTATGGACGAATGTTAGCCCCTATAAATTTCTTCAGAATTTAAAGGAAAACATTCAGCGCCCTTTGGATCTGTATGAAGGAAGCAATACGAATTTCTGCGGATATGCAGCCTTGTCATATTTACCGCTGCACGACAACCCGGTTGGTTATATCAGGTTTATGCTTGACCTCTATGAAAATGGGAAAGCACGGTATGGAAATGTATTTTTAAATCCCTCCGACGAAATCAAAAAGGCGGCCGGCACACTGAAATTCAAAGGAATTTTAGACATCAGGCCTGCTGATCAAATGTGGTTTCTTACATTGGCGGACCATTTTAAAGGATATGTAAATTTTTTCAACAAACATTACCAGCCAGGCGATGAAAATACCTTTTGGGCTTCGGTAAATTATGCAAAGTTCAACCGGATGGCCAGGAAATTATTCAATTACAAGGTATCACCAAGGGGTTCTGATCTTAAGCATCCATCTATCCATGGCCTTTATAATTATTTAAACAAAAGTCTGCAGTCCGGAATCACCGTTTTATATCTCAACAATGCATACCTCTACAAAAAGAAACACAACACTTTAAGGCCGGGTATACCCACGCATTATGTCATACTGTTGAATATTTTTCAGCCGAACAAAAACGGCTTGATAACCATCATCTATTGGGATTATGGGTTCAGATCATTAAGGCAGGTAAGCCCTGCATTTCTGAAGAAAATTATATTCGGGATCACCCACGTTGATAAAAAATCTGCAAATGGGTGAAAAAATATTCCATAAACTCTTCTTGCTTGTGGTATTGATGAACTCATGCACCACAACAAATATTTCTAAATATTATTTTGACCACCAGCCAGTCCTGGATAAGCTTCACCAGTCATACAGTGTCCAGTACAGCCATAATCCATTTTCACTGGAGTACGTAGATAAATCATTCAATAATATCTCCATTGAAATATTTACCGACACCATGAAATACATTTATGTTTTTCAACCTGATGAAATGCGATTGAAAGATACACTGGCCAAGTATCACCTGGTGGCAGGCGGTATTTCAGAGTTGCTCACCGGCATGCGTGCGGTTCATTGTAACTGGATCAATAACCTGGATTATTACGTTGACCAAACAAAAAATTCGCTTGTTTTCATGTCTATCAGGCCGATGGGATTTCATTTTCCTTTTAAAAGAAAAAAATATTATATACTCAGCTACTTTTCTCAGCCTCAATATTACGATAAAGAAGGAAGGTTGCTCGACAAAAAAAGAAGAAGAAAGATCAGGAAAATAAATGAGGATGTTTTCAAGAGAATAACTGATAAAGTAGCCTATACAATCTCTGACAGGTATCGCTGACTAAATAAGCAGCAACACCATAATTCAGGATAATGTGGGGGAAAAACCAGGTGTATTTTTGATAATATATTATCTCAAAATTTTAAAGTCAGCAAACGATCTATCAGGAATAGGAACTACGTCTACATTTTCCACTTTTGCTTTTTCAGGGCCTTTCCGGCACCATTCAATAAATTCATTCAATTGCTTTGTATTGCCGCTTGCGAAGATCTCAACATGTCCTTCGGTTGTATTTTTTATCGTTCCTGCCACCAGCAATGACGTGGCAACTTTTTTAGCGGTAGCCCGGAAGAAGACTCCTTGAACGATTCCCCGGATTAAGAGTTTAACTGAAGGCACCTGGCAAATATACAAATGGGTTTAATCAACATTTGCCTGTTTTTTTGAAGAAATTTTTGCAATTTTATGATTGAAGATTATGGAAAAAGTAAAATTATCGTTTCAGCATGAAGAAGGAAAAGTAGATGGAATTTATGTAAACCCGGGGGCAAATTCTCCATTGGTCATAATAATTAACGGGCACAACGGCTTCTACAATTATGGAATGTTCCCCTATATCCAGGAACAGTTGTATCTAAATGGGATTGCTTCATACAGCTTTAACTTCAGTCATGGCGGAATCCAGGGAGATGGTGATTATTTCGAAGACCTGCATTTGTATGAACAAAATTGCATGAGGCTAGAAACAGAAGATGTTTTATCAATTCTAACCGGGGACTTTATCGCAAAACACCCAAAAATCGTTTTATTCGCACATAGCCTGGGAGGCGTGCCGGCAATCTTCGGCGCCAAACATGCTATTGAGGAGCATCTTAAAGTTGATGGAATTATTTTAGTGAGCACCGTAAAAACCTTAAGATTCTGGCCTGCAACTGATCTTAAAGTATGGGCTGCTGCAGGAGTATTGTACAAGAGAAACAACCGAACAGGACAGGAGCTCCCACAAGGCTTCGAGCTTTTGCAGGAGGTAATGGCGAGTGATACAAAATGGAATGTACAACAGAGCATTATTTCCCTTCGATTGCCCATTCTTATTATACATGGTGCCAATGATGAAGCAGTATCCGTTGATCATGGCCGCTCTTTATTTGAGTGGATAAAAGACTCCAATAAAAACACATCTCTTGAAATTATTCCAAATGCCACGCATACTTACAATACAAAACATCCTTTTTACGGCCCAACAGAAGAAGTAAATGCCCTCATTAATGTGGCCACACAGTGGATCAATCATCTTTGATAAACGAGGTAAGTTTCCCCCTTCTATGCTTTTCAGCCTAAAAATCAAAACAAAAAAAAGCCCAACAAAATTGTTGGGCTTAAACAAAGAAGAAATTACAATTAATTATTTGCAGCCTTGTGTGCATCACGATATTTCTTAATGAGATCGTGTGCTGTTTTTAAAGAAGACTGCTGATCCGTGATCACCTGCCTTACATCTGCGCTCATTTCTGCGTCTGAGGCAAGGGCTGCACGATATGCTTTTTGTGCGGCATCTTCACCAAATTCACAGTTTTCAAGTACTGCCTGGCGATCATGCCCGGTGAATGTTGCTTTTACATCCATCCATACACGATAGATCTTACCACTATTGGTAGTCCCTGTTGTTGGTTCGCCCCCCAACTTACCCACTTCCTGGGTTAATTCAGCAGCATATTTCCGGCTGTCATTAGCCATCTTACTGAAAACGGTTTGTAAGTCTACATCCAAAGATTTGGTTTCATCCACAGCTTTTTCATAGCCTACAACCCGGTCATTGTTAATCTGGATCAGGTCGTTTAAAACTTCTACGAGTTTATCATTTGTTGTCGTTGTCATAATTATAAATTTTAATTATTTCAAATATTAAATCTAAAATTATGCCAGTACCATTCTGGTGTTAAAATGCAATTACCCGGTATTTCCGGGTAATTGCCTCACATTTATGGGGAATTTGTTCTACTTAGATAAATTATTTAGTCTTATTTTTCACTTCACCGGTCGCATTATCCACTTTGTGCTTTTTGGTTACTCCATCACTTTTGTGTTTAGCTTTGTACCCCTTATAGTGTTTATGTTTGCTAAAAGTGTTGTGCACGCGTTGGTTGAGGGTTTTGGTTTTTTTAACCTTGTCCTTTACTTCCTGGGCAAATGTAGCTGCGCCGAGGCTAAGGACGAACAGTAGAAGAAAGCCGATTTTTTTCATAATGATTTGTTTTAGTTTTCAATATGAATATACGGTTTTAATTCATTCATTTAAAAATTCTGACCCTGCAAATAAGAATTTAATTAGAATTTAATGTTTGGCATTGGAAATGCGCGGATTAGTAAAATTCATTTTATGATCGAAATCATTCCGGGGCTCTCGCCAGAAACTGCTGCTTTTAAAGCGGTGGGGAAAGTAACGAAAGATGACTATGAGAAGATCCTGATGCCTGAAGTAGGCAGGATATCCAAAACTTTTGATAAAATTAATTTCTTTTTGCTGCTTGATACAAACGTAGGCAATTACAGCATGGGTGCTTGGATAGATGATGCACTCGTGGGTTTGAAACACTTGTTCAAATGGCATAGGGTTGCCATTGTGAGTGACCAGAAGATGGTAAAAACCATCACTGATATTTTTGGCCACCTTGTGCCGGGGGAATACAAAGGATTTGTGAAGGAAGAAACAGAGGCAGCTAAAAAATGGGTGACAGGAAAATAAAATCCGGCCATGAAAACATCATCTTTTCAGGTATTTGCCTTTCAACAGCTTTTCCATGACATCGTCCCTGCTGCTTCTGCTGATGGGTATATGCTCATCTCCCATCAGGATGTCATTTCCTTCTATGCCGCTGATCCTGGCTGCAGAAATAATATACGATTTGTGGCACTTAATGAATTTATCCTCCGGCAGATACTCCTGGATGGATTTGAATGTGAGATATGAAATGTATTTTTTATTCGTGGTATGAATAGATACATAATTCTGTAAGGCCTCTACAAATATGATCTCATCAAAGAATATCTTAACAAGCTTATTGTCAGCTTTGATGAAAAAATAAGGTCTTTCTTCTTTTTGTCCAGTTCCTTCTGCATTGCTTTGCCTGATCTCGTAGTATTCTTTGGCTTTCAATGCAGCTCTAAAAAACCTCTCAAAAGAAACAGGTTTCAACAGGTAATCCAGTGCATTCAGATCGTAGCTTTCAAGTGCATGTTCAGGAAAGGCTGTGATAAAAATTACGGGAGGCGCATTGTGCAAGGTCTTCATCAATTCAAGGCCACTGATCTTAGGCATTTGTATGTCCAGGAAGATCAGCTGAACATGCCCCTCATTCAATACCGATGCTGCCTTTATCGGATGCCCGAATTCGCCGGACAATTGCAGAAAGTCTACATCATTGATGTATTCTCTCAGGCCTTTCCGGGCAATAGGTTCGTCATCAATGATTATGCAATTAACAGGGTTCACGAATTGTGGTTTAGATCAAGTACTAATTTTACATCAAACCGGCCCTCGTTTTCCAGGATGTCCAATTTGTGCCGGTCCGGGTACAGCAATACAAGCCTTCTTCTTACATTCGACAACCCGATTCCTCCTAAACGTTCCATTGCATCCGGGTTCTTTGGTTCTGTTGTGTTCATGACCTTCAGAGTTATCACCTCTTTTTGGCTGGTTAGGTCTATCTGAATCTGGTTTCGTTTCTCATTGTTATAATGAGATAGGTGCTTGAATGAATTTTCTACAAAGGGCACCAGTAATAAAGGTTCTATAAAAAGCTTGCCGACATCATCACCTATGTGGAGCTTTATATCGCAGTTTTCCTCATGACGTAACCGTTGAAGGTGAATATAATCATGTATATAGCCGATCTCTTTTTCAAGGGGTATTTTTTGTCCGTTGATTTCGTATAACTGGTAACGCAGCATTTTAGAGAATGTATGCAATGCATTTCTTGCATCAGCGTTGTTTTTGTCAATTAAAAAATAAACAGAGTTGAGGGAATTGAATAAAAAATGCGGGTTGATCTGGGATTTTAAAAAACTAAGTTCTGCCTCCGCTTTTTCCTTCCCCATTTCTACCAGGCTCCTCTGCACTTTTCCATAATCTGCCAGCAATTTAAATGCTGCGCCGGTGCTTACAAGCAAAAAATGAGGTATTACATTGTCATAAACCCTTTCCTTAAATTTTTCATTGAACAGCGATAAATTTTCTCCTGGGAAAAGAATGTGTTGCAGCAAAACTATTTTAAAAAGACTGGTGATGCAGACGAAAATGAAAAATAATCCTGCAAACAGCAGGTACTTTTTCTTATATAAAAGGCATGGTATTAGTACATAATTTGTAAAGTATACCATTATAGCGAGGTCAATCACTTTGATGGATGTTACCAGCAGTGCTGTATGCCTGTCGGGAAAATCCTGGTAGCGAAAAAAATACCACCCTGCAAACAATCCCAGCCAAAAAACCAGGTGATGAAACTTGTATCGTAAAAAATAATGCTGTTTGGACATACCCCAAAATAAAATTACAAAGTGAATTTCATAAGGTTACTTACATGTCGTGTGAACTTTTCTTGATATAATACCATTTACCCGTTTATCAACTATGCAAACTTGTTGTCAAGATAAAGTGGCTGCACGTGTAAATAATTCTAAAAACGTGAAACCATGCATTCTCTTTGACAGATGAAACAAGGGTTTTTCATGCTGCTTTCAATCCTGGTTATGCTGGTGATCAAAAATTTTAAAAGTTATGTGCCGGAACACAAAGTAACTCTATATATCGATAGCATGGCGCCTGATGCAGAGATGAAAGTACAGCCACCATTGTTCCCCGTTACCGGATCGACAGGACTCATAATTATTTAAAATGCTTCCATCACACTAAAATTTATGTTATGAAACTGGTTCTTTTTATCACTTTTGTCATGATGCAAATTTGCTTTGCAGGTTGTTCACAAACTCAACCAACTAAAAAAGGTTCAATTACAGCACACATCGGCGGTGGTTGCGAAGGTTGCGAAGCCATATTTGAAAATAAAATCCCATTTGAGAAATTATCCTGGACCTGTACACTTCCCGATTTCGGTGAAGCAGGTCCTAAACTTGTGGTCAGCGGAATTATTTATAAAGCCGATGGCAAAACCCCCGCACCAGGTGTTATTTTGTATGTTTATCACACAGACCAAACCGGTCACTATAGCAAAAAAGGAAATGAAAAAGGTTGGGGACTGAGACACGGGTATATCCGGGGATGGATGAAAACAAATGACAAAGGAGAATATAAATTCTTCACCTTAAAGCCCGCCTCTTATCCCAATGCTCAGATTCCGGCACACATTCACCCTGTAATTAAGGAGCCGGGTAAGAATGAATATTACATTGACGAGTTTTTATTTGATGGCGATCCATTTTTGACAACAAAAGAAAAAAGCAAACAGGAAAAAAGAGGCGGATCTGGCATCATCAAGCTGACAGATTCAAATGGAATGTTGCATGGAAACCGGGACATTATTCTTGGTTTACACATCCCGGGTTACCCACTATCCGGTGATCAATAATTAAAACTCCGGATTTTTCCAATTTAGTAAGTTGTAATCCCCGGTAAGTGCTGTGTTTTTCCAAAGTAATTTTTTAGTTTAGGCATATGAATATTGAAAAACACAAACTAGGGATGGCCTCAGGCAGGCTGGAAGCGTTGGGTGATGGCATTTTCAGTGTAGCCATGACGATTCTTGTACTTGAACTTACCTTACCCGTTATCCATGGGAACAGCTGGAAAGAGGTTCGCGATGCTTTTCATGAATCCTGGTATGGACTGCTCTGCTATATGATCAGCTTTATTGTGCTTGGGATTATGTGGTTTGGACACCGGATGATGTTTGAATACATTGGGAAAACGAACCGTCACTTCATCTTTATGGGGGTATTATTTTATATGGTAGTATGTCTTGTGCCGTTCAGCACCCGGTTTTTGGCAAAATATACATTCCATTGGAGCGCAATCATGTTATACGGAATTAATTTAAGCCTGTGCAATCTTACATTATTTGCACAATGGTTATATGGTACCCGGAGAATTCAAATGCAGCACAGGGAAATCCCTAACGAAGTAAAAAAAGAAGCAACTGTTTTATTCCTGCTCTCACCAGTGGTATATACCGTGGCAATCATTATTTCTTTCTTTGCTCCCTGGATCAGCATTGTAATTTTTATAGTAACACCTGTTGTTTACCTATTGCCAAATAAGCTGGATAAGTATCTCCCATAACCTTTACTCACCGTGTGTAAGTTTTTTATCTCCTGCCTTTGGGCTTGCTTTTTTTGGATGTGGCGCTTTTCCTGGAAGAAGAGGTTAATTTTTTTGAATTGCTGATCCTACCGGAATTTTTGGCAGCAATTTTAACCGCAACAGACCTCACAGCCGGGCGTTTATTGCTTTTCTTTGCTGATTTTGCAGGTGCAGCTTTTTTAGCAACTTTTTTTGAAGATGACCTGCTATTACCGGTGGTCTTTTTTGAAGATGTTATGCCTTTGCTGCTTTTTAATGCGCTTTTTTTATTTGCGGCACCCGGAGCAGCAGTTTTGCTTTTCCTGGATGGTGCGCTTACTTTGGAAGCAGAACGTTTTACAGTGCTGCCATTGGAAGACTTTCCGCGTTTTGAAACCAGGCTGCTTCCGTTTCCCATCCCACTGGCATATTGGGCTTCAATATTCAACCTGCCTACAGCAAGCTGGGTCAATGAATCATCTGCCTGGTACTCTTCATTGAGCGTTTGTGTTAAAAGATTGGCCACCTCAACAAGATTTAATTCTCTTGCATAAGCCCTGGCAGTTCCATAACCGCAAATTTCATAATGCTCTATTTTCTGTGCACTGGCAATGATAGCAGCATCAAGGGCTTCGGGGCTCATGTCCTCTCCCATCATTTTTTTTCCTTCTTCGATCAATCCTTCAGTGCCTTTGCACTTCTGTCCACCTCCACCGAACAACCGAGAAAAAAAACCATTATTTTCTGTACTATTTTCTTCCGCCTGCTCACCCATCATTTGTTTCACCTGGTCAAGTCGTTTTTTTTGCAGTTCTGTAACTTTCAGGTGATCATTGAGTGCTTTTTTTAAATTACCATTGTTTGCTTTCTCTATCATCTTGGGTAGAGCGTCTATAATTTGTTCTTCTGCTGAGTACAAGTCCAGAATTTCGTGTCTCAACAGATCGTTTAGATTGATTAAAGTTGCCATAAAATAAAGATTTTTTGTGTTCTATGTGCTAAGAAAAAATCATGCCGCGATTGCACATTTACGCCAACAGAATTCCATGATAAATTTTTTAAAATTGTCTTTACTTTTTTTTGCCAGGAGCTTTGATTAACGGAAATTTTTCAGCAATTTCCTGATCACCGAATCTTTCTGAGCGGGGGTATAATAATTGTAGCTGAACATGGAGGATTCCCAATCTCCATAGCCGGGATTAGGCAGAACAATAAACCGTTTTCCAAATTCAACATAGCTGGTGTTCGCATTTTGAAGCCGTATGTCTTCAGTTTTTTTATCGAATAGAGAGCTAAAATCACCCAGGTTATCACCCAACAGAAGCACAACATCGTGGTTATCCATCACCATCTGCCTTCTTGATTCTTTACTGGAAGTTGTTTGTTTCAAAAAAATGTGTAAAGAATCGGCATCGGGAAGGTTGAATTTTTGCAGGTTGAGGAGAGTATTCATTTTTTCGTTCTCTCCACGGTTAGTGATATAGTAAACTTCTACGCCATGGGAAGCGGCGTACTTTAAAAATGTAGCAGAGCCCGGCACAGTGTCGGCCTTGGAAAGGTCTGACCAGTTGTTCCAAACTGACTGGTCATAATCTTTACCTTGCAGTGCCTGGTGAACTGCATAAGGGCTGTTGTCCAGGATGGTTTCATCAATATCTGTGATCACAGCCATTGGACGACCCGTCTTATTTTGCAATGCTTCATCCAGCCTGAGCCTGGCAATGTTAAAAGCCTGGAAACAAAGTGCTCTATATTCGGCAGCACGCTGCTGAAAAACAGCAGTATATAATTTTCCATCGGTTATTAAATTAGAAGATTGACTGACCTGTACAGGGGACGGCAAGTGAGAAGTGGTACAGGAAATGATCGTGACAAGCAAAGCAAAAGTTATTTTTTTCATCTTACCAGGTTGAGGCAGTAAAGTTATGGATCAGTCCGTAAGTTTTCCAATAGGAGAATGATAGATAATGCTGAATGTTGTTCATAATATTGGAGAAAACCAATTTCTAATTAACTTTAGTCACATTCTGAAAACAATATGGAATTCGTTGATTATTATAAGACATTAGGCGTTGATAAAAATGCCAAAACGGAAGATATCAAAAAAGCATACCGCAAGCTGGCAAGGAAACATCATCCAGATCTAAACCCTAACGATAAGGAAGCCAATAAAAAATTTCAGCAGATCAATGAGGCCAATGAAGTGTTAAGCGATCCCGAAAAAAGAAAAAAGTATGATCAATATGGTAAGGACTGGCAACATGCAGACCAGTTTGAACAGGCACGTCGTCAACAGGGTGGCCAGCAGGGTTTCGGCGGTGGCTATACCTATTCAGGTGATGGAGGGGAAGAAGATTTTTCGGATTTTTTCGAATCACTGTTTGGGAGATCGGCGGGTGGGGGCCGGGGACGCCAAACAAAATTCCGGGGCCAGGATTATAATGCAGAATTGAGGCTGACACTTTCTGATGCATACAATACACACAAGCAAACCCTAACTGTTAACGGGAAAAATGTGCGGATCACAATCCCGGCAGGTATTGAAAACGGGCAGGTGATCAGGTTAACTGGTTACGGTTCACCAGGGGTGAACGGTGGACCTAATGGCGACCTTTTTATTACATTTTCTATCACAAATAATTCAAAATTCAAAAGAATGGGAAATGACCTATATGCAACAATTGACCTTGATCTGTATACCGCCATTCTTGGTGGAGAAATCACAATGGATACACTCAGCGGGAAAATCAAACTGAAAGTAAAGGCTGAAACCCAGAATGGAAGTAAGATTAAGCTGAAGGGAAAAGGATTTCCCTTGTATAAAAAAGAAGATCAATTTGGTGACCTTTTTATTACATACAACATTGTATTGCCTACCAATTTAACAGACGTGCAGAAAGAATTATTTACGCAATTATCAAAATCCTGATCACATGAAGCAAGAGCACCTCATCTCTACCGAAGAATTTTGCACTCATTACAAGGTTGAATATTCTTTTATTGATTCGCTCGATAGGTATGGATTGATTGAATTTACCCGTGTTAACGAATCTACTTTTATCGATACAGATAAGCTTTCAGAACTGGAAAGACTGGTTAGGCTTCATTACGATCTCGAGATCAACGTGGAAGGAATTGAAGCCATCACTTATTTATTGAACAGGGTAAGTGGTTTGCAAAACGAAATTATTTCATTGCGCAACCGCCTGAACATTTATGAAAATGGTGATTGAATTTTATTGAATCTTTTTGTCAACTCCGGGTTTCTTTATTGCGAATTGTTAAGGCTCTCAGCATCTGGCCAAAATCCTGTTTTTTCGACAATGCACTCAATGTCTCAGCAATACGTTTTGACTTTGTTTCAACTGTCCTCGCAGTATTGATCCAGTTGCTGAAATATTTTTGATGCCCTTTGGTAAGGCTATTGAAAAATGAGTTTGCCTCAGGCTCATCAGCAAGACACCCAATCAGGTCTTCGTTGATCATAACGGGTGATTCATCAAGACTAATTTGTATATCGAGAGATGCACCCTTACGTTTGCCTAGCTGTTTTCTCAATTGCGCATTCAGCGCCATGATAAAATTCCCATCACCCATTGGTAACAGTGCAACACCTTCAAAAGCAACATCATCCAATCTGCCTTTTACCCGGAAAGTTTTTTTGTTGCCCGGCATTAATTGTTGTGCAATGGAGGCAGGAATTTCTATGTAAGTCCAGCCTGTTTTTTCACCTTGCTGACCAAACCGTAACACGGTACATTTAAATTGCAATTCCATACAGTAAAGTTATGATAAACAGTTTCTGATATTTTTCAGAAGGAAGAACATCAATTTATTGCGGCAAAGATTTCTCTGTAGTGGGTAACAATTTCTTTCTTTTCGCTAACCCTAAATGAGATAAAATATCAGCCTGATAACCGGTGCTGCAAAAAGAACAACTGCAGATCACCACCAGGACGAGGTATCCTTTTAAAAGAGTTGTAAAAAAATGCAGAAACCGTAGCACGGGTTTTTATAATAAAATTCAAGCTATTTTTATGCCATGAATGCGACGAAGCTGTCTGTGAATGTAAATAAGATCGCTACACTGCGAAATTCAAGGGGCGGCAATAATCCTGACCTTTTAAAGGTAACCAAAGACATTATTTCATTTGGTGCCGATGGAATTACGGTTCACCCGAGACCTGATGAAAGGCATATCCGTTATGACGATGTATTCCTTTTAAAGAAAAACATATCCATTGAATTTAATATTGAAGGAAATCCGCGGGAACCAAAGTTTGTGGACCTTGTATTGCAAAATAAGCCCACCCAGGTAACTCTTGTACCCGATGCCTTGGGCCAAGTTACTTCTGACCATGGATGGGACACCGTGCTGCATAAAAAATATCTTTCAGAAATGATCTCCATTTTCAAAGATGCGGGTATCCGGGTATCAATATTTGTTGATCCACGGGTAGAAATGGTAATTGGTGCAAAAGAAACCGGGACTGACAGGATAGAATTATATACTGAATCTTACGCTAAAAAATATAACTCAGGTGATAAAAAACAGGCCATTGAACCATTTATTGTGGCGGCAACCAAAGCCAGTGAGTTGGGCATTGGTATAAATGCAGGCCATGACCTTGACCTTCAAAATTTAAAATATTTTGCACACAACATTCCAGGTTTGCTGGAAGTTTCCATAGGGCATGCTCTTATCTGTGATGCCTTATACCTTGGTCTTGAGAATTCAGTGCAACTTTATAAAAGACAGTTAATGAGCTGAAGTAAAATTTAAATTAAGGGATCGAATCAAATACATTTTATCACCGGCATTGTTTTGCCGGTCAACCATGCGAAATAATTTCATCCTGAATGCTATTTAATTCCTTTCAGTTCTTATTGTTTTTTCCCATCGTTACCATTATTTATTTTTTATTGCCACACCAGTTCAGGTGGATCCACCTGCTGCTGGCAAGTTGCATCTTCTACATGTATTTTATACCGGTATATATTTTTATCCTGTTTTTTACCATTGCCATCGACTACATCGCCGGCATCATGATAGAGAATGCTGAGTCTAAAAAGAAAAAGCTTTTCCTGGTCATGAGCATCATCGCGAATGTAGGCATGCTCGCCATTTTTAAATACTATAATTTCTTCACCGAAAATTTCAATGCGCTTCTACATGCTGTTCATATCCAGACATTTTCTATTCCGCTGCTGAATATAATTTTACCCATTGGATTGTCTTTTCACACTTTCCAGGCAATGAGCTATACCATCGAAGTGTATCGTGGAAATCAAAAGGCGGAAAGACATTTGGGCATCTATGCACTGTATGTGATGTTTTATCCTCAGTTGGTAGCAGGGCCAATCGAGCGGCCACAAAACCTGATACACCAGTTTCGTGAGAAGCATGCTTTTGACAGCCATCAATTACTCGATGGGCTTCGTCTGATGTTATGGGGATTTTTTAAAAAACTAGTGATTGCGGACCGCCTTTCACAATATGTAGATATCGTTTACAGCCGTCCGAATGATTTTCATTATTTGCAATTAGTTATTGCAACGTTATTTTTTGGTATCCAGATCTATTGCGATTTTTCAGGTTACTCGGATATTGCCATTGGCGCGGCCAAAACAATGGGCTTTCACCTGATGACAAATTTCAACCGCCCATACTTCTCCAGGAACATCCAGGAATTCTGGAAAAGGTGGCACATCTCCTTATCAACCTGGTTCAGGGATTACCTGTACATCTCATTAGGTGGAAACCGCGTCGGGATCAAACGCATATACGTCAATGTGGCGATTGTATTTTTAATCAGCGGTTTTTGGCATGGTGCAAACTGGACATACATCATGTGGGGGACGTTCCATGCAGTTTTCATCATTGCTTACATGCTCTTTCACCGGTACAGTAAATTAAAAATTCGGAAAAACAAAGCGTTGGATATCCTCAGCATGGTATTCACCTTCTTCCTGGTAACTTTTGCCTGGATTTTTTTTAGGGCCAATTCTATCCACGACGCTTTTTTAATAGTACACAACATTTTTACATTGTATGATCCACACCCATTTCAATGGGTGGTTGTTGACATGAAAAACCTATCCGAATTTGGATTGACAAGCATCATGATTGGATGTATTATGACTGTGATCATGTTTATAATGGAAAAAATATTACCACCGCGTTTGCAATCCCTCGATGATAAGCCCGTTATCAATATCTTATTCTGTACTATGTTTTTATCGCTGATCATCCTATTAGGAATATTCACAAAGCAGAGTTTTATCTATTTCCAATTTTAATCAATGAAACCGCTTTCACAAATAATAATTTCAGTTGTTTCATCGGTGGTCATTTGCCAACTTACATATATGGCATTGTCCAGGGGGCTTGCAAAATACAACAACCATAAAATGGAAAGGTTATCAGAATTATTTTTAAAGCCTACTAAGTATGACCTTCTTTTTGTCGGCTCTTCCAGAACCCATACTGGCATATATCCAAAAGTTGTAGACAGTATTTGCCGGCTGAATTCCTACAATGCTGGTGTTGAAGGTGGAAATCTTTTGGAATTCAGGATTACCCTGGCTGCTTATTTGAACACCCACCCGTTGCCGCAATATGTTGTTTTGACAATTGATTTAAATTCATTTGATTTAAAAAGAAAATTTTTTAATTACTCCCAGTACTATCCTTTTGTAAAAAATAAAGTCATTGAGCAATCACTGAATGAGAATGGTCACAATACAGCAGCAATTAAGATATTGCCATTTTTGATCCTTACCGGCTACGATGATTATACGAAGAGCAACGCCATCAAAGGGCTCACAGGCCATGTTGAAATACCACCAGGTGATTTCCAGTATAAAGGCTATTTGTCAAATTCAGAAAATCAGTTGACAGAAATTGAGGAAAAAGTTAGTCCGAAAACATATCAAATTACTGCTGAAGGAGTGGAAAGCCTGGAACAAATTATCAGGTTATGCAGGCAAAAAAATATTAAATTAATTTTTGCCTATGCGCCTGAATATAAATTCGGACTTCAGCATCAGACATTGAATCCGGAACAAATCTTAAATCTTATCCGGGAAACAGCATCCAAAAATGAGATTCCTTATTTTAGAGATGATAGCCTGGACCTCTGCAACAATCCTGCACTTTTTGCCAATACAGGCCATTTGAATAAACAGGGGGCGTATGATTATTCAATTATTTTAGCACATGAAATAAATGAGGTGAGGGATGGGCGATAAGAGTTTAGTGAGGTCTAAAAGTTTAAAAAAGTTTAGGAAGGTTTAGAAAGTTTAGGAAGGTTTAGAAAGTTTAGTTGGGTTTACCCTTCGACGGGCTCATGGTGACTAAAAGGATCATTTATTGAACAGCGCCGACAACCTGCTTGTCAGAAGCGGGCCGCGAAGATTTTTTCCGATAATCCTGCCAGACGGATCTAATAATAAATTTTGCGGTATGCTGGCAATATGGAATTGCAGTGCCACCGCATTTTGCCATCCCTGCAGGTCACTTACGTGATTCCATGCAAGATTGTCCATTCTGATTGCTTCCACCCATGCTGGCTTGGCTTTGTCGAGTGAAACTCCCAGGACTGTAAAATTGCTATTTTTGAATTTATTATAAGCCGCAACTACATTCGGATTTTCCATTCTGCATGGCCTGCACCAACTTGCCCAAAAATCAACCAACACATATTTGCCCCGTAACGAAGAGATTTTCAGAGGGTTACCGGAAGTATCTGATTGTGAGAATTCATCGATGACAGATCCAATTGGATTTATTTTTGATTCCTGTATCTGTTGATTGGCGTACATCCCGAGTGAACTCGCTCTAACCGGATAAGACAACAATGTGTACAGCTTTTCGGCCGCGTTTCCATCCTGGGTTGCCTGGTACAACCTTATTATGGCCAAAGGCGCTACATATGAAGCTGGATATTTTTTTACAAAGTCAGTGCTGATCTCTGCCACCTTCGCAAATGAAACAGAATCATATTCTGCATCTGCTGAAAAGATTTTTTCATAAGGCCTTATTGATCCGGTATACAATGAATACTCATCGTGGGAGGGTGAGCCCGTGATCACCAACTTATCCAATGCATCTTTGGTACCCTTAATTTTCACCAAACTATTGTCAAGAAACAGTGCCACAATTGGTTGAGTGTTCGCAAACATCATCCCTCTGAAACCTGGTTCATCCATTTTCCCCCTGATGGTAAATTTTCCATTTTGAATTACAGCTTGCTGTTCGGGCGCACCTGTTTTCTGGTTTAGAAAAGAAACAGCAGTCCCATCCGCGTAACCTGTTACATTGCCGGTAATCAAAAAACCATCACCCTTATCCATTGTTTTAACAACCGTTTGATCTGTCTTAATCCTGGTTTTTTTAGCCTGGGCATTTACAAAAAAGGGAAATATAAAAAGTAAAATAAAAATTCTCATCATTGATTCAATTTAATAAGCCCAAATTTAGTTTGTTTTATGGAGATAAATTCTTCGTCAAAAAGGTTGCTTCTAGCTTAATATTTTACGAAGAAATTCACGGGTGCCCACTTCTATGCTATTTGCCGACTGGAGTGCCTTGATATAAGCGCTGCCGATAATTGCCCCGTTTGTGTACTTACATGCTTCCATGAAAGTTTCTTTATCCCGTATTCCAAAACCTACGAGGATTTTATTCTTCAGGTTCATTTGCTGCAACCGTTTAAAATATGCCGTCTGGGTACTCATTGAATTGGTATTGCCCGTGGTTGCAGATGCTGAAACTGCATATATAAACCCAGTACTCAAAAGATCAATTTTCCGGATGCGCTCGTCGGGGGTTTCAGGTGTGACAAGGAAAATAAAATCAAGATCGTGTGATTTGAAAAGTTCCCTGTATTCTGTCTCAAATTCATAAAGGGGAAGATCGGGAAGGATCACTCCATCCACTCCGGTCTCCTTAGCCATCCTGCAAAATTTTTCCAAACCAAATTGCATAACCGGGTTCAGGTACCCCATTAACAATAACGGAAGATGAATTTTGTTCCTTACAGTCTTCAATTGCTCAAATAACCTTTGTATGTTCATTCCATTTTGCAGTGCAATTTCATTACTCGCCTGGATCACGGGTCCATCAGCAATTGGATCGCTGTATGGGATTCCAACTTCCACCATATCTGCTCCATATTTCTGAAGGGCATCCAGTATTTCTCTTATGCTGTTCAAATGTGGGAAACCCGCAGTGCAATAAATGTTACAGATATTATTTTTCTTTTCCGCAAATAAATTTTCAATCCTGTTCATGTTTTGAGTTTAATTCAGTCCACCGTCGACAGTCGGCAGTCCACAGCAGAATATTCTGCTCAAAGAATAATTTTAATTAAGGCCGCGGTCGACAAAAAGCAAAACATTCCGCTCAAAAGACAATGATTAGTCCTGCGTACTCGGCTGTGGACCGTCGACTGTGGACCGTTGACCATGCTATTCCGAAATATACTTCATATAGGTCGCCAGGTCTTTATCGCCCCGTCCACTGAGATTCACCACTACCACATCATCGGGTTTGAAATTTATCCTGGACAGTGCAAATAATGCATGTGCCGGTTCTAATGCGGGAATGATCCCTTCCAGTTTTGCCAACTCAAATGCCGCCTTTATTGCTTCATCATCAGTCGCACTTAAAAATATGGCACGCCGACTTTTGAAAAGGTGTGCGTGAAGCGGGCCTATGCCTGGATAATCAAGTCCTGCAGAAATGCTATGGGGCTCGGTAACCTGCCCATCATCATTTTGCATCACGAGACTTTTACTGCCATGCAATATCCCCGGCTTACCCAATTGAGTAGTGGCGGCTGTTTTACCGCTATGAATTCCTTCTCCTGCCGCTTCCACCGCCACCAGCTTTACCGCCGGGTGATCCAGGAAATGATAGAACGCCCCGGCTGCGTTGCTGCCGCCGCCTACACATGCAAAAACATATTGAGGTAGTTCATTGCCGGTAATATCCAGCAATTGTTTCCTGATCTCTTCGCTGATCACGCTTTGAAACCTGGCAACCATGTCCGGATATGGATGCGGCCCTACCACGCTTCCAATAATATAGTGTGTATCATCGGGATGATTGATCCAGTCCCTGATGGCTTCATTGGTGGCGTCTTTCAGTGTTTTGCTGCCGCTTGTTGCAGGCACAACAGTTGCGCCCAGCATCTTCATCCTCGCTACATTCGGCGATTGCCGCTCTATATCTTTTGAACCCATGTACACAATACATTCCAAACCTTTGAGTGCACAAACAGTAGCGGTAGCAACTCCATGCTGCCCTGCACCCGTCTCTGCAATGATTCTTTTTTTACCCAGCTTCTCCGCCAGTAAGATCTGGCCGATTGTATTGTTGATCTTGTGAGCACCCGTATGGCACAGGTCTTCTCTTTTTAAATAAATTTTTGCTCCATATTTTGCGCTCAATCCTGCTGCAAAAAAAAGAGGTGTTGGCCGGCCAACATAATCCCTCAGGAGCTGCTCAAACTCATTTCTGAAAAATTTGTCGCTGATGATATTTAAATAATTCTCCTGAAGGTTTGAAACGTTCGGGACTAACATCTCCGGGATGAACGCACCGCCAAATTCGCCATAGTACCCATGGTCGTTTACAGCCCACTCAGAGGTTGATACCAGATTATTCATGTTCATTGTTGAAATTATTCATGAGTTGGAATATTTATTATTCTGGGTGATAAGGTGTTGGCAATATCAATTGTAAAAATTTAAGGTTGAGCCACCTGTTAAACTTATACCCTACCTGTTTAAAACTGGCAACCTCTTCAAATCCAAAACTCTTGTGCAACCGCAGGCTTGAGGTATTGCTATCATCGATACCTGCGATGATCGTATGCATATTCATTTCCGAGGCACTTTCGATCAGATAGGGCAGTAACAATTTTCCTGCTCCTTTGCCACGATGGGCTGCTGACACATAAATTGAATTCTCTACCGAATATTTATAAGCTGCCCAATTCCGGAATGGACCAATTGATCCAAAGCCTATAACCAATCCATCCGCCTCGACTACAAAAACAGGAAACCCGGCTGCATGTTTTACTGCAAACCAGTTCTTTCGCACGCTGATGCTCTGGGGTTCATAATCATAAACTGCAGTGGTGTTGCAAATGATGTCATTATAGATCTCCAGCATGCCTGGCAAATCAGCTTCTGTTGCCTTCCTGATCTGTATCATACAATTACTTTGTTGACAGCTCATTTACAAATTCAGATACCAGCGGGATGTCTTTGATACCATCCTCCACTTCTACCCTGCTGTTGATGTCAATTGCAAAAAAAAATGGATGTTCAAAATTTTTAATTCTTTCGATATCATCGATACCAATTCCCCCGCTTAAAAAAAAATTTTTGTGGATTTTATTTCGTTTTAAAATCTCCCAGTCAAATTTTTCCCCCGTTCCACCGTATGCGCCCTTACGATTGGTATCGAACAAATAGTAGTCACAGAATTCCTCGTATGGCTTTACCATCCAGTCAATGTTCTGCTCATTTTTTTGTGTGATCCGGAATGCTTTGATCACACTCACATGGTGACTGATGTGATTGCAAAAGGCAGGTGTTTCATCTCCATGCAGCTGAACAATATCCAATCCATACAATTCCACCTGTGACAGGATATCTTCTTCTGACGCATTTACAAAAACCCCGACCTTTTGTAAGGATAGATCAAGGCTTCTCACGTCCTCACTGCGCAATTTATTCAGGACATAACGAACCGACCTCGAATAAAAGATCAACCCGGCATAATCCACACCCAATGCATCCAATTGGTTGAGCTGCTCAATCTGAGTAATTCCACAAACCTTGAATTTCATTTTTGTTCCATTAATGCGTCAGAAAAGTTTTTAAATGCCTGCCCGGGTTCATTTTCACGCATGAACTTTTCACCAACCAGGAATCCGTTGTACCCGTTGTCCCTTAATAATTTTATTGTTTCGACATTGTCTATCCCGCTCTCTGAAATTTTTATTTTGTTCTTTGGTATCTTTCCGGCAAGCCTCACAGAATGATTCACATCCACAATAAATGTTTTGAGATCCCTGTTGTTCACGCCCACTACATCAATATCTTCAGAAATGTATTCCAGCTGATCTTCACTGTGTATTTCCAGTAAAACGTTGAGCCCGATATTTTTCGCGAAGGCAGCGAGATGTTTTGATTCCTCTAAGCTAAGGCACGAAGCTATCAGTAAGATCACCTCTGCACCAAAGGCCTTTGATTCGATCAGCTGGTATTCATCAATCATAAAATCTTTTCTCAGCAGTGGTATTTCATTCACTGTTGCTTCCAGGAGATCAGCCAGCGAACCTCCGAAAAATTCATTGTCCGTAAGAATAGAAATGGCACTGGCTCCATATTTTGTATATGCTTTTGTTACTTCGGTAACTGAAGAAAATTCATTGATTGCTCCCCTTGAAGGAGACCTTCTTTTAAATTCTGCAATGATTCCCGTTTTATCGGTACGCAATAACGAGGCGGCAAATGAAAGGGTTTCATTTTTAAAGAAAGGCCCTTTTTCAAGATCAGCTACACTTTTGGTAAGCTTAGTGCGCTCTACTTCGGCTCTTTTTTTGGCAATGATTGTGTCTAATATATTCATTGGTATCAGGCTACTAGTTTTTCTAAACAATATAATGCCGCTTTGCTTTCCAGGCTATTCACCGCCATTTCATAACAAGCTCCGTAATTTTCATACTTCCCGGTACCGTGCAATGCCATTGCGGCGTTTGCCAGAACCACCGCGTTTTGCGCCCATGTTCCATCGCCCTTTAATATTTGCATGAATATTTTCGCGGCGGCTTCCACCGAATTGCCTCCGTAAATATCCTGCGCACTTACTGATCTTTTACCTAGTTGTTCCGGAGTTAATATTTGTTCTCCTGCCGGTGTGATCACTTTGGTATCATTGGTCAAAGAAATTTCATCATACCCGTCAAGACCGTGAATGATGGTGAACTTTCCATTGGTTTGCTGCAGCAGGTAATTATAGATCCTCGCCATTTCAAGGCTGTAAACGCCGATCAGCTGATACCCCGGCTGGGATGGGTTTACTAGCGGACCAAGCATATTAAAAAAGGTGCGTATTCCAAGGTTCTTACGGATGGGAGCTACAATCTTTAATGCAGGATGGAAAAGTGGGGCGTGGAGGAAACAAATATTTGAACATCCGAGCTGAGCCTTGAGAGTAGAATTATCGTTGGTAAAACGGTAACCCAATTGCTCCATCACATTGCTGGAGCCGCTTACTGATGACGCGCCGTAATTTCCATGCTTGGCCACTTTATTGCCTGTGCCGGCTACAATGAAACAGCTCAACGTTGAAATATTAAACGTGTTTTTACCGTCTCCACCCGTACCAACAATATCGATCACTGCTTCTCCATCGAAAGAGACAGGTATGCAGAGTTCGATCAATGCGTCCCGGAAACCCTGAAGCTCCTCAATGGTGATGCTTCGCATAAGATATACCGTAGTGAAGGAAGCGATCTCGCTTTCGTTGTACATTCCCCTGGAAATGTTTACCAATACATCTTTTGCCGCTTCCCGGGAAAGCGTTTTGTGCTCAAATAAAAAAGAAAGAATTTTTTTCATAATCACTTCGTCTTTAGCCGCTCTTTAACCAGTTTCTCATAATTTTTTCTCCATCTGGTGTCAGTATGCTTTCAGGATGAAACTGAACGCCCTGCACATCAAAGTTTTTATGTTGAAGGCCCATAATATACCCGTTCTCATCCTTTGCAGTTATTTCTAATACGCCCGGAAAATTTTCATTGCTTACGATCCATGAATGGTACCTGCCTACTTCTATAGTAGAAGGCAATCCTGTAAAAAGCCGGCAATCCACAGTAGATAGGGTGCAGCTGGTAGCGACACCATGAAAAACTGTGTCAAGGTTTATCAGCTTTCCGCCGAAGGCTTCAGCAATCGCCTGGTGGCCCAAACACACTCCCAGTATGGATTTTACAGGGGCATATTTTTTTATTAAAGGCAGCAACAACCCGGCTTCTACCGGCAGACCGGGACCCGGGGATAAAATGATCTTATCATACAAACCAACTTCTTCCAGGGTAATTTGATCATTGCGCCTAACATCGGCCTTACCCGGTATAATTTTTTCAACCAGGTGAACAAGGTTGTAAGTGAACGAATCGTAATTGTCGAATATGAGGATCTTCATATAGTTTCTGCCAGCTCAATTGCTTTTTTGAGAGCGTTTAATTTATTGTTTACTTCCTGTAATTCACTTTCGGGATCTGATACGGCCACTATACCTGCGCCCGCCTGGTAAATCAGTGTATTGTTCTTGCTCAAAAATGTACGGATCATAATTGCATGGTTACAGCTCCCGTCGAAACCAATGCTACCTATACAACCTCCATAATAGCTTCTCGCAGAGGCTTCAGTTGCATCAATGAGCTGCATCGCTTTGTACTTTGGCGCACCACTCAAGGTACCTGCAGGAAAAGTAACTGCAATCATTTCAAAGGGATTGGTTCCCTTTTTTACAATCCCTGTCACTTCACTCACCATATGGATCACGTGCGAATAAAACTGGATCTTAGAAAACTGCGAAACAATTACATTTTCACACATCCTGCTCAGGTCATTCCGTGCAAGGTCAACCAGCATTACATGCTCGGCATTTTCTTTTTTATCCTTTAAAAGTTTTTCTGCCAACTCATGATCAATCAAATCATCACCCGTTCTTTTAAAAGTACCGGCGATCGGGTGAACGACGGCTTTATTATCCTTGATGATCAGTTGGCTTTCGGGGCTGCTTCCCATCAGCTTGTAGTCACCATAATCAAAATAAAATAAATAAGGACTAGGATTCACATTGCGCAAAGCCCGGTATACATTAAACTCATCACCCATGAAAGCATGTTCAAATTTGCGGCTCATCACTATTTGAAAAACATCACCACGATGACAACTGGCAATCCCTTTTTTTACCATGTCGATATATTCTTCATCTTTTAAATTGGATTTCTCAATACCATTTGTTTTAAAAGGGTACACAGGAACATCTTTGCTTTTGATCAAACTTTCCACAATTTCAATCTCACTTTCAAGGCCCGGCATCCTATTCTCACAAATAAACAGCTCATCTTTAAAATGATTGATGGCGATCACATACTGGTATAAGCGGTAGCGAATCAGTGGTATGGGCGTCTTTGTAGTAACCCTCGAAGACTGCAATTTAATATTCTCAAAAAACTGTACTGCATCGTAAGATGTATAACCGAATAAGCCCTGTGCAATTTTTATCGGGCCCGGTGCCTGGTCTTTTACTTCAAAACGCTGCATGAACTCCCATAACAATTGAGGCACCTTTTTGGTATCAGATATTTTTATTTTTTCCGGTTTTTGCAGGGGCAGTTTAAATTCAATTTCATTCAGGTTGGTTACTTCTATGCCTGCGATTGCGTTGATGCCTATAAAAGAAAAACTATTTTCACCTGCATGGAAATCTGTACTTTCCAATAATATCGTATCACGAAAACGATCCCTCACCCGAAGGTAGATCCCTACCGGAGTGTATACATCCGCCAATAGCTTATTAAAGCCCGTTGATAATTCAATTTTCTTCATTGCCATACAAATAAAAACCCCGGCGAGTGTGCCGGGGCCTGGTTATTTATAAATACACAAATACGCAAAGCGGCACATCATTTGATTGACGGCCACCAGCTGTTATATGTATCCAGATTGTACATTGATATTGCAAATATGGACTCAAATTTTTATTTATGCAAATTTATTTCAGGTTCAGTTCAATTTATCGTGAGAGCTTGTTCCAGATTACAAGTGCAACTTTGGCATACAATTTTCCATCTTTATGCAAATGATCAGTTCTAAAAAAATTCTCACGCTCATATGCTTGTCCGTTTCCTTTTATGCAAAGGCCCAGAAGATCGAAAATATTTTTGTAAACCTATATACAGACAGCCTTAAAAAGGGCACGTATAATTACATTAATGTCGACGGGCTTTTAGCGGATAAAACTTATACACCCCTCGACACTACTGAAATTATCTTTTGGGCAAGTGATGGCAGGTTCTATGGCAATATGCTATTTGTAGAGAAAGATTTCAAAAAGGAGAAAATATCAATTAAGGTCACACTCAAAAAGAACCCTTCGGTTTCGAAAGAATTTACCATGGCCATCAAGAAAAAAGAAGATGATGAAAAGCTGAAGACCGCAGATGAAATTCTGCGTGATATGAAAGAATCCAAAAGCAAAACAAAGAATAAAAGGAAGTTAAAGAGGTAAATTATTGATTATTAATTATTAATTATTGCCAGATATCTACAGTTTTAACACAATAGTCAATAATAAATAATATAAGAGTTATGCGGATTTCTTTGCGTCTTCTAAAAATTTAGCCAGCCCGATATCTGTGAGCGGGTGCTTCAGCAATCCGAGAATCGATTCAAGCGGCGATGTAACTACATGAGCGCCGGCCTCAGCACACTTGATAATGTGATTGGGTGAGCGGATAGAGGCTGCCAAAATTTGTGCGTCATAACCCTGGACATCGAAAATGTGTGCGAGCTGGAGAATCAATTCCATCCCGTCCCAGCCACTGTCATCGATCCTTCCAATGAACGGAGAAATATACAAGGCACCTGCTTTGGCCGCGAGTATCGCCTGGCCTGCAGAAAAAACAAGTGTGCAGTTGGTCCTGATCCCATTGTCGGTAAACCATTTAATGGCTTTAACCCCGTCTTTGATCATTGGAACTTTCACCACGATATTTTTATGAATGGCTGCCAGTTTTTTTCCTTCTTCAATGATGGCTTTGAATTCCGTAGAAATTACTTCGGCGCTGATATCACCATTCACAATTTCACAAATAGTTTTATAATGGTTAAACACCGCTTCCTGTCCTTTGATCCCTTCTTTAGACATCAGGGTTGGATTGGTGGTAACCCCATCAAGGATACCTAGTTTATTGGCTTCCCTGATTTGATCGAGGTTGGCAGTATCTATAAAAAATTTCATATTATTTGATTTACAATTAATTAAATGGGTTTACTTGAAGTTTTATAATATATTATTGTAGCGTATTCATTTTCGGCATATAAAGGATCATTGCCGTGAAAATTTTTCGGTTTAGTACTCGCGAATCCGAGAATAAACAAAAATAACGATTGCCAGTACAAATCAATATCTACAACTTGAAAACTGAAAATATGTTTGATGGTTTTCAACAATAGGAGGAGCGTGAAGTAAAAAAAAATGGCAAGTTACTTACATCGCACCGCTCAACCATTTACCCTTGCTACCTTCCGATCCTGGGGGAGTTCAACAGGAGCTGGTCGTATAAGACTTGCCGCTGCAAATATAGGATTTTTCCTGCCGATGAATTTTTATTTGCTATGATCAGCCCACACCATCCTCAAATAAATAATCCTTGCTACATCAAATGTGTATGTTTGCCGATTATAACCATTTATGGAATTCGAATTTACAGAAGAACACCAGATGATCAGGCAGGCTGCAAAAGATTTTGCAGTGAATGAATGCCTCCCAGGTGTAATTGAACGTGATGAACTTCAAAAATTTCCTTACGAGCAGGCCATGAAACTTTCCGAGCTTGGTTTCATGGGCATGATGGTAGATCCTAAATACGGTGGATCCGGGCTTGACACCATCAGCTATGTACTGGCCATGGAAGAGATCAGCAAGGTAGATGCAAGTGTTAGTGTTTGCATGAGTGTCAACAATAGCCTTGTATGCTGGGGACTTGAAGCATTTGGCACGGAAGATCAAAAAAATAAATATCTTTTCCCGCTTGCCCAGGGCCGTAAAGACGGGAAACTCCACATCGGCGCATTTTTACTAAGTGAACCAGAAGCAGGAAGTGATGCAAGTTCCCAACAAACCACCGCGGAAGAGAAGGGAGACCATTATTTGCTGAACGGCACAAAAAACTGGATCACCAATGGAGGCACAGCCTCCACTTACCTGGTAATTGCCCAAACAGATGTTGCAAAAAAAAGCAGGGGCATAAATGTTTTTATCGTGGAAAGAGATTGGCCAGGGGTGTCGGTGGGTGCCAAAGAAAATAAGCTCGGGATCCGTGGCAGTGATACACACAGCATTTTATTCAATGATGTAAAAGTGCCGAAAGAAAACAGGATTGGAGAAGATGGATTCGGGTTTGTGTTTGCAATGAAAACTTTATCTGGCGGACGTATTGGCATTGCATCCCAGGCTTTGGGGATCGCATCTGGTGCTTATGAACGTTCCCTGGATTATTCCAAACAAAGAAAAGCATTCGGCAAAGAGATCAGTCACCACCAGATCATCCAGTTCAAGCTTGCGGATATGGCTACGAGAATAGAAGCTGCCCGTTTGCTTTGTTTCAACGCAGCGTGGGAAAAAGATCAAAAAAAAGATTATACGGTGAGTGCAGCCATGGCAAAAGTTTTCGCGAGTGAGACGGCGATGTGGACAACCACCGAAGCCGTTCAGATACACGGAGGTTATGGATTCGTGAAAGAATATCACGTTGAACGCATGATGCGCGATGCAAAAATCACCCAGATATATGAGGGTACGAGTGAAATGCAACGTATCGTAATCAGCCGTGGAATACTGAAATAATTTTCCCCCAATTCTGCTTTTTATACATGAGTATCACTGAAAATTATAAAAAACTCCTCGCGGAAATCCGGGGGAAAGCAACGCTTGTTGCAGTTTCCAAAACAAAAACATCCGCAGAGATCATGGAGCTGTACAACCTGGGCCAAAGGGATTTTGGAGAAAATTATGTACAGGAACTTCAGGACAAAATAAAAAAATTACCAAACGACATCCGGTGGCATTTTATCGGTCACCTGCAAACAAATAAGGCAAAGATGGTGGTTGATTTTGTTCACCTGGTGCAAAGTGTAGACAGTATAAAGTTATTGACGGAACTGGATAAGCAGGGTGAAAAAAACGGCAGGGTCATCCAATGTCTTTTACAAGTGCACATCTCGGATGAATCAACAAAATTCGGTTTCAGCACGCAAGAGCTGGAGGAATTATTTACTGTTACCGGCCGCTTACAAAAATTTTCTCATATCAAAATTTCAGGACTAATGGGCATGGCGTCTTTTACAGACGATGATGTAAAAATAAGGAAGGAGTTTGCGACCCTGAGATCATTATTCGTAAGGTTTGCTGATGTAAATTTTTCAAATTGTAATTTTTCTATTTTAAGCATGGGAATGACAGCGGATTACAAAACCGCCATTGGTGAAGGGAGCAATATGATCCGGATTGGAAGTTTGTTATTTGGCGAAAGAATTGCATCAACGCCTAAAGAATCAAAATAAAATTTCAATTCAACCTAAATATTTTTTTGAAAACTCCCCGTAAAAAAGTGGTCATTATCGGAGCTACTTCCGGCATTGGAAGGGAGCTGGCAAAGATCTATGCCCGCCAGGGATTTTTTGTTGGCGTCTCCGGAAGGCGCCTAGAATTGTTACAATCTTTGCAAAAGGAATTTCCTGATCATATAGTGTTTGAATGTTTCGATGTTACGGGCAATGAGAACATTGTTCACCTGCGGAACCTGATCGAAAAATTAGAGGGTGTGGATATCATTGTTTACTGCAGTGGTTATGGTGAAGTAAGCAAGGAACTGGATTGGGAAATTGAAAAACAAACAACTGCCGTAAATGTGAACGGCTTTGTGGAGATCACCAGTTATGCGTTTAATTACCTGTTGAACCAGCAGCATGGACAAATAGCCTGCATCTCCTCAATTGCGTCTACCCGTGGCAATGGGCATGCCCCTGCCTATAGCGCAAGCAAAGCTTATGAAAGTATTTACATGGAGGGACTTTACCTGAAAGCCAGAAAATTAAACAGGAAAATTAGTGTCACTGATATACAGCCGGGCTTTGTGAATACCAGCCTGGCAAAAGGCAATAAGTTCTGGGTTGCACCGGTTGAAAAAGCAGCCTCACAAATTTTTGAGGCCATCAGTCGTAAAAGAAAAAGGGCTTACGTCACCAAAAGATGGTGGCTCATTGCAGTCATACTTACAATTTTACCAACCTTTGTATTAAGAAGGATCGGGTGAGGCCGGGATAGTTTTAACACATCCCATACAGCCTGATTTATTTTTATATACTAATTTGGCAGTATCATTTTTCATGGTATCTCACCCATTTATGACAGATAGTTTTGAAATAAAAAAAAATACAAAGGCCTTTAGCTATACCACCATTATTTGCGGCCTTTTTTTACTCATCGCCATTTTATATACATGGCCATTGCAGGTACCGCCCTCCCCGATCGCACAGGATTTGATCGAAATAAACCTGGGAAATGAACTGGAGGGAATGGGTAACGTTCAGCCTTTGGTAAAGGGTGATCCGGCACCAGAAATAAAACCGGCCAACACAGCCGCAAAAAATTACACGGCTACCCAGGAACCCACCAAAGACATCCGGGCTGATGAAAAAGATGATGAAGCGGCTCCTGTTACCAAACCGCTTAAAACGAAAGAGGACGCTAAAGACATCGCCAAAGAAACTTATACCAGGCCTGTTAAATCTGCCAATGTTGCCCCCATTATTAATCCTACACCTGCCCCTCCGAAATTAAAGTTGCCTTTGTATAAAGGCGCAAATGGAACCGGCGGAAACGGAGCAACACAAGACAATGGATATCGCAACCAGGGAGCTAAAAACGGGAACGGAGACGCAGGCAGCCCGGATGGGAAACCTGATTCTTATGGAAACAGTCCTGGAGGAAGAAGCGGTGTAAGCATCATAAGAGGTCTCTCCGGCAGGAAACCCACTCATTTTCCTTCCATGCAGGATGAATTTAATGAGAATGCAAAGATCTATGTAGATATAAAGGTAAATGCAGCCGGCACTGTAACCGCTGCAGCTATCGCCCGTGGAACCACCACTGCAAATTCCTCGTTACGTTCTATTGCCCTCGAAAAAGCACGGCAACTAAAATTCCCGCCAGGCCCGAATGATGAAGAGGCAGGCACCATTCTTTTTAATTTTATTTTAAAAAGCTAACCGCAAAGCACATCGTTTTTCCAATGAGAAAATGATCGCCGTATCTTGTAGTTCTATTATGAATTATGAGCAAACATTAACCTATCTTTTTACCAGGCTGCCATTGTTCAGTAAAAGTGGTGCCATTGCATACAAAAAAGATATTATCAATACGGTATTGTTGTGCAAAGAAGCGGGAGACCCCCAACAAAAGATTAAAACTATTCATATTGCCGGTACTAACGGCAAGGGATCCACGAGCCATATGTTGGCTGCTGTGTTCCAGGAGGCTGGCTATAAAACCGGGCTATATACTTCACCACACTTAAAAGACTTCAGGGAGAGGATCAAAATAAATGGTAGGATGATCCCTAAAAACTACGTGGTAGATTTTGTTGCAAAAATGAAAAGTACTTCCGAAAGGATTCAGCCTTCCTTTTTTGAATTCACTGTGGTACTGGCCCTGAAATACTTCGCCGATGAAGCAACCGACATCGCCATTATAGAAACCGGTCTCGGAGGCAGGCTGGACAGCACCAACGTGATCACCCCGGAATTGAGTGTGATCACGAATATAGGTTTTGACCATGTTAATATTCTTGGCGATACCCTTGAAAAAATCGCTTTTGAGAAAGCAGGTATTATAAAGAAAAATGTTCCAGTTGTGATCGGTGAAACTTTGTCGCAAACCAAATCTGTATTTATATCAAAAGCCCGCGAATGCAATTCGCCCATCATTTTCTCGGAACATGAATATCAACTCATGCGTTCTACTCTAAAAAACAACACGCTTGAAATTGAAATTGAAAATATTAAAAGCACAGAGCAAAGATCCTACGTACTGGACCTTACAGGAATTTATCAACAGTACAATCTGCGTACCGTATTAACCTGCCTGGATGAAATAAATAAATCCGCTTTTGATATACCCGATGGTGTTGCCAGGCATGCACTTAGTCAAGTAAAAAAGCTAACTGGTTTTCATGGAAGATGGGAAATTATTCATTCATCGCCATTAGTAGTACTGGACGTGGCGCACAATGAAGATGGTATAAAGCAAATGTTGAATCAAGTTACACTATATACTTACAACCAATTGAATATAGTATTTGGAATAGTAAGTGACAAAGATGCTGATAAGATATTATCCCTGTTCCCGAAAGAGGCCCGCTATTATTTTACAAATGCTCATATCCCAAGGGCATTACCCGCCGGCGAATTACTGATGAAAGCACAAAAGCACCACCTGAAAGGTGAAAAATATGAAGACGTAAACATGGCAATTCACACTGCCATTGCAAATGCTTCAAAAGACGATCTAATCATTGTTTGCGGAAGTGTATTTGTAGTCGGCGAAGTAAATCTTGAAACAGAAAAAAAACTTACCGGCTGATCCTGATTTTTCCCATTTTCAGCAGTGCATAAAAAATGCAATTCGTGTGCAGGGACTGAACAATTTTATTTTGCAACAGCAAATTCGTCAGATCGTCGAGTGGTACCAGTTCAACACGAATGTCTTCATTTAGATCGAGCTTTTGAACAGCAACCTTTTTTCCACCGGTGGCAAGATAAAGCTTGGTAAAATTCGAGAGCACACCCGGGTTAGCCGCGACTTCGCCCAGGTATTCGTACCTGCTGAATTCATAACCGGTTTCTTCAAGAAGCTCACGAGCAATGGCCTTTTCAGGTGTTTCATCTTTGTCAACAAAACCCCCGGGTATTTCCAATAGGGTTTTGCCTAAAGGATGACGGTATTGCCTGATCATGACTGCTTTTTCATCATCAGTAATTGCCAGGGCACAAAGTGTGGGATCGAGTTCTACCACATAATATTCAGGTACAATTTTTCCTCCAGGAGTTTCACACTTATCCTTCCTCGCACGAAAATAATTTTTATCAGTAATGTATTCCGACGTAAGTGTTTTCCAGTTCATACAAATATTGAAAGTGTTAAAATGTACATTTACAATTGCTACCAACCCATCCGCTCTTTCAGCGATGTAACGTGCGCCACATGATGCTTCCCATGCCATGCATAGCTTCTAAGCATTTGCCACAATGTTAATTCACGTTTTTGTTCGGGATGAAAAACCGTCCTCATCCATTCAGCCTCCTTCATATTTCGCATAATTTCGACCCATCTCGCGTGGAGCGCATGCAGCAATGTTAATGAAATATTCATAGGTAAATTATGAGCATCGCTCAATTCAGCCCAGGAAGCTTCATCATATGGCTTAATAGTAGGATTGTCTTCTGTGAGCGCAAGCTTGAAGCGTATGTATGCATTCATGTGACTGTCTGCAACATGATGAATCACTTGTTTCACCGTCCACCCTCCCGGCCGGTAAGGAGTATCCAGTTCAACCTCGTCCAGGTTCAGAATGGAATTTTCCAATAAAGCCGGGCACATTTCTATTTCTTTGAGGTATATTGATTTTACTCCTTCATCAAAGCCGCTGACATTTGAATTCGGCTGTTCTTCAACTTTACCGATTGGGTACCGTAAATCTGTCTCCATGCCCATTGTTATTTTTTTATGATGTCAAGCAATTCAATGTCAAAGATGAGTGTAGCTCCACCGGGTATCACTCCCCCGGCTCCCCTGTCGCCATAAGCGAGGTCGGAAGGAATGAACAATTTCCACTTGCTCCCCACAGGCATCATTTCCAGGGCTTGTGTCCAGCCTGCGATGACTCCATTTACGGGTATTTGAAGAGGTTCCCCACGCTTGTATGAATTATCAAATTCAACTCCACTGATGAGTGTGCCGCGATAGTGTGCTTTAACTGTATCCGTGGCCTGGGGCTTATTGCCTGTGCCCTGTGTGATCACTTCGTACTGAAGTCCATTGGGCAGCTCGGTTACACCAGGGCGCTTTTTATTAGAAGCCAGGAAAATTTTTCCGGCATCTTTTTCTGTAGATAATTTTTGTGACATATAATTTTGCATATTTTGTTGAATACATTTCGTGGTTTGTTCAGTGGAAATTTGCAATGTTTTTTTTGCATACACATCGTCGAATGCTTTTTTTACAAGTTCGGTATTCAAAACAGGAGCTCCCTGTTGCCTGTAATAAGACGCACCTTCAACCCCCACTGCATAACTAAAGCTATCCAATGCGTTTCTTAAGAGCGCAGATTGCGGTTTGGTGCTTACAGGTGGCTTTTTAGTTTGGGCCCCCGCAAATCCTGCCGATGCACAACAAATAATTAAAACAATAGTTTTCATGATTTTTTTTTATGTGATTGAAATATTTCGAGCTAATCTTCCCGGTAATCTTTTCCTGTTAAGTGAATAAAAACGTCTTCAAGGTTCGCAGACTTGGTCACCTTTGGCCGTTCAAAGCCTGATGCCACCAGTTCATCAATTAATTTATCAGGAGAATTCAAGGCAATTATTTTCCCTTCATCCAAAATGGCTACCCGGTCGCACAACTGCTCAGCTTCATCCATATAATGCGTGGTTAATATCACTGTTGTTCCTTTTTCACGGATGTT
>JBDUCQ010000076.1:0-13193 GCA_040003385.1 Ginsengibacter sp. | reverse complement strand
TGCGACCTCCACATCCCAAATGTGGCGCGATGACCGGGCTACGCTACGCCCCGAAACTATTTTAACACTACTGATCTAAAAAACAAGCGCTGAGCGGAGAGGGTGGGATTCGAACCCACGGTACAGTTTAACCCGTACGACGATTTAGCAAACCGTTCCTTTCGGCCTCTCAGGCACCTCTCCTAATAGTCTGAATATTAAGGGCAGCAAAAGTAACGTTTGAAAGTCAAAATTTAAAATAAATTATAAGGTGTTAAGGTAATATCGGGAGTTTTAATAATTATTAATTAATAATTATTAATTATTGAGGGTTTACAGATAAATGGCTGCTGTGTTTTTTGTAGTATTTATAGTTGATAAGCTTTTACCAATAATTATTACATGGCAGCAAGCTGAACTTTTTGTTGCAATTCAATCACACTTTCTTTGAAAAGGGTATCGGTATCCATAAGGTCTTTAACGGTCTGGCAGCTATGAATAACTGTTGTATGATCCCTTCCGCCAAAATGTTCACCTATGGTTTTTAAAGAATTTTTTGTGAAAGCCTTGGCAAGGAACATGCTGATCTGTCTTGCCTGAACAATTTCACGTTTACGGGTTTTTTGCAACAGCTTATCGTATGGAACATCAAAGTAATCACATACCATTTTCTGTATGGTATCAATGGTAATTTCTTTGGAGGATGATTTAATAAAGTTTCGTAACACTTTCTTGGCTAATTCAAGATCAATTTCCCTTTTATTTAGCGAAGATTGTGCCAAGAGCGAGATCAGCGCCCCTTCTAATTCCCGTATATTATTCTGGATATTATAGGCTATATATTTAACCACTTCCTTGGGCATTTCAAGACCATCATTCTTCATTTTTTTCTCCAGTATCTCGATTTTAGTATCATAATCAGGGATCTGCAAATCAGCACTCAACCCCCAGCGGAAGCGGCTCAACAATCTTTCCTGCACTCCCTCCAGGTCCTTAGGGGGTTTGTCTGAAGTTAAGATCAGCTGTTTCCCGCTCTGGTGGAGGTGGTTAAAGATCGCAAAGAAAGCATCCTGCGATTTTTCAGCCCTGTTAAAAAACTGAACATCATCGATGATCAGGACATCGATCAGCTGGTAAAAATGTATAAAATCGTTGATGGCATTATTACGCCCGTGATCTACAAATTGATTGATGAATTTTTCAGAGCTTACGTACAAGACCACTTTGTTGTTGTGGATCCTTTTTACCTCATTGCCAATGGCCTGCGCCAGGTGCGTTTTCCCCAGGCCCACACTGCCATAGATTACCAATGGATTGAAAGATGTTGATCCTGGCTTCTCGGCCACTGTTTTGCCGGCACGTCTTGCCACCCGGTTACAATCCCCTTCAATGAAAGCATCAAAAACATAAGCAGGATTTAACTGCGGGTCTATCTGCATTTTCTTTAAACCCGGTATAACAAAAGGATTTTTAACGGGGTTATTTATGACAAGTGGAAAATCCATTTCGTTATTTGAATATGATTTGAATCCGTGTCCCGGAATATTCATCATCAAAGGCTTGTTACTGCCATTGCCGCTGTCCACCATGATCCTGTATTCCAACCTGGCCTCTTTGCCCAATTCTCTTTTTAATGTTTTGGCCAGCAAGTTTACATAATGCTCTTCAATATACTCATAAAAAAACTGACTGGGTACCTGGATGGTTAAAATTTTTTCTTTTAGCAAAACAGGTTTTATCGGTTCAAACCAAGTTTTAAAATGCTGCCACTCTACTATATCTTTAATAATATTCAGACAATTGTGCCAAACTTTTTCGCAAGCTTTATCCATTAGTCGGTGGCCAGTTTATTTTACTGAGTTAAGAAATTCGTTTTGGGGATTTAAAAAAATTTATCAAAGAGATTTTTTTGAAGAATTTTTTTAAGCAACTCAGCGAATATCAAAATAATTTATTGAAAAAAAAATTTTTTATTCGTTTGTTTTTTTCCCTAAAAAGACAGTATGGCATTTTACGAAAATTTAAAATTTCCACACTATTTATTCGCGATAAAATTTAGGGAACCGATAAAAGGTACAACAATTTGAAAGGCTTTGGGGAAAACAATTTTTCTCCTGATTTTATTGTGCAAATCTTGCTTTCCATGATAACGGGGACCACGGATATTTTCCTATATCTTTAGTATAAATCTTTAGTATATGGGTTACGATTTAACCGGCAGATTACTAGCCAAGTATGACACAATTCAAAGAAGCGAATCTTTTAAGACACGAGAGTTTGTGGTAGAAAAAATTGAAGACATTGCCGGCAGAACGGTCACTAATTATGTAAAATTTCAATGCGTTCAGGATAAGACCCTGATGCTCGACAGGTTACAGCCAGGGGATGAAATAAAAGTCCACTTCAACATCAAAGGAAGTAAATGGGAAAAAGATGGCAGAACAAATTATATTACCAACCTTGACGCGTGGAGAATAGAACAGATCCTGCAGTCCGGCAAAGGTGCGGCATCCGAAGATGATCATCTTGAACCCCTGGATACATTTTCATCTGCCTCCACTGAAACAGTAGACGACTTGCCCTTTTAAGAAAATATCGAAAAAGATACTGTATCCTGTTATCCATACCTGAAGGGCAATTCATTGATTAGCCTGATTCGCGACCACTCCGGGATAAACCCCCGGCAACAGCGTATGCAAAAAGAAATTTCTCTTACACTCAATCCGTCAGAAGCTGCAGACTACACAATTGTAAGGCAATCAATAGCAGCCGAAACAGGGTTTGAAGAGAATGAAATTTTCGGATATACTATTATAAAGCGATCCATTGATGCAAGGGCACGTACCATTTCAATTCACCTGGTGGTAAATGCCTTCATCAACGAACCCTTTCAAAAGCGTCCCCTCCAGCAATTCAATTACCAGGATGTTTCTTCGGCAAAAACTACGATTATCATCGTAGGTGCAGGCCCCGCAGGAATCTTTGCGGCACTTAAGCTGGTAGAAATGGGGATCAGGCCGGTGATACTTGAAAGAGGAAAAGATGTGAGGGCAAGAAGAAGGGACCTGGCAATCCTGAACAAGCAGGGAATCATCAATACTGAGAGCAATTATTGTTTTGGTGAAGGTGGTGCTGGTACGTACAGTGATGGAAAATTATATACCCGAAGCAGTAAGCGCGGGAGCGTTGACCGCATATTGAATGTATTCGTTCATTTTGGTGCCGGTGAAAATATTTTATACGATGCGCATCCACACATCGGAACCAATAAATTACCCGCGATCATCACCTCCATGCGGGAGCAAATAATTGCTTGCGGCGGTGAAGTGCTTTTCGAAAAAAAAGTGACTGATTTCATCACCGATGGAAATCAGATCAAAGGGGTAAAATGTGATGGCGACTTAACATTCACAGCCGATGCTTACATTGTTGCCACCGGGCATTCTGCCAGGGATATTTTTACCATCCTGCATGATAAAAAAATTTTGATAGAAGCGAGACCTTTTGCATTGGGGGTAAGGGTAGAACATCCCCAAAGTTTGATAGACCATATTCAATACCATATTTCTTATGCGGATGCTGAAAAAAATAACATTAGTAATTTTACAAGCCAGTTTTTACCCCCCGCAACTTATGGACTGGTTGAGCAGGTGGATACGCGCGGCGTATTTTCTTTTTGCATGTGTCCCGGCGGTATCATTGCCCCTGCTTCTACAAATAACCAGGAACTGGTTGTAAATGGATGGAGTCCTTCAAAGAGAAATAACTTTTTTGCGAACAGCGGAATGGTGGTGCAGGTTCATCCTGCAGATGCCATCCTGTTTTTCAAGAACCACAAAGGCGGTAAAAGTAAAACCGCAGAATCACCATTACTAATGATGAATTTTCAAAAAATAATTGAAGAAAAAGCTTACACAGCCGGCGGGGGGAATTTTGTTGCACCCGCCCAGCGCATGATTGACTTTGTAGCCAATAAAGTCTCACCCTCACTACCCTCATGCTCTTACCTGCCAGGCATCAAAAGTTCCGACCTGCAGGAAGTTCTGCCTGAATTTATTTCCGGCAGTCTTCAACGTGCATTTAAAAGTTTTGGAAATAAAATGAAGAGCTATGCAGGAGGGTACAGCTTTTATACAAATGAGGCAGTGGTGGTGGCTACTGAAAGTCGTACTTCGTCCCCGGTACGAATTCCAAGAAATGAAGAATTACACCACCCTCAAATTAAAAATCTATATCCATGTGGGGAGGGTGCCGGATATGCAGGGGGAATCGTGAGTGCTGCAATGGACGGCGAAAAAATTGCAACTCAGCTGGCATCAATTTTTAAAAAGTGATACCTGATCTTTTTATAAATAGTATTTTTATCCGGGGTTCAATTAAATCTTTTGTATGAAAATTCTGGAATTACATCACCTTAAAAAATATTATTCCACGCAGAAAGCAGTTGATGACATCAGCTTCAGCATTGAGCAGGGGAGTGTTTTTGGTTTATTGGGTCCGAATGGAGCAGGAAAAACTACCTTACTCCGAATGATCACAGGGATATTTTATCCTGACTCAGGAGAAATCATTTTTGAGGGGAAAAAATTTGACGTTACAAAAGACATATTCCGCATTGGCTATATGCCGGAAGAAAGAGGGTTGTATAAAAAAATGAAGATCGGGGAGCAGGCATTGTACCTGGCACGGTTAAAAGGTTTGAGCCGCAGCGAGGCCATCAGCAAAATCAAGGAGTGGTTTATAAAGTTTGAAATGCAAAGCTGGTGGAATAAAAAAGTAGAGGACCTGAGTAAAGGAATGAGCCAGAAGCTGCAGTTTGTGACTACTGTTTTGCATCAGCCGAAACTGCTGATCCTGGATGAGCCATTCAGCGGGCTTGACCCCGTGAACAGCAACCTCATCAAAGAAGAGATATTCAAGATGTCCAAAAGCGGGACCACCGTGATATTCAGCACACACCGGATGGAACAGGTGGAAGAAATATGTGACCACATCGTTCTCATGAACAAAGGAAAAAAAATCCTGGATGGAAGTGTTAAACAAATTAAACAGGATTGCAAGGAGAACCATTTCCGGATCGGCTTTCATGAATTGCCTGCTGATGTAACCAGCAACGCATTTGAATTGGTGGGCAGGCAGGAAAATGATTTGATTGTAAAAATCAATGATGGGTTTACCCCTTCTTCCGTGTTGGAAAATTTTTTAAAACAAAAGGCATCCATCATTTCGTTCAACGAAATTTTGCCAACGTTGAATGAGATCTTCATAAAGAAAGTGGAGGATACTGCCATTTCACGGCAGTTCCAGGAAGTGACATGAACACACATTGCATTTAAACATCTAAGTAATTGATATGGGTAAGATCTGGCTGATCATAAAACGGGAATACCTGACAAGAGTGCGGAATAAAACTTTTATCCTCTCCACCATTCTGCTTCCTTTGTTTTTTATAGGATTTATTGCAGCCTCAACCTATTTTTCAATGAAAAGCCAGGATAAACAAACCATTGCAGTAAATGATGCAAATGGCATCTTCAAGAATAATTTACGCAGTGATGATATCATCAGGTATGAGTACACCAGCGACGTTAACATGGAAAATTTTAAATTGAAAGGTTATACCGCTTTTTTAAATATTCCAAAAAATTTTGATTCACGCAATGATTCCATTTCGCTGGTCTCTGATAAGAACATCGGATTTGTTGCAGAAGACAAGATCAAGGACCAAATAAATTCAGCATTGCGAAACAAAGCCTTTCTTGAAAAAAATATCAACAAAAAAGTATTGGATTCCATCAATGACCTTGACGTTGAAAAGATGTACAATTTCAGGCCGGTGATCAGGAAGGGGAACAGGAACGAACAATCGAATTCCGGTCTCGCGTATGGCATTGGCTTCGGAAGCGGGATACTGATCTATATCACCTTATTTATTTATGGTGCCGCAGTGATGCGTGGCGTAATGGAAGAAAAGATGAACAGGATTGCTGAAGTGATCATTAGTTCAGTAAGGCCTTTCCAGCTGATGCTCGGAAAAATAATCGGTATTGCCGCTGTAGGCATCACCCAATTGTTGATCTGGATAGTTCTGATCATTGGCTTGTCTTCACTGGCCTCGGTATTTGTAACACATGATGCGATTCAGCAAGCTCAGAATATCAACAATACAATGAACGCAGCGGGTAATGAATCGATGGCATTAAATATTTTAAATGCGAAAAGCACATTTGTACAGGCCAACTGGGCACTCATCATTCCATGTTTTCTTTTTTATTTCATCGGAGGTTATCTTTTTTATGCTTCCCTATTTGCCGCAGTAGGCAGTGTGGTGAATGAAGATCCGCAGGAGGCACAATCCCTGATGCTGCCGATCACCATGCCTATTGTGCTTTCTTTTATCATCATGACCGCAGCAGCAGCAAAACCGGATACACCCATAGCCATCTGGGCAAGCATTATCCCATTTTCATCTTCCATCGTAATGATGGCACGTATTCCATCGGGAGGTGTCCCACTGTGGCAGCTGGCACTTTCGATGGTTTCGCTCGTAGCAGGATTTATTCTCACCACCATGCTGGCAGCAAAAATTTATCGCACAGGAATTTTGTTGTATGGTAAAAAAGTGACCTTCCGTGAAATGAGTAAATGGTTGTTCAGGAAATCATAAAACAGAAGCGGTAGTACTTGTAGTTTTAGATGAAGATCCAAAAATTGCTTTCGATGCTTCCTGCTTTATGAATTTCAATACCAGGCCGCTGATCGCAAGCGCACTCACCAGAAGAGCACCCAAAAAAAATCCGATGGCACCGTAAGTAATGGCCGACCTGCTTTGAACTTCATATGGGGGTTCCGGTTTATCCAATACTTTGATGAGGGGGGTTGCCTTTTGTAACTTATATGCAGCACTTTGCTGGTTAGCGACTGCCTGTGCATATTGACTGCGGATCATCTGTTTATCGGCGAGCAAATTTTCATGCGGTACCCTGTACTCTAATTTTTCAGTATTGGTAAATAATGTTCTCTTGTCAATGGCAATCAGCATATAGTCTTTTGTGCCAATTACCCTTCTGAGAGAATCTACCTTGCTGGTGGCAAATTCAAAGTCACGTTTAGCCTTTTCAATTTTGAGATCGATGTAGAATTGCGAGATCTTATCTATAAAACCATAGCTAATGGCTTTTACAAGCGGTTCGCTTCTCCCTGTATAAGTTAATACCAGCATGCTGTTTTTATTGATGGTGGCTGTGATCCCATTTTTCAAAACACTTCCGCCCCATATGATTAACTGTTCCGGATTTTTGGGTGGTTCAGCCTCTTTTTCCATCCAGCCGAGGTGATGATTGATGTCATCCACCAACAAAGACGCAATCGGTTTATTTCCCATTGATGGAACCCGGATCGATGCAACTGCTTCCCGTGTTGTACGGCTTTGCGCCAGCTCAATGATATTGATGGAGGTTTCATCGCTGAAGCTCTTGTTCGATTCAGAACCAAGTATAAGGCTTAGTGCATTCGTTGCAGAGGGATTGTCATTGCCGCTGCTCAGGGAAAAAATACTTGATTTGGAAGTTAAGGTTACCGGGGTATTTTTAGCATACATAGCCAGCAACAAGGCAAACACCACCGCTACGGTAATGATGATAAACCTAAACCTTCTGAGCCGGTTAAAAATTGCGGTTGTTAATTCGGTTGTATTCAATTTTATACGATTTCAATGATTTATAAGTGCCGGGAAATAATAGTTGCAATCACAATTGGTACCGCTGTTGTAAAGATTTGTGTGGCAAAATCACCAAACGCTTTACCTTCTGGTTTTAATGGAACTACCACAATACTTCCTTCCTCCACTCTCGGGTAAAAATGGAAAAATCCAAAATTTTTGGTTTTCCTGCTTTTCCCGTCTGCATAGGTTACATAGATCCGTTTTCTCCATGGTCGCACTGCAAATCCACCCGCCTTATCTATGTAATAGAGCAGTTTGGTATGCTCTTTATCAAAATATATTTTCAGGGGCGACTGCACTTCGCCCTTTACACTTACAATAGGATTGATTTCCGGAATGAAAACGATATCATCTTCCTGTAATACCATGTCATACTTGGAACTTTTATACCGTAATGCCTTGTAAAGGTCTATGCTTACCGGCTCCGAGGGATCAAAAACAACACTGTCAACGATTCTGCCCGTTGAATCCTTAATGTATTTTGTAGCATTGGGCTTGCCAAACGGGCTTTGCCTGATCCCTGTATTTTTATTGCGGTACAATATAGCCCCTCCTATATTTGCATTTTCTTTCAATCCGCCCGCCCTGATGATATAAGAAGACAGAGTTTCATTGTGACTTAACCGGGTATAGGTACCGGGATATTTTACCTGCCCGTCAAGCAGTACATTCTGCTGCAATTCAAAAGTTGGGTTTTTTCTTACAAATACCTGGTCATATGGCTTTAACTGCACAGTCCCTGTAATTGAATCAAGCTCCAGGCTGGGCAGTATCGTATAGGTTCTTACAACAGTTTTTGTTGGCTTTAATCCTTTTTGGGCAGAGTCAATATCCACTACACTGGCTACTTCTATCCGCCCGAATTCTGCAGAAGGTTTTAAACCATTTGCAAAAAGGATCAGGTCTTTCAAAGTCATTCCACCATACCGCTGATATTTACCCGGCTTTCTTACTTCACCTTCTATATTTACAAATTGCCTGTCTGTGAAGTTATTGTTGTTCATAACTTCAATGATGTCATTGGGACCGATCAAAATGTTATTTGCGCTGTTGTTATTTTTGTTGAGGTCAAGAAGGCTGACATCAATTTTCTGGGATTGTAAATTGGCGGTATCCCCTGCACCTTTATATACAAATGCACGGTTGATATAAGCATTGGGCTTGATGCCACCTGCACGGTTGATGATATCAAAGAGCCTATCCCCCTTTCTTAGTTCGTATACATTGGGATATGCCACTTCGCCCTTCACGATCACTTTATTACTTAGTCCCGGGTTGATCGGGTTCACCACCACGATATCGCCATTGTACAAATCCTCATCTACCACTTTATTGTCCACTTTTATCGTGAGTGCATTAAAGTTTACATTTTTGATCATTTGCTTTTCTTCTACATTGCGAATGATGATTCCACCGGAAGCATACGCATCAGGTGTGAACCCACCGGTATAGCGCAGTAGATCTCTCATTCCTTCATTGCTTTTCAGCTGGTAATACATGGGCCGTTTGAACTGCCCGGAAGCCAATACCAGCTTATCATAAATACCCACGATCACAAAATCATTATTTTCCAGGTAAAGGTGACTCCCAAAATCACCCCGCGTTAAATATTTATACACATCAAGAGAATCTATGATCCTGCCATTTCGCTTGATCAGGATGCTTCGCAGGTCGCTGTAATCAGTGAGTCCGCCAGCCAGTGTAATTACATTCAGGGCGTTCGTAAATGCAGATACCACTACCGGACCTGGGGTATTCACCTCCCCGGAAACGTTCACGACGATCGTCCGGGGCTGACCCATTGTAACTGATATATTCGTTGAAGCCGGTGTAACTCTCCTAAACCTGTCGATAATGATAGACCTGGCGTTATCGAATGTTAATCCCTGTACGGTAATTTTCCCAAGGCCGGACGGAAAAATTGTACCGTCTCTTGCCACCTCGTAATCGAGTTCAAAATCTGCGCCCCCCCAGAGTGAAACTACAATGTGGTCTCCTACTCCGATGGGATAATCTGCAGGTGGTGTTGAAAGTTCTGAGAGATCCATCACCGCAGCATTCGAAAACAAACTGCTTCCATAGATTGCTTCCGGATCATTGAGCTTTGTTCTGAAACTATCTTTTAGCGTGCTATCCCTGATGATCCTGTTTTCATTCCTCAAACTTGCGATCCTCTTTTTATGAATATCTTCCCCGGGTGCATTCTGGTTTTGGTTTTTATCCTTTAAAAAATTTTGTAATGCAGAAGGTGTGGCTTCTTTTAAAGTGTTTGGATCAATCTGGGTGTCCTGTGTTTCAACGGGAGGCTGTGTGAAGCCGTCCCTCACAAAAAAAAATAATGAAAATGCGGTGAAAAGTGTGGATAGGATAAACTGATGGCATATACGCTTTCCGGTGATCACAGACATTTGCTAGAGGGTTGATTTACAATATATCTACAAACGTGCAAATATAACATTTATTTTAGTGGCTGGTAGTCAATGGGCAATGGTGAATCAAGAATGATTTATGATAAATATTCACCATTCACCATTCACCTTTCATCTTAAGATCCCAGATCAATCTCTGTGTTGTCTCCAATGTTCAATGACCTTGTTTCGCCACGTATTTCCGTATCGCTGCCAATGAGAGAATCATCCAGCACAACATCATATAATTTAGAATAGGAGCCAATGATTGAATCCTTTACGATTGAGTAGTTTACGATTGTATTTTCGCCCATCGCTACATTTGGACCAACAATGGAATTCCTGATGTCACATCCTTCAGCGATGCTGACAGGCGGAATAAAAATGGTGTTTTCAAATGAGTTTGATTCAGCTATGCGGCCTCCAAATTTTTTCAAAAGGATTGCATTCGATTCAAGCAGCGATTCCTTTTTACCGCAATCAAACCAGTTCTGAACTTTAAAGGATTTAAATTTGGCACCACTTTGTATCATGCATTCCAAACCATCTGTAAGATTGAATTCATTGTGACTTTTGATGTCATTGGTAATGATATTTTCCAGGCAGTTGAACAGGAAAGAAGTGTCCTTGATCTTATACAGTCCTACGAGTGCCATATTTGATTTCGGGATGGAAGGCTTTTCTACAACACGGCTGATGAATCCATCTTCATCAATTTCTGCCACTCCAAAATTCCGGGGATCATCCACTTTCTTGACACCGAGCATAGAGTATGGAGAATTCAGCACTTCTTTAATGTCGTATTCACAAATTGTATCTCCAAGCGCAATGAACACCTCATCTTCTCCTATAATTTGCTTCGCGAGGTCAATGGCATGCCCGGTTCCTTTCCTGATGTTCTGGTAAACAAAGTGACAATTGAGACCAGGATATTTGGCTTTCACGTAGTCCTGGATCTTTTCACCGAGATAACCAACGATGAAAACAAAATCATTGATCCCGGCTTCATGCATCTGGTCAACATTGATGCTCAATATGGTCTTTCCGGCTAAAGGTATCAATGCTTTGGGCTGGGTGTAAGTATGTGGGCGCAACTTTGTGCCTGCACCTGCAACAGGAATGATGGCCTTCATCTATTCATCAGTTTATGATTCATTCGTCTCAAAAGCGGACGTGAATATAGGGAAATATGTTAGATGTATAATAGAAGGAAGTATGCCATGGGATCAACTGCGCGTCAGTTGGGCCCGGCTGGTATGCGATCGGGCAGTCAATCATTACTTCTACCATCTTTTTAGTAGGTTTGCCGCAAACTTTTCGTGCATGCAAAGAGATACACAGATATTCGGGCTCATCAGCAAAGAACTGGAAAGACAACAACAGGGAATTGAGCTGATCGCTTCTGAAAATTTTACCAGCCAACAGGTAATGGAAGCGATGGGGACCGTACTCACCAATAAATATGCAGAAGGTTATCCGGGCAGAAGATACTATGGAGGATGTGAAATCGTAGACCAGGTAGAGCAGCTGGCGATTGACCGCGTTAAGCAGATTTTCGATTGTGAATTTGCCAATGTACAACCCCATAGCGGGGCACAGGCCAATGCTGCCCTGATGATGGCCATCCTGAAGCCGGGTGACAGGATACTGGGTCTCGATCTCAGCATGGGTGGGCACCTAACCCACGGCTCACCTGTAAATTTTTCAGGCAAACTTTATGAGGCTCATTTTTACGGAGTAAAGAAAGAGACAGGTCTTGTAGACTATGACATGCTAGAGGAAAAAGCAAGAGCGGTAAAACCGAAGCTGATCATATGTGGTGCATCCGCGTATAGCCGTGACTGGGAGTATCAGCGCCTCCGGAAAGTTGCTGATGAAATCAATGCATTTTTGTATTGTGATATGGCGCACCCCGCAGGGCTGATCGCCAAAAAGCTTTTGCGCTCGCCATTTGATCATTGTCATTTTGTAACTTCAACCACGCACAAAACATTGCGGGGCCCACGGGGTGGCATCATCCTTATGAAAAAAGATTTTGAAAACCCTTTTGGACTGAAAGATGCAAAAGGAAAAACAAGGATGATGAGCAACCTGATCGACATGGCTGTTTTTCCGGGCACACAGGGAGGGCCGCTGGAACACGTGATTGCGGCGAAAGCTGTGTCATTCGGAGAAATTCTCACCGAAGAATTTACCACGTATGCCAGACAAATTCAGTCCAATGCACAAGCTATGGCAAAGGCTTTAGTTGCAAAAGACTATCATTTGATCAGTGAAGGCACTGACAACCATCTCATGCTGATCGACCTTCGCAATAAAAATATTACAGGGAAAAAAGCGCAGGAAACCCTAGACAGGGCACACATCACCGTAAATAAGAATGCAGTTCCTTTTGATGACAAGAGCCCTTTCGTAACTTCAGGCATACGCGTAGGAGTGCCGGCCATCACAACAAGGGGGATGAAAGAAAATGATATGCAGGCAGTGGTGGATTTACTTGACAAGGTCCTCATGGACATAGACAATGAAACATTGATAGAAACTGTGAGAAATGACGTAAAATCATTGATGAAAGATTTTCGCCTGTACCCTGATCTTAAATAATTATTAATTAATAATTATTTGCATTTTTTAATTTTTAATTTTTAGCATGATACAACGTGTACAAACCATCTGGCTTCTTCTTGCAGCAATCGCAGTTTTCCTCACATTGAAATTTTCATTCTATAGCGGTACACTCGCAAAGGATAACAGTTTTCACTCCCTGGTAGCCACCGACCATTTTTTACTGATGGTATTGACAAGTGCCCTGGGTACAGCAATTCTTGTAAGCATTTTTTTATTCAAACACAGGCTGGTTCAATTTAAACTTACGATCATCGCTCTTATTGTTGAATGCATTGTACTCATTCTTTATCTGCGTGAATTGAAGAACTACTCGCAGGGCACATTCGACCTGTGGTCGATCTTTCACCTGGTAACAGTGATCATGCTGATACTGGCAGCCAGGGGAATTTACAAAGATGAAAAGCTGGTGAAAGACAGCAACAGGCTTCGTTGAAAATTGAACATTGAGAGTTGAG
>JBDUCQ010000201.1:0-3932 GCA_040003385.1 Ginsengibacter sp. | reverse complement strand
CCTTCCATATCTATTGACGAGGTAGAACCTGCTGAAAATATTTACAAGCGTTTTGCCACAGGGGCAATGAGTTTTGGATCTATTTCGTGGGAAGCACACACCACACTTGCTGTTGCCATGAACAGGCTGGGTGGCAAAAGCAACACTGGTGAAGGTGGTGAAGATGAATCCAGGTATGAAAGATTGCCAAATGGTGATTCAATGCGCAGTGCAATCAAGCAGGTAGCTTCTGCACGATTTGGAGTGACGAGCTTGTATTTAACCGAGGCTGATGAATTGCAGATAAAAATGGCTCAAGGGGCAAAACCCGGTGAGGGCGGACAGTTGCCGGGGCATAAAGTTGATGACTGGATTGGTAGGGTTCGACATGCAACCCCCGGTGTAGGGCTGATCTCTCCACCGCCTCATCACGATATATATTCCATTGAAGACCTTGCACAGCTTATTTTCGACCTCAAGAATGCGAACCGTGAAGCACGGATCAATGTAAAGCTTGTATCCAAAGCAGGAGTAGGAACAATTGCAGCAGGCGTGGCCAAGGCAAAAGCTGATGTGATCCTTGTCTCAGGACACGATGGAGGCACCGGTGCTTCGCCCGTTAGTTCTATAAAACATGCAGGACTGCCATGGGAATTGGGGTTGGCTGAAACGCACCAGACACTTGTAAAAAATAAATTGCGCAGCCGGGTGGTGCTTCAAACAGACGGACAGCTTAAAACCGGTCGGGACATTGCAATTGCGACGTTATTGGGTGCAGAAGAATGGGGAGTCGCCACTGCTGCATTGATCGTGGAAGGATGTATCATGATGCGCAAGTGCCATCTGAATACATGCCCGGTGGGAGTAGCAACGCAAAATGAAGAGTTGCGGAAACGATTTACGGGGGATGCCGATCATGTGGTTACATTGTTTCAGTATTTGACGCAGGAATTGCGGGAGATCATGGCTGAGCTTGGTTTCAGAACCATCAATGAAATGGTAGGACAGGTTGACTACCTGGAAAAAGCAGAGAACATTGACCATTGGAAATTCAACAAACTTGATCTTTCCCCAATTTTATACAAAGAACCAGCCTCAGAATTTACAGGCCTTTACAAATCCGAAGAACAGGATCATGGACTCGGTGAAGTGCTTGACTGGAAATTAATTCAGGTAGCGCAACCTGCGTTAGACCACCGGGAAAAAGTGACTGCATCATTTGACCTGAAGAACACTGACAGGACAACCGGAACCATTTTATCAAATGAAATAACAAAGAGATACAGGGCCGCAGGTCTTCCTGAAGATACTATCCATTATAAATTTACAGGCACTGCAGGACAAAGTTTCGCAGCGTTCAATACCCATGGGATCACGCACGAGCTGGAAGGTGATGCCAATGATTATTTTGGTAAAGGTCTCAGCGGTGCCAAACTGATCATATACCCTGGTAAAAATGCCGGCTTCATACCTGAAGAAAATATTATTATCGGGAACGTTGCATTATACGGTGCAACTTCAGGTGAGGCGTTCATCCGTGGAAAAGCGGGGGAAAGATTTGCTGTTAGAAACTCCGGTGCAAACGTGGTGGTTGAAGGGGTGGGAGATCACGGTTGTGAATACATGACAGGTGGAAATGTAGTGATCCTTGGAGAAACCGGGAGAAATTTTGCAGCAGGGATGAGCGGTGGTATTGCTTATGTGTATGATGTTCGCCGGACGTTTGAGCCACTGTGCAACAAAGAAATGGTTGAACTGGAAGAATTGGAGGATAGTGATGAAAAATTATTGAATGATATGATCAGCCGTCACTACCTGTATACTGGCAGCACGGTTGCAAAATTTGTATTGAATGATTTTGAAAACCAGCTGAAAAATTTTATAAAGGTCTTTCCGATTGATTACAAAAACGCCCTGAGCTTGAAGACTACAATTGCTGCAACAAATAAATCCGGGCAGGAGAGGCGTTGATCAACACACAAAATTTCAGAAAATAAATTTCCCTACGGGGTTATACAGATATGGGTAAGCCTACAGGTTTTTTAGAATTTTCAAGGGAACTTCCGGCAAAACGCCCAACATCAGAAAGGGTCAATGATTTTTATGAATTTGTTGAAAAATACTCTGATGAAAAGTTGAACGAGCAATCAGCCAGGTGCATGGATTGTGGAATACCATTTTGCCACAATGGTTGCCCTCTTGGAAATTTAATCCCTGATTTTAATGATGCCGTATACAGGAAAAGCTGGCAGGAAGCATATGAAATTCTTTCTTCTACTAATAATTTTCCTGAATTTACCGGGAGGATCTGCCCTGCTCCCTGTGAAACTTCTTGTGTGTTAGGGATCAATACTCCTGCCATCACCATTGAAGAAATTGAAAAGCACATTATTGAAATTGCATTCGATAATGGATTTGTGCAGCCCAAAATACCCCATGTCAGAACCGGAAAAAAAATTGCCATCGTAGGTTCCGGTCCTGCAGGGATGGCTGCCGCGGCACAGTTAAATTATGCCGGCCATTCAGTAACAGTATTTGAGCGTGATGATGAGCCGGGCGGTTTGCTGAGATATGGAATTCCAGATTTTAAGCTAGAAAAATGGGTCATCGACCGCCGGTTAAAATTAATGGAAGAGGAAGGAATTGTATTCAGGTGCAATTCGAATGTGGGAGTGAATGTTGGTATCAATGATCTTTTAAGGGAATACCATGCAATCATTTTAGCAGGGGGTTCTACCATTCCCCGTGATCTGAACATTCCGGGAAGGGATTTGAATGGAATTCACTTTGCAATGGATTTTTTAACCCAACAGAACAGGAGGGTATCGAACCGGGAAATTAGTAGTGAAGATATTTTTGCTACCGGTAATAATGTTGTCGTGATTGGAGGTGGAGACACCGGAAGCGACTGTGTAGGAACCTGTAACCGGCAAAAAGCGCAGTCAGTCACACAATTTGAATTGCTCCCCAAACCACCTGAAGACCGCACCCCATTTATGCCATGGCCGGTTTATCCCATGCTTTTGAAAACCACCAGTTCTCATGAGGAAGGTGTTAAGCGTCATTGGGCGATAGTAACCAAAGAGTTCATCGGTGATGAGGATGGCAATCTGAAAGCTTTAAAGATCGTGGATATTGAATGGAAATTCACCGAAGAAAATAAGCCTGCAAGTTTTGTGGAGATCCCGGAAAGCGAAACAGAAATTCCATGTGAAACCGCTTTGCTGGCAATGGGATTTGTACATCCGCAACATGAAGGATTGTTGAAACAGCTGGAGATTGAGCTGGATGAGAAAGGAAATGTAAAAGCAAACGAAAAAAATTATCATACCAATATCTCCAAGATATTTACTGCAGGAGATATGCGTCGTGGCCAGTCGCTGGTTGTCTGGGCCATTTCTGAAGGGCGTGAGTGTGCAAGGCAGGTGGATGAATACCTCATGGGATTTTCTCTTCTTGAATCCAGGGATACCAACATTTTACAGCAATTTTAAAAATTTGTAAATAGTATGATCATAACGGGGAGATTCCATCTAATCATATAGTAATAATTAATATATGAATATTTATTTATCAACATTAAAAAGTGGAAAACTCAAATATAAGAGCCAATACATTAGAGAACAAGGTATTGTGTAAAATACGAATCATATTAATATTTATTATATATATTAGTTCGGGTTACGTTTAATAGTTTTTTGTATAAATTCGAAGAAATAAAACAAGATTATGAGAAAAATTCAACTAAAAGATGCTGCACCTTTTTTAGTTCTAATGATTGTGGCCATTGTCGCACTTTTTATTCCCGCTATCCAGAATTTCGTTGATGTAAGTAAATACAATACCGCAGATGTAGCGTGGATTATTGTAGCAACCGCCCTCGTTTTTTTAATGACCCCGGGGCTCGCTTTTTTCTATGGGGGAATGGTGCACAGGAAAAATGTGCTCTCCAC
>JBDUCQ010000200.1:0-3993 GCA_040003385.1 Ginsengibacter sp. | reverse complement strand
GAAAAATCTTTTCCAAAACTCATGCTGATGATCTGTGCTCCATTGTTGACGGCATACCGTATTGCATTAGCAATGTCCTTATCATGTTCATCGCCATCAGGTACTGCCCTTACCATCATAATTTTTACATTGTCTGCTATCCCATCCACGCCTTTCCCATTATGACGGGCTGCAGCAATGATTCCGGACACATGAGTGCCGTGAAAAGGAGTTCCTGCCATTACATCTTTATTGCCATAATACCTGTCATTGATATTTGATTCATCGTCTTTTACAATATCTCCCCTGTAATTTTTGGGAGGGTTGGTTTTGGCGACATCTTTTCTTTCCTGGCCGCCGATATATTCGTCAAAACCCTCCATAAATTCTTTGTTCGTCTCATCAAGGCTGTTGTTTGCTTTCTGAAAACCAAAAAACATACTTTTCGCTTTCACCACTTCAGGCTGCTGCGGCTTAAAATCATCCAGCTCTTTCCCTGTAAATACTGGTGCACCCATCGCAGTTTGCAAAATGCTGTCGCTTTTATGCAAAGCTCCGTTTACCTTTTTTAAAAAAACGATGTCTATCCCTCCATCTGAATCACCTTCTATTTTTTCTTTTGCTTTTTTGTACATCTCAACTTCAGCGCGTTGTTCAACTGGCACAGAAGATGGGTCAGGAACAAGATTACCGTATTTTGCCTTCAGCTTATGGTAAACCCTTGAACCCTCATAAGAATCTTCCTTTACATTTCGCCCATCTTTTCCACCAATAAAATTCCATCCATATACGTCATCAACATATCCATTATGGTCGTCATCAATGCCATTGCCTGGTATTTCCTTTGGATTGTGCCAAAGAACCGGTTTGAGGTCTTCATGCAGAGTGTCTACCCCACTGTCTATAACAGCAACAACGACCTGTTTGCTGGTTCTGTTTTTTACAAAATCATAGGCTTTATCGAGGCTGATGCCGTAATAACCGGAGGTTGAGAAGTCTAGCTGGTGCCAGTTTTTCGGGGCCTCTTCCTTTTTAGATGTGCCTTGTGCAAAGGTGGCCGGGGAAATGACAAATAATAGTACAGAGAATAGAACAAAAAGTTTTAGCGATCGTATCATTTTTATGTGTGTTTTTATCATACAAAGATTTATAAATAAAGTCCGTTTGAACTTCCGCTCGTAAAGTATTATGATAATTTTATCCGAAAAAAATAAAATTGTTCTTTATACTGTGAATTTTATGCCTTGGGCAAGTGGCAGTTTATCGGTAAAATTGATGGTGTTGGTCTGTCTTCTCATATACATTTTCCAAGCGTCACTTCCACTTTCCCTTCCGCCACCGGTTTCTTTTTCACCACCGAATGCCCCGCCGATCTCTGCTCCCGAAGTCCCGATATTGACATTTGCAATACCACAATCACTTCCGGAGTGGGACAGAAATTTCTCAGATTCACGCATATTCAATGTAAAAATGGCACTTGATAAACCCTGGGGTACACTGTTCTGTAATTCAATCGCCTCATCCAGCGTTTTGTATTTAACCAGGTAAAGGATAGGTGCAAATGTTTCATGCTGAACAATTTCAAAATTATTTGATACTTCTGCTATACATGGTTTAACATAACACCCGCTTTCAAATCCTTTGCCTGCTAGCTTTCCGCCTTCAACCACAAACTTTCCACCTTCAGTTTTACATTTTTCAATTGCATCAAGGTACATACTGACTGCTGCCTCATCAATTAACGGACCAACGTGATTGTGAGGGTCCAGCGGATCACCGATTTTAAGCTGGTTATAAGCTTTTACCAATTTGTTTTTGAACTCATCATATATATCCTCATGGATGATCAGCCTGCGTGTGGTGGTACACCGCTGGCCGGCAGTTCCAGCAGCACCAAATAAACACCCGACAAGTGCCATGTCCAGGTCCGCGTCTTTTGAAATGATGATTGCATTATTGCCACCGAGCTCAAGCAGGCTGCGGCCAAGCCTTGCACTAACAGCAGCTCCTACAGCTTTACCCATTTTAGTTGACCCAGTTGCTGACATCAATTGAATTCTTTTATCATTACTCATCCACTCGCCAACTTCCCGTTCACCGGTTACAAGGCTGCATACTCCATCGGGCACCTCATTTTTTTCAAAAATTTTTGCAATAATATGCTGGCATGCTACTCCGCACAATGGCGTTTTTTCCGAGGGCTTCCAGATGCATACATCTCCGCATGCCATTGCAAGCATGCTGTTCCAGCTCCAGACCGCCACTGGAAAATTGAATGCTGAGATGATACCAACGATACCAAGCGGGTGATATTGTTCATACATCCGGTGCCCGGGCCTTTCGCTGTGCATCGTTAAACCGTAGAGCTGCCTGGATTGCCCCACAGAAAAGTCGCATATGTCGATCATTTCCTGTACTTCTCCCAAACCTTCCTGCAGGCTTTTGCCCATTTCATAGCTTACCAATTTACCCAATGCGGCCTTGTTTTCTCTCAAGGCGTCCCCGATCTGCCTGATAATTTCACCACGCTTCGGGGCTGGCCAAAGCCGCCATTTTAAAAATGCATTTTCTGCGGTCTTCAGAACCTCTTCATATGTGGCACTGTCAACTGATTCCACTTCGGCGATCAATTTCCCATCTACTGGTGAGTATGATGCAATTTTTTTCCCATTTGTGGGCAACCATCGCAAGCCAGTAGATACACCACTATTTTGTGAAGCCAGGTTGAGACTGGAAAGTATGTCCATAAAAAATAATTTTAAAATAAATGTTTCGGAGATCCAAATGTCAGTATTGTTCCTTCTCATTTGGAAAGTCGCCAGATTTTACATCCTTAATGTATTGTTGCACGGCACCAGTCACTTGTTCATTCAGGTTAAGATACTGGCGTAAAAACCTGGGCTTAAAAGCCGTATTGATTCCAAGTAGATCATGCATTACCAGCACCTGGCCATCACAATTGCCACCTGCACCTATGCCGATGGTAGGTATTGTAAGGCTTTTTGAAACTTCTTTGGCGAGAGAGGCAGGAATTTTTTCTAAAACGATCGCAAAGCAGCCTGCTTCCTGCAATAACAGCGCATCTTTTTTTAATTTTTCGGCTTCAGACTTCTCTTTTGCCCTTACGGTGTAGGTCCCGAATTTATAAATGGACTGCGGGGTTAATCCCAAATGGCCCATTACCGGAACACCCGAACTTATGATCCGCTTCACTGATTCAAGTATTTCCTCACCACCTTCCAGTTTTATGGCATGAGCCCCGGTTTCTTTCATGATCCTGATTGTAGAATTCAATGCTTCCTTAGAGTTTCCCTGGTAAGAACCGAAAGGCAGATCAACAAGGATGAGCGGGCGGTTGGTACCTCTTACTACGCTGGATGCATGATAAATCATCTGGTCGAGGGTGATGGGCAAGGTAGTTTCGTGACCAGCCATAACATTGCTGGCGGAATCGCCAACCAAAATTACATCAACGCCGGCATTGTCAAAGATCTTCGCAAATGAATAATCGTAGGCAGTGATCATCGCGATCTTCTGGCCGTCTGCCTTCATTTTAAGCAAAGTGTTGGTGGTGATTTTTTTAATTTCTTTATTAACAGCCATGTTAAGATTTTGAATGATCGGGATGCCCGTTTAAGAATTACTAAAGCGACGTGTGGGAGATGGCTCTGCGTTAGAATAAAACAAATCCTGGCGGCTGATCGCTGGGGTAAAAATATAAATCTTTATCTGATTCGCGCTCTTTTGGTGTTCAAATTCCCAATGGAAGGTTCGGGTCAGTTGAAAACTATGAAACAGAAAACCTGATCTCCTCCCACAAATGCTGGATCAAACCATCTGCCAGCCCTATCTTAGGAACATATATTTCGGTGGAACCGGCCCATCGCATCACGTTTATATAGATTTGGAGCGCAGGAACAATCACATCGGCCCTGTCTTCACGGAGTTTGTAAATATTGATCCTGTCTGCCAATGGTACATTCACAAGTTCCTTGTGGTAATCTTTGAGCAGCT
>JBDUCQ010000010.1:0-40914 GCA_040003385.1 Ginsengibacter sp. | reverse complement strand
CATGACTTTCTTCAATACCCTTAAACTGCGTGCAGGGTATGGTGAAACCGGTAACCAGGAATTCCCAAGTGATGCGGCCCTGGATGTATTTCACTATAACAGTTATAACAACCTGGGTACTTCTCATTTTGGAAACCCGGACCTGAAGTGGGAAACAGTGAAATCAATTGATGTCGGATTGGACTTTGCATTTTTAAGTGGAAAAGTTTACGGTGCAATCGATTATTTTGATAAGAAAACAGAGGATCCTATCTTCCTGACAGTGGTCTCACAACCAACTGGTGGTGGGGGTAGCTTGTACAAAAACCTGTCCGGTGCCAACGTAACAAATAAAGGTATAGAAATTGGCGTGGGTGCAGATATCGTGAAAACAAGGGACATCGGCTGGAGTGTAAATGCAAATTACACAACTGTGAAAAATAAATTTAACTACCCGTCAGCCGGCACAGGTCCGGTTGCTTTTACAGGAGGATTACATGGTCAGGGTTCCAGCGGTGCTTTTTCAGAAGCCATTGCCAGCGGGCAACCTGTTGATGTTTTCTACGTTCCTACTTTCAATGGATTTGATAAAGACGGAATTGGTCAATACACTCCTGCAGACTATGTGGCAAATCCTAACCCTACTTCCTTCGCGGGATTCTCAACAGACATCTCTTACAGGAAATGGAGTTTGAACCTTGGAGCTCATGGTTCATTTGGAAACAAAATATTCAACAACACGGCTATGAGCGTTTTGAATCTAAGCAATATCATTGGTGGTAGAAACATTGCATCAGGTTTAGTAACAGCAGGAGAGAACGTTGCCAACGCAATTACTCCTTCCACCCGTTACCTTGAAAACGGGAGCTATGTTAAACTGCACAATGCAACGATAAGATACACAGCAGGTAATATTGGGAAAATTCTTAAAAATTTAGCAGTGTATATAAGTGGTAACAACTTGTTTGTGATATCAAAATATAAGGGCTTCGATCCGGAAGTGAATGTGGATAAAGCTTTGAATGGTATCCCATCGATAGGTGTGGATTATATCGGGTATCCAACACAACGTACATTCTTAATTGGATTTAATTTTTCTTTATAATCTGTATATAAATAAAAAAAATATTATGAAACTAAAAAATATATTAATAGTAAGCATAGCACTGGGAGGGGTATTCAGCTGTACTAAACTGGAGCAAAAGCTGAATGACAGCCTTACCACAACACCGGGCGGCGGCGCTGCTGATCCTGCGCTATTGCTGAATTCTACTTATAATAGTTTAAACGGAGTTTTGCATGCACAGGACTTGCTATTCTCGTTACAGGAAACAACCAGTGATGAAGCCCTGGTTCCAACAAGAGGTGGTGACTGGGATGATAATGGTGCATGGAGGGTGCTTCATGAACATAAATGGACAACGATCCATAGCCAGTTTAAAAATGTATACAATGCCCTTGGAGCTGTTGAAAGCAATGCACTGACAACATTGGCTTTTAGTCCAAGTGCAAGCCAGGCAGCTGAAGCTAAGTTTTTGCTTTCACTCGCACAGTTTTACTACCTGGACCTTTATGGACAAGTTCCATACAGAGCAGTTGATCAATACAATGCAATCACTGCTGCACCGGTATATTCACCTCAGGAGGCAATTGATAACCTGACTACAACTTTAACAAGCATTATTCCTACGCTTCCTGCAGCTAACGTACCGTATAAGGCCAGCCCTGATGCAGCACGCTTCCTCCTGATGAAAGTGTTATTGAACAAGGGTGCGTATTTAAACAGGAAAAGCCCAACTTTCGCTGATGCAGATATGCAACAAGTAATCAGCCTCGGTAACCAAATTATTGGCGGAGGTTACAGCCTTACACCTGTTTACTTTGATAACTTTGGGCCCTCAAATTCCACTCTCTCAAAAGAAAGGATCTTAGCATGGCCTAACTCCGGTGCTTCCGCCAGCAATGGTATCAACAGTGGCGGAATAAACGCACGCTGGATGATGACCCTTCATTACAATTCATGGGATAAAAATGGTTCTTATGGTGGAGCAGGATGGAATGGTTTTAGCACAGTAGCAGATTTTTACAATACATTCGGAGCAACAGATATGCGTGTTGGTGGACAGCCCTATCCGGGTGTAACCAGCGAATCAGGCTTAAAGCCCGGTTTCCTTGTAGGTCAGCAGTTTAATGAGAATGGTGTTGCTGAAACAGACCGTCATGGTAATCCACTTGCTTTTACCCCGCTTGTTCATTTGGTTGAAACCGATAAAGACTTACTTGAAGTTGCAGGTATCCGTGTAATAAAATATCCACCAGACTATACAGCTTACAGTGGTGGAAATCAGCACAACCAGTTACAGATCTTCCGCTTTGCAGATGTGCTGTTGATGGTGGCAGAAGCTAAAATGAGGTTAGCAGCTCCGGATGCAGCAGCAGCTCTCATTCTTGTAAATCAACTGAGAACTGCACGTGGTGCAACTCCGCTGGCAACCCTTACCCTGGTGAATCCTACAAACGTAGCAGATCCAAACACTTTGCTGGCTGAAAGAGGCCGTGAATTGTATTGGGAAAGCTGGAGGAGACAAGACCTGATCAGGTATGGCGTTTTCCTGATCAAGTGGCAGTTGAAAGAAGCTGACGCTGATCCTGAGCGTAACTTATTATTCCCTATTGCACAGGACGAATTGCTTGCAAATCCAAACCTGCACCAAAATCCAGGTTATCAATAATTAATTCAAACAATCAATATTTACAAAAGGTCATTATTACTAATGGCCTTTTGTAATTTTATACCCGTTTCGCTTACCGTAAAACCTGGCCATCTCATTTTATGCTCATCAGAATTTGTTATGTCTCACTGGTTTTGTTGATCCTCCTTAATTTGTCATGCACAAAAAAAGCAGCACAGCAACCTTTGTTTCAGCTGATGCAAAACACCGGGATCAACTTCGAAAATAATGTACACGACCAGGAAATCAATAACAGCTTTCTTTTTAGAAATTTTTATAATGGAGGAGGTGTTGCGATAGGAGACATCAACAATGATGGTAAATCGGACGTGATGCTAACTTCCAACATGGGTGAAAACCAACTGTATTTAAATGAAGGAAGCTGGCAGTTTAAAAATATTACCGCCGCCTCCGGTATGAAGCAGGACAGTATGTGGAGTACCGGAGTTGTAATGGTAGATATTAACGACGATGGCTGGCTGGATATATATGTGTGCAATTCAGGCCATATGAAAGATGGCAACAGGAAAAATAAGTTGTACATCAACAACCATGATCTCACTTTTACCGAATCTTCTGCGCAGTACGGGTTGGATATATCTGCCTACACTACCCAGGTTTCATTTTTTGATTATGACATGGACGGTGACCTGGATTGTTTTATGATCAACAACAGCCCCATTCCCGTAAACCTCCTGGGGTACGGTAACCGAAGGGATTTGCCTGATGCCCAATGGCCGGTAGCAGGTTTTTTAAAGGGGGGAGGAGATCATTTATTCCGGAATGATCACGGCAGGTTCACCGAGGTTTCCCAGCAGGCTGGGATTCATGGAAGCCTCATCAGCTTTGGACTTGGAGTGAGTGTTTCCGATGTAAATAATGATGGCTATCCTGATATTTATGTTGCCAACGATTCGTATGAGCGAGACTATTTATACATCAACCAAAAAGACGGGACTTTTAAAGACCAGCTTGAGCAATGCATGCAGCACACAAGTTTTTCTTCTATGGGAGCAGACATAGCGGATATCAACAATGACGGTTACCCCGATATTTTCACAACAGACATGCTGCCCGAAGATGATTATCGTTTAAAAACGCTTGGATCTTTCGATAACATCGATGTTTATAACAGCAAATTAAAATCAGGATTTTATCATCAATACATGAAAAACTGTTTACAGCTCAATAATAAAAATGGGACGTATTCAGAGATATCGGATTATAGCGGTGTATCTGCCACGGATTGGAGTTGGGGGGCTTTATTTTTTGATGCAGACAACGATGGTTTTAATGACATCTATGTTTGCAATGGTGTAAACCGCGATGTTACCAATCTTGATTTCATGGATTTTTTTGCCAATGACTTTATCCAGCAGATGGTGATGACGGGTAAAAAAGAGGGTGTGGAGAAAGTGCTTGAACATATTCCGGTTAACCCGATGATCAATAAAGCCTATCGCAATTCTGGCAACCTGCACTTTACAGACGCAGGAAAATCCTGGGGATTCGTGCAACCTTCATTTTCGAATGGAGCTGCTTACGGCGATCTTGACAATGACGGCGACCTTGACCTCGTTGTGAACAATGAAAATGGGCCTGCATTTATTTATAAGAACAATGCACGGGAAATCAATAAGAACAATTATATAGGATTTATGTTGAAGGGCAATACTCCGAATGGTTTTGCCATAGGCAGTAAAATAAAAGTATTTACGGCTACCGGTATTTTCAACAGGGAACTTATTCCCAGCAGGGGTTTTCAATCATCCATGGATTACAAGCAAATCATTGGCATTGGACAGGCAAAAAAAATAGATTCTGTGGTAATTGTTTGGCCGGACAGGAGTACTACTTCTTTGCTCCATGTTCCGCTGGATACTGTACTGGTGATCAGCGAGGCAACTCAGCAATCAATAAAATATCATCTTGATTCCAGCTCTTCATCGCCGTTTTTATCACTGGTGAAAAGCAATTTTGACAAGCACCAGGAAGATGATAACATTGATTTTTATTATGAACGCAATATTCCCGAAATGCTTTCACGGGAAGGTCCCAAATGTGCTGTGGGTGATGTAAATGGGGATGGGCTTCAGGATATTTACATAGGTGGGACCCTGGATCATCCGGGCCAGATCTATTTGCAGACAACTGCGGGAGGATTTATCAAAATAAAGGAACCGGCCTTTAACCAGTTTATCGATTTTGAAGATGAAGCGGTACTTTTTTTTGATGCGGATCACGATGGTGATCTTGATCTTTTTGTTGGACCCGGTGGCAACAATCACCCATCCAACAGCAGGCAAATGCAGAACAGGCTTTTTAAGAACGATGGGAAAGGAAACTTTTTACTTGATCCCGCCGCATTTAAACAGAATGGTATGAATACAGCAGTGGCAGTGCCTTATGATTTTAATCACGACGGGTACACTGACTTATTTGTGGGTGGCAGAAGTGTACCCAGGGAATACGGGGTATCACCAACAAGTTACCTGTATCTCAATGATGGGAACGGCCATTTTACTGACATCGCAAAAACAAAAAATCCGGACATCGCAAATATCGGAATGGTTACGGGGGCTGTATGGGCAAATATAACCGGCGACAGTTCAAAAGAGCTGGTGATTACCGGTGAATGGATGGCCACCCACATCTTTTCATTTAACGGGGACCACTTCGTAGAAATAAAAAGTAATCTGGACCAGCTTTTTGGCTGGTGGCAAACTATAGCTGCAGCAGACCTGGATGGTGATGGCCATGAGGACCTTGTTCTTGGAAACTTTGGAGAAAATTTTTACCTGCACCCCGATATGGATCACCCGGTAAAAATGTGGATCAATGATTTCAATCAAAACAACACACTCGACAAGATTTTGACATATACCGTGGAGGGGAAAGATAAACCTGTTTTTTTAAAGAAGGAATTGACCGATCAGTTTCCCGGGTTAAAGAAACAAAACCTGAAGCATCATGACTATGCTCAAAAAACCGTCCAGGAATTGTTCAGTAAGGAATTGATTGAAAAATCCATCGTTAAGAAAGTTGATTATTGCGCTTCACTGGTTGCGATGAATGTGACGGGATCGGTCACCAACGGCAAATTGCAATTCCGGTTGCAAAAATTACCTGTTATGGCGCAGCTTTCCAGTATCAATGCAGTGTATACCACGGATATTAACTCAGATGGCAGGCCCGACCTTGTAATGGGTGGGAACAACTTTACTTTTCCTCCTCAGTTCGGGAGGCTTGATGCAAGTTTTGGATGTGTACTTCTGAATATGGGCAACGGCGAATTTGAATGGTTGAATGCTGCCAGGTCGGGAGTAAACCTGCCGGGGGAAATACGGGATATCAAAGAGGTAACGGGAAAGGATAAACGATATATGCTGTGGCTGCAAAATGACCAGTTCCCTGTTTTATATGAAATCAAATCCAGGTAGCCGCACAAGATGTTCTATGAGTAAATTGACATTTAAAATTTCATTTCGCAGAGAGCCTCAAAAGCCGGGCAGAATTTGGGTGTGTTTAATTGTGGTGATTTTATTTTGTATTTCGTGTCAAAAAAAACAACAGGCAGCAAATACTTTGTTCCGGCAGGTGGATTCAACAGGGATCAATTTTGAAAATACGGTGAAGGACAATAAAACTGATAATAGCTTTTATTTCCGGAATTTTTACAATGGGGGTGGAGTGGCCATCGGCGATATCAACAACGATGGCATGGCTGATGTATTTTTATCATCCAATATGGGAGATAATAAATTATACCTGAATGAAGGCAATTGGAAATTTAAGGACATCTCAATCCATGCCGGGTTGAAACAGGACAGCATGTGGAGTACCGGTGTAACAATGGCTGATGTAAATGGTGACGGGTGGCTCGATATATATGTATGCAATTCAGGTCACATAAAAGATGGCAACCGCATCAACAAATTATATATAAATAATCATGACCTTACTTTTACAGAATCAGCTGCTGCATACGGGTTAAATATTTCAGGCTATTGCACCCAGGCATCTTTTTTTGATTACGATCTTGATGGCGATCTTGATTGTTTCATCATCAACAACAGCCCCATCCCTTTTGGCTCTCTCAATTTCGCAAATATGAGAGATGTGGATATTTCTAAATGGGTTGTAAGCGAAAACCTCAAGGGAGGGGGCAATCATTTGTACAGGAACGACAACAATCATTTCACCGAGGTTACAAAGGAAGCCGGCATTCACACCGGCTTACTGAGCTTTGGCCTGGGAGTTTCAACATGCGATATCAATGGGGATGGTTACCCAGATATATACGTAGGAAATGATTTCATCGAACGGGATTATCTCTACATCAATAATGGGGATGGTACTTTCAAAGACGAATTGGAGCAGCGGGTTCAGAAGATCAGCATGTCTTCAATGAGTACAGATGTTGCAGATATCAACAACGATGGTTATCCCGAGATCCTGACCACTGATATGATCCCTGATGATGATTACAGGCTGAAGACAACGGGTACCTTTGACAATATTGACCTTTACCTGAGCAAACAAAAGGCAGGGTTGTACCATCAGTTCGTAAAGAATTGCCTCCAGCTGAACAATGGGGACGGCACCTTTTCTGAAATTGGAAATTACAGTGGGGTGTCTGCTACAGACTGGAGTTGGGGTGCACTGATGTTTGACGCTGACAACGATGGTCGTAATGACATATTTATTTGCAATGGGATCAATCGTGATCTGGGTGACCTTGATTTTCTTGATTTTTTTTATAACGACGTCTATAAAAAAATGCAGGAAACAGGCAAGCGTGAAGAAATGGATGAAGTATTAAAAAATTTACCGGTACATCCATTGCCTAACCGGATATTTAAAAACAACGGCAACCTTCAGTTCACGGATACAGGTGATCAATGGGGATTTGGAAAGCCCTCTTTTTCGAACAGCATAGCTTATGGTGACCTTGATAATGACGGAGACCTGGATGTGATCGTTAACAATGAAAATCAACCCGCTTTTATATACAGGAATTACAGCCGGGAGCAGTCTAAAAATAATTTCATTGGCGTGATGCTGAAAGGTTCAGGGAAAAATACTTTCGCAGTAGGAAGCAAAATAAAAATATTTGGCAATGGGCAGGTATTTTACAGGGAGATTGCACCCAGCCGTGGGTTTCAGTCATCCGTTGATTACAAACAGCTGTTCGGACTGGGAACATTGAATCATCTCGATTCTATGATCATTGAATGGCCCAACAGAACAACTACCAGGTATAATTCTCCTGTAATCAACAAAGTATATAAACTGGCACAACCTGCAATAACCAATGCATCAACGGCCAGGCCCGTTATTCAACCTTTGCTGGAAAGGGCAGATTTCAAATTTGACAGGCATAGGGAAGATGATTATGTAGATTTTTATTATGAAAGAAACCTACCTGAAATGTTGTCGAGAGAAGGTCCCAAAATTGCCACGGGCGATGTGAATGGTGATGGTCTTGAGGATGTATACATTGGCGGGGCTAAGGGGCAGGCGGGGCAACTGTACATCCAAACGCCCCGGGGATTTGTAAAAAAAGAAGAACCAGTCTTCAACCAATTTCCTGATTTTGAAGATGTGGCAGTTCTGTTTTTTGATTGTGATGGTGACGGTGACCTTGATCTTTTTATTGGATCCGGGGGAAACAATGTTCCGGTAATCGGGCGTGAGCTGCAGAACAGGCTGTACAAAAATGACGGGAAGGGAAATTTTCAGCTTTATGGGCAGGCTTTTCCCAGCAATACCATGAATATATCAGTTGCTGTTGCCAATGATTTCGACGGTGACGGTGACCTTGACTTATTTGTTGGAAGCCGCAGCGTCCCGTTTTCGTATGGCGTTACTCCTCATAGTTACCTCTACCAGAATGATGGTCATGGAAATTTTAAGGATGTGGCACAAACCATGAACCCTGGTATTGCAAATGCCGGGATGGTTACCGGTGCCGTGTGGTGCGACGTAAATAGCGATGGCAATAAAGATCTTGTGATTACAGGTGAATGGATGGCTCCCCGAATCTTTTCTTTCAGCAATCATACATGTATTGAACTGGATCATACCAACTTAACAAATCTGTTTGGCTGGTGGCAAACTGTAGCTGCCGCAGACATGAACGGCGACGGGGTTGAGGATCTTGTTTTGGGAAACATTGGTGAAAATTTTTACCTGCGGCCAGACAGCAGCCATCCTGTAAAAATGTACTTAAATGATTTTGACCACAATGGAACAATGGATCAGTTCATAACAAAAAGTATAAATGGCAGGGACATGCCTGTATTCCTGAAGCGTGATGTAACAGATCAATTCCCTTTCCTGAAGAAACAAAATTTAAAAAACAGCGATTACGCACCAAAATCATTCAGTGAATTGTTTGGCAAAGAACTGGCTGAGCATTCGGCTGTGAAACAATTCAATTTCTGCAGTTCAATCATTGCACTGAACAATGGCAAGGGGGTATTCGCAATCCAAAAGCTGCCTCCCGCAGTGCAGCTTTCCAGTGTGAATGCAATTTGTTGCACGGACCTCAACAAAGATAAAAAAACAGACCTTATCATTGGCGGTAATAAATTTGAATTCCCCCCGCAATTCGGCAGTTTGGATGCGAGTTATGGAACAGTGCTGCTCAACAACGGAGCCAAGGGTTTTACACCTGTGCAGCCAGCAGCTTCCGGGCTTAGTATTGCCGGTGAGGTCAGGGACATTAAAGAGGTAACAGTAATGAACAAACGATATATTCTAATGGTCCAGAATGATCAGTTCCCGGTGATGTACCAGGTAAAAATTAAATAATCCAGTATGGTTTCCAGTTGTAGTAAATATCTTCCTGTTTTCCCTTTCCTGCTGATATTTTTATTTAATAGTTGCCATGAGAAAAAAACGGGCACCCCATTGTTTGAAGTCCTGGACAGTAAAAAAACGGGGCTCGATTTCAGCAACAACCTTGCATACAACCAGGAACTGAACCTTTTTAAGTATATCTATTTCTACAATGGTAGCGGGATAGGTGCAGGTGATTTTAACAACGACGGGTTCACCGATCTTTTTTTTGCGTCAAACCAGGGACAGAATAAGATGTATCTCAACCAGGGAGGGCAACCTTCTCACCCGGGCATTGCCTTCAGGGATGTTACGGTGGCTGCAAAAATTCCCCGGGATGGCGGATGGTCAACCGGTGTATCCGTGGTGGATATCAATAATGATGGTTTGCCAGATATTTATGTTTGCCGTGTGGGAGACTACCTGACCCTTCACAGTAAAAATCAATTGTTGATCAACCAGGGCATAGGGAAAGACGGGGTGCCGACTTTCGTTGATAAGGCAGCTGAGTATGGTCTTGATTTTTCGGGTTTCAGCACACAGGCAGCATTTTTTGATTATGACAATGATGGAGATCTGGATATGTTTTTACTGAATCATTCTGTACATGAGAATGGAACTTTCAGGCCCAGGAAGGAGTTCATGGGAAGCTATCATCCTTTATCAGGAGACCGGATCTATCGGAATAACGGCAACAACACATTTACAGATGTTACCAAAGAAACTGGCATCAACAGCACGGCTATCGGTTATGGATTGGGTATTGCCATTGCAGACATCAACCTTGATGGCTATCCTGATATTTATATCGGAAATGATTTTCATGAAAACGATTATCTCTATATCAACCAGAAAAACGGAACTTTTAAAGAGATGGGTGAGGAGCAGCTTATGCATACAAGCCAGTTTTCTATGGGAGTGGATGTAGCGGATATAAACAATGACGGATACCCGGAAATAATTTCAATGGATATGCTGCCTTCCGATCCTTATATTTTAAAAAGGTCCCTTGGGGAAGATGCATATGATATTTTTAATTACAAGATCAACAATGGATACTCTCACCAGTATACACGCAACAATCTTCAATTCAACAGGCGCAATGGAATGTTCAGCGAGATAGGTTTGTACTCCGGTGTGGCAGCAACGGACTGGTCGTGGGCCCCGCTGTGGATGGATTTTGACAACGACGGGCTCAAAGATCTTTTTATATCCAACGGCATTCCTAAACGGATGAATGATATTGACTACATCAACTTTGTAACAAACGGGGAAGTACAAAAGAAGATCAGGGAAAATAATTTTGGAGAAAAAGACCTTTCACTGATCAAAAAATTTCCTGAGATAAAATTGCCAAATAAATTCTACAGGAACGATGGCAACTTTTCATTTACCGATGAAGAAGCACAGATCAGCGGCAATGTCCCTACATTTTCAAACGGCTCAGTTTATGCAGATCTTGACAATGATGGGGATCTCGACATTGTGGTCAACAATCTTGAAGAACCAGCACTGGTGTATGAGAACAATAAAAGCTCGAAAGATTACAAATCCTCATTGAGAATCACACTGAAAGGACCGGAGCAAAATGTAAATGCAACAGGGAGCAAAATTATTGTGTATGCCAACCATGCGGTCAGAACCTATGAAAAATTTCCAGTGAAGGGTTTTATGTCGAGCATGGAAGTTCCCCTGTTGATTGGATTGGAAAAAAGTAAAATCGATTCCATATTGCTGGTATGGCCCGATCATTCTTATCAACCGGTGGTGATTCCTGCTGATACCTCGGCAATGGTGATTGCTTATAAAAAAGGGCTGCCTGTTTTTGATTACGCTAACCTGACCAACTTTTATAAAAATACTACGCGACAGATGGTGGATATCACCAGTGAATCTGAATTGAATTATTTGCATGAAGAAAATAATTTTGTTGAATTTGACAGGGAACCACTGATCCCTCACATGGTATCCACCGAAGGTCCTGCAATTGCTGTCGCCGATATCAATCATGATGGACTTGAAGATGTATTTCTCGGCTCGGCGAGAAATAAAAAAAGTGCACTTTTTTTACAGCAGCCTTCGGGGAAATTTATAAAAGACGAACAGTTGGTGCTGGATGAAGACAGCATCTATGAAAATACGGATGCCTGCTGGGCAGACGTTAACAATGATGGCAACCTGGACCTTGTGGCTGCAAGTGGCGGAAATGAGTATTATGGAAATGACACCCACAATACGCCCCGTATTTATTTGAATGATGGCAAGGGAAATTTTACCCGTCTGAACAATGCGTTCACTAATTTATTTCTCACTGCATCTTCCATTGTTCCATACGATTTTAATGGTGATGGATACGTTGACCTTTTCATTGGCGGGAGGGCTGTGCCATGGGAATATGGTCAGGTCCCGCAATCTTACCTTTTGCTGAATGATAAAACAGGAAGGTTCAAAGATGTTACTGCTCAATATTCAGATGAATTATCCAAAGTTGGATTTGTAACGCAGGCAATGTGGTTTGATATTGATAAAGACGGCGATAAAGACCTGCTGCTTTCTTTGGAATGGGGTGGTATAGTTGCCTTTATCAATGAGAACAGAAAATTTACAAAAAAAGTGCTTTCAGATAAAAACGGCTGGTGGAATTTTCTGCTTCCATGTGATGTTGACAATGATGGAGACATTGATATTATCGCTGGAAACCTGGGTATGAACAGTAGGCTAAAAGCTACGGCACAAGAACCTGTCCGTTTGTATTACAACGACTTTGATGGGAATGGTAAAAAAGAACAGGTACTGACGTATTTTTTAAACGGCAAGGAAATTCCTTTTGCCAATAAAGCAGAACTCGAAAAACAAATCCCACTGTTAAAGAAAGAATTTTTATATGCTGAAGACTTTGCTAAAGCTACGCTTACAGAACTATTTAAAAAAGAAAAGCTTAACGCTTCAGCTGTGTTAACGGCTGACTATTTTGCCAATTCTGTACTCATCAACAAGGGAAACCTTGAATTTGAAACGAGGCCATTGCCTATGGAGGCGCAGCTTGCTCCCTTTAAAGATGCGGTAGTGGTGGATGCAAACAATGATAATTTGCCAGATTTCCTGATGATGGGTAATTATTATGATAACAACATTGAGATGGGCAGGTATGATGCTGATTTTGGAACGTTGCTCATCAACAGGGGGCAGGGCAATTTTATTTGTCAAAGCATCAATGGTTTGGCTATAAAAGGACAGGTAAGACACATCCGTAAAATCAATATTCAAAATAAGGAAGCCTTTGTATTGGCTCGAAATAGTGATAGCCTGAAAGTGATCAGGTACAGCGACAATGGCAAATAAATAAAATTTCCCGGGTTGTTACCTGAGCAGCATGATGGTACCTTTTGACTTTAATTTTTTACCCGTATGCCCCTTCATCACCAGGTAATAAATATAAGCACCCATTGGTTGCATGTGGTTTTTATAAGTTCCATCCCAGCTTTTACTGCGGTTTTGAGTTGAGAATACTATTTGCCCAAAGCGGTTATAAATAGAAAAGCTGACCAGGGTATTTGTATTTTCCGGTGGTATCCTGTAAATGTCGTTTAAACCATCACTGTTGGGTGAAAATGCATTGGGCATGTAGATAATGTCATCACACTTGTCGAAAATCTGAACGGAGTCGGTTATTTTACCGCAAATTGTAGATACACTAACATAATATTTCCCTGGCTGATGAACTGTAAATGTTGGAAGAGGGCTGGGCTGGTTCATCCATAAGTAGGTTACAAATCCTTCAGTGGCATGTAGAATTATTGAATCCCCTGCTGCCACGCATGTATCTGGCGTTAATGAAAAGTTTGCTATATCTTTTGGAGTGCTTACCCTGTACAATGCTATGCTGTCGCAGCCAGCCGCTGTTTTATAAGTAATATAATATGTGCCTGTGTCTTTTATTACCGTATTGTCAGGAAGGGTAATTTGTTGCGAATTACACAACTCAAAATTCTGTACAGAATCAATCACATCGGTGCAACAGGTAACCACGTTGCAATCAGTGATCGAATGCATATCAAAATTCTGAGAAACCAGGCTACCATCTAAAAAATCACCCGGGAAGCCATCATCATATTGCATGTTTGCATCGTTCTTTGTGAGCAGATTTGTCGCCGTCTCACTGATGATATTTACCGGCTTAGCAACGCACGCAAGAGAATTGGCAGTGTCAACATTAAATAAATGAATTTCATTCAGTGACCTGTCGCTTGTTGCGATGTAATAGCCGATTTTGGCAGTGACCAGCGAATTGGACAGATGGCCAATTGCTCCATTTGCACCTTTGAAACCAATAGCGTTCATGAGCTTTCCACCTTTATCAATGGAAATCATTAAAGCTTTTTTATTGAAATCTTCACTTGTCAGTATCATCTGGTCACCATTTGCACTGCTGAGAATATCAGCAATGTCACAGTCTGCGCTGGTATTGCTGTTGTAATATGTGGTTGCATTTTTTAAGTTGCCCTGCTGATCCGTAATGATATCAATCGGGCGCCGGTTTTGCCGCGAAGGCGCCTGTTGAATGACATCCGCGATAAACGAAAGGTCACCGTTTGGCAGAGAAGTTATTTTTTGAACACCTTTTTGTGCGATACCTGTAGCGGCAGGCAAGAGGTAGCTGTTTTCCCACACACGATTGCCTGTGTTGTAGTCCATGGCACTGAAATAATAGCCGATCTTTGTAAGGGTTCCCGTTGAAAAATCATAATTGTCGATAATTGTGCCGTAAGCAATATTGCCATCAGGCAGCTGAGCGATCCTGTTGTAGTTATCGTTATTATTGGCCAGGCCAAAATTCCCGAGCATGAAATCAGGCGAATATATTTTTTTTGCCCATTTGATCGTTCCATCAGGTGAAACCCGCATGATAAAATTTGAGGAATAATATTTCACGCTGAGGTCGTCTTTAACAACCAGTATATTCATGATGAAATCACCACCGGTTGTTTGAATGATATTTCCCATGCTGTATTCATTATGGGAAACATCATGATGGCTTCCTAAAAATTTAGACCAGAGAATTTTGCCAAACTTGTCAATCTGCAAAAATAGAATTCCATTTTCTGCAATACGGGTACTGGCATCGAGTTTAAAAACGGTACCTGTTATCAGGGAGCTGCCGTCAGGTTGTGGCAAAATATTATTAAAATCAATATTGTCATACATGGGGTGTGCATACTGCCTTGCCCAGATTATGTTTCCTTTTGAAGTTGATTTTGATATCCAGGTATGGGAATAATATGTGTCGAATGAAAAGCCGCCCATGCAAATCACTTCATCTTCCTGGTTGCGTACATGAGTTGTAATGGAGATACCAACATTGTGCTGGGCCGTGATGGAGTTGGCAAAAAAACTGCTGTCACATTTTTGAGCAGGCAATGGTTCTCCAGGGATCAGCAATAAAATATATATGAATAAATGTTTCACTGTCAGGGACGGGGCATTAAAAGAGCAATTTTAAATATACACAATATGGTTTACATAGTAGGGTAGTAGATCCTGGTTAACCATTTCGTGGTATCTGTTTCTTTGCTTCTGTCGGTGATCATTGCCTGGAAAGGAATGGCTAAAATTGTTTTTTTAGTATCGTACATGAAAAGCTGCAGTTGGCTGAGCGCCTGGCTGATCGTATGGCTGCCGCCTGTTATTTCTGTTGACATAAAATTCCCGGGTACCATCCTTCTGAAAAAAATATTTCCGGTTTCCGGTAATTCTTTGTTCATCGGAACTGCAACCATCAGTTCATATTTGTCCTTGTCCATCTGTGTTACGTTCATGATGGGGCTACCTGTTTGTTCCGCCTGCCTGCTGGTGATATATTGCAAAAGTGTATTTACAAGTCCATATATCTCAGATGTTGAAGGATAGACAGGATAAACCGACCTCGTAGCCACAAGCATTGTATCTGTTGTGGATATTTTTTCGATGACAATGCCGTACACATTTTCTTTTTTATCAAGAAAAGATTTTATTCTTTGCATCAGTTCAGCCATGATTCTTTTTACATGCCTGGCCTGGCGGTATTGTAAAATCCTGGTCACAGGATTCAGATCTGCATCAATGGACATATGCCACTCCATGACCGTCGAATCAGCTGAGAATGGGAAAAGTTCAAGAGTTACCGGAAGTACTGTGGAACGGTGGTGGAATAGAAGCTCAATCGAATTTCTCAGCCTTTTAATCACCTGGAGTGTATCTTTTTTATATACAACACGATCTGAGCTGCTGTCATATTCACCGGCAGTCCAAAATTTGCTCCAATTGCTTTTTTGTGAAAAAAACCTGTTTGCCCCTTCTGCAGAGCAGGTGATCCCAAAAGATTTTGTCATCCTGATGGGAGTAGGTATTGACAGATAAATGCTGGCAAGAGTGAGTATGCAAAAAATGATAATTAAAATTGCAATTTTTTTCATACAGCATAAACTTGACTGCAAAATAATGAAAGAAGAGAACCTTTCGGTTAAAGCAAATTATTTTATATTTAGAAGATTTTAAAAAATTGCCATACTGTATGAAAAAATTTATTGCTTTTAACATCACTCTTTCAACTTTTTTTTTATCCTTTTGTCAGTCTCCTGACCCGTGGAAGATCGTTGCGTCAAAGATTGATCCTTCTAATTATTATGGGATTACGGTAGCCAACGGAATGATAGGCATCGTTTCTTCTCCCGAACCTTTAAAAGTGAAGGATGTGGTGCTGGCCGGCGCATATGATTTGTATGGCCGCGGACGCGTAAGTAACTTTCTAAAAAGCTTCAATCTTTTAAACGCATACCTCGAGGTTGATGGCAGAAGGGTGGATAAAAATAATGCTTCAAATATGCAACAGCAGCTGGACATGAGGCATGCGAGTTTCACTGCGTCATTTGATATTGAAGGCAAAGCCACAGTAACCTATACATATTATTCCCTGCGGCATCTTCCTTTTACAGTTTTGATGGATGTTGAAATAGCTGCAAAAAAAGACATCGCTATAACTGCGGCCAGCATCATGGAAGCACCGGATGCATTGAAAGACGTTCAGAATTATTACAACGAGATTGACAGGCCCCATACCACAATCAGCCTGCTGACATCAAGTGCCAAAAGCCCCACTGGTAAATTGCTCATGTGTGCATCCAATACATTTATGTTCACAGAAGCACATGGAAGTGAGCCAAGAGTGATCCATGAAATGTGGGACAATAATATGCACCTCCTTAAGTTCAGCCATAAAATACATGCCGGCGAATCCTATCGTTTTTCTATCGTTGGGTCTTCTATTACTTCCGCACATCATGATGATCCGTTGAATGAAGCTGAAAGGATGACGATTTATGCAAAATTGCAGGGCAGGGAAAGGCTCATCAGTTTTCACAATAAAGCATGGGACGATTTATGGAAAAGTGATATTGTGATTGATGGTGATCCTGAAAGTCAACAGGCAGTTCACAGCATGCTCTACCACTTATATTCTTTTGTGAGAGAAGGGACTGCATTAAGCCCTTCTCCAATGGGATTGAGCGGGTTGGGTTACAATGGTCATGTTTTCTGGGATGCAGAATTGTGGATGTTTCCTTCCATATTAATGATGCACCAGGGGATGGCGCGTAGCATGATCGAATACAGGTTTGAGAGACTTGATGCTGCAAAAAGGAATGCCTTCAACCGTGGTTACAAGGGTGCAATGTTTCCATGGGAAAGTGCAGAAACGGGTGTGGAAGAAACACCGGTATGGGCTTTAAGTGGTCCGTTTGAGCATCACATTACAGCATGTGTTGCTATTGCTGCCTGGAATTATTATTGTGTTACGCAGGATAAAAACTGGTTGCGCGAAAAAGGCTGGCCCCTGTTATCTGCAACGGCAGATTTTTGGGCAAGCAGGGTAGAAAGGAACGGCCTGGGTAAATATGATATCAACAATGTAGTTGCTGCGGATGAATGGGCTGAGAATGTAGACAATAACGCATTTACCAATGCGGCCGCGAAAGCCAATTTACAATATGCAACCCTTGCAGCTAATATATTGGGAATTTCACCTGATGCAGACTGGATGAATGTTGCACGGAATATACCGATCTTAAAAATGCCGGATGGGGTTACACGCGAGCATGCATCTTACCAGGGTGAAGGGATCAAACAGGCAGACGTGAATTTACTGGCTTACCCGTTAAAAGAGATCACCGATCCGCTCCAGGTTAAAAAAGATTTGGAATTTTATGAGAGCAGGGTGCCGAATGAAGGAACGCCCGCGATGACGCAGGCAGTGTTTGCATTGCTGTACGCCCGTTTAGGAAATGGAGAAAAAGCATTTCACTGGTTTAAAGACGCCTATGTACCTAATCTAAATCCTCCTCTGAAAGTAATAGCGGAAACCAAAGGAGGTACAAACCCGTATTTTGCCACGGGTGCAGGCGGAATTATCCAGAGTGTCCTGATGGGGTTTGGGGGTTTAGACATTACTCCAAAAGGGATTGTACAGGTAAAGTCAAAATTGCCTTCTTCGTGGAAAAGCCTTACCCTGAAAGGGATTGGGCCAGCTGGAAAAACATTCGTTGTAAAATAACACTCATCCGGGGTTTTTTCAATTCCGGAATATTATGTATCTTGGCAATTCAAATTACCTAACGGTTGTGAGGAAAGTTTCAGCTGCCATTATTATATGCATTTTGATGTTTAACTGGTTTGGATATCAGTTGGTCACCGATTTTTTGCAAAATAAGGCCGACAGCCGTCTTGAGGCTAAGCTTGATCTTAACAATTATGATGAATCCCAGCTGATCGAGATCAAAGTTCCTGTGAGCCTCCCTTATCAAACTACCTGGTCATCATTTGAAAGATTTGACGGTGAAGTGGAAATGGATGGGATCATATACAAATATGTAAAACGAAAAGTAGTCAATGATACCCTGGTGCTTTTGTGCATACCCAATCACCAGAAAATGCAGTTGCAGAGCGCAAAAGAGGATTTCTATAAAAACACCAATGATCTTTCTCAGAATAATTCCGGAAAGTCTTGCAATTCGCACGCAACTTTTAAGAAATTGATGAGCGATTATGATGAACATACATTTGTTCTTCATACGAGTCAGCCGGGTTATATGCAGCTGTCCAATGCAATACACGCAGCCGCCAATTTATTGAGCACTCCTCACGTTTCTCCTGAACAGCCGCCAGACTTCGCTGTTTAAATTCTTATCCCAGATTTTTTATTTTTTTAAAATTGTTTGTTCCCTCACAGGAGTAAACAACGCTAACTTATCTATAAAATTTAATCAACGTATGACAAAGTTGTTCCGGAATTGCATCCTGTTATTATTACTTGCGGGTTGCAATACCAAAAAAAATTACGAAGCGGTTTTTAATAACCCGGAGCTTTATTCGAAGACAGTTTACCAGCTCAATACGGTGGTGATGGGTAATAATTTCAGTCCCATTGTGGCATCCAGGAATTATTTATATGCCAACATAGGAGCGTACGAGATCATTGCAGCGGGTGATCCAAAGAATTATACATCCCTGGTAGGCCAGCTCAACGGCTTAAAATATGTGCCAAAACCCGCTCCGGGCAAAAAAATAAATTATGAGTTTGCCGCATTGCTCGCATTTTGCAAATTGGGTGAAGCTGTTACATTTCCTGAAGGAAGTATGAAAGAATATGTTGACACCCTGAAGTTGACGGCACATGAAGATGGTATGCCTGGTGATGTTTTTGAAAATTCGGTGGAATACGCAGACAGCGTTTCTGCAGCCATTTTGATGTGGTCGAAAAATGATAGCTATGCACAAACACGGAGTGCAGAAAAATACACCGTCAACGATGAAGAAGGCAGATGGGTTCCCACACCACCGGCTTATACTTCGGCCATGGAACCACACTGGAATAAAATCAGGCCGCTGGTGATGGACAGCTGCAACCAGTTTAAGGTGCCACCACCTTATAAGTTCAATATGAAAGATACCACAAGTGAATATTACAGGCAGGCCATGGTTTCAAAAAGAGCTATTGACAACCTGACACCCGAGCAAAAGCACATGGCAGATTTTTGGGACGACAATCCATTCAAGCTGAATGTATCCGGGCATTTGATGTTTGGTACAAAAAAGTTTTCACCCCCGGGTCACTGGATGAGTATCATCGGCATTGCTGCGAAAACGGCAAAAGCAGATTTTGCTACTACCGTTTACGCCTATGCGAAAACAAGCATTGCCCTGTTTGATGCATTCATCCAATGCTGGGATGCAAAATACAAATACAACACGGTAAGGCCCGAGACGGTGATCAACAAATACATCGATCCTAACTGGCAGCCATACCTGCAAACCCCGCCCTTTCCCGAATATACCTGTGGGCATTCTACCTGTTCTTCCGCCGCCGCCGAAGCGCTTACCAGCGTATTTGGCGATAATTTTAAATATACTGACAGTTCGGAACTGGAATTCGGAATTAAGAACCGCTCATTCACTTCTTTCCGGCAGGCTGCTGAAGAAAATAACTGGGCGAGGTTTTACGGGGGGATACACTTCCACAACTCGTGCGTGTTAAGTACAATTTATGGAAGGAAGGTTGGCGAGCTGGTAAATCAAAAACTGATCATGAAACGGAAGGAAAATCCTGTTTCAAAAAATTAATATTTTTAAATTCTCCCCCACCTGGCGGCGAGCAAAAAAAACTATTATGAAAAAAATATTATCACTTCTATTTACTGCAGGCATGATCTTTTTTCATGTGATTGATTCAAATGCTCAAGGGTGTGTTGCGGTACGCCAGATGGGTGGGGTCAATGCAATCTCATGCGTACACGCAAAAGGTTTATCGAATTCATACAACCTTTTGAAAGGGGATCTGCAAGTGGGTGCCAATTACCGTTATTTCCATTCCTGGCGCCATTTTGTTGGAACCGAAGAGCAGCCACAACGACAGGTTACCGGTGGTGGGCATGATGCCAACGGCAATGATCGGGGAAATGCTGTAAACATTTATTCTCACGCGGTTGACCTTAATTTTTCTTATGGTCTTTCCAATCGCATTCAATTGAATGTAAGCATACCTTATGTGCACAATGAACGTTCACAGGTATTGAGAACAAATGCAAAAGATACTTTTCGGTATAGTGTGTTTGCACAGGGTCTCGGTGATGTGCGGTTGGGCATAAACTATTGGGTATTCAATCCTGATAAAGTTCAAAAAGGAAATTTAATGCTGGGTGCCGGGTTGAAACTAAATACCGGTAACCACCATGCAGTGGACGAAGCACCGCAGGCAGACGGGACTGTAAAAAAAGTGGTCATGGACCAGGCCATTCAGCCCGGGGATGGAGGTATAGGTATCTCAGTTGAATTGCAAACATTCAGGCAGCTTTATAAAGGAGTGTATGGTTTTGCAAATGGCTATTACCTTTTCAACTCAAAACAATCGAATGGCACTTTTAAATCTGCACCAAAAGCAGGATTGGAAGGATATGAAATTTATGCTTGTCCTGACCAATACTTTGCAAGGGCAGGGGTATTAACAGGCGTTGGCAAATCAAAGCAGTTAACCTTGTCGCTCGCGGGCAGGCTCGAAGGCATCCCCGCCTATGATGCATTTGGTGGCCAGGTTGCTTATCGCCGCCCTGGTTATGTGGTTGCAATTGAGTCGGGTGTGGCTTACCGTACAGGCCAGCACAGCTTTAGTTTATTCGTGCCCTGTAATTTCATCAGGAACCGGGTACAAAGTGCGGCTGATATAGCAGATCAAAAATTGCAGAATTCCAAGATCAATGATCCTTTAAAGCAGGTGCACGTTCAGGGAGATGCAGCCTTTGCTGATTATTCAATTAGCCTGGGATATTCTTATCGGTTTTCAAAAAAAATGAAACATACAATGCATATATAAGTCTTGGAAATATTATCATCCATTCATTAGTGCAATGATGATCCAAAAATTTAAATTTCACTCTTACTTAAATTGATGTTATGAGATTCACTATTCGTAAAAACAGTAAGCTTACCACATTGATTTTGTTGTTTGTCTTTGTGTGGGATGCTGCAAATGCACAAACGGACGCCGATGGAATTATGATGAAAAAAAATAATTTCTGTTCGGGTATCATGTACGGCTATAGCAGCTGGAAAAATTATTGGGAAGGAACAAACAAGCGGGACAATGCAAATCTTGGAACGGTTTCTACCCGGATGTTAGGTTTGATGGGAAACTATGGAGTCACCAGCAAATTAAACCTCCTATTTGGAATCCCTTATATAAAAACAAAGGCAAGTGCCGGACAGTTGCATGGGATGAATGGCCTCCAGGACCTGTCGCTCTGGATAAAATATATCCCTTTTGAAAGAAACATTGGCGGAGGGGTGATCTCGGTTTATACCATCGCGGGATTTTCTTTCCCCGTATCAGATTATAACCCTGATTTTTTACCACTGGCAATTGGATTGCACAGCAAAAGCCTCTCATTACGTGGTATGATCGATTATCAAACGGGTAATTGGTTTGCCACTGTTTCCGGCACATTTGTACTACGGGACAATATCAAAATATTCAGAACTTCTTATTATACCACAGAAATGCACTACAGCAATGAGGTGAATATGCCCAATGCTACGCAATTGAACCTGCGTGCAGGTTTCAGGAGTGATGATTTGATCGCTGAAGCGTTGTTAAGCAACTGGACCACGCAGGGAGGATACGACATCACTAAAAATAATATGCCGTTTCCCAGCAATAAAATGAATATGACAACCGTGGGGATCAATCTGAAATACAATGTAAATGCATTGGACGGGCTGTCGCTTATCGGAGGGGGGAATGTAACTGTTACAGGGCGAAATGTGGGGCAAGCTACAACTTACAACGGCGGCCTGTTTTATATCCTTGATTTTTCAAAAAAATAAAAAGTTCATCCAACAATAAAAAAGGCTAAGATGAAAAAAATACTGGGTGCTGCATTATTTGCAACGATATTGATTTTATTACAAGAGTCTTGCAATAAAAAGATAGATGAGTTAAATGCATCCTATCAGCCCCTTCAACCTGCCAATATAGATCTCAATGCTGGTACCTGGAAGCCAATATTGTTAACTGCCCCGGGTGAATTTCCGGTGGTTGGGCCTGTTGCAATCAACAATCCCGGCTATGTGGCGGAGCTGAACGAGATCAAAGGCTGGCAACGGAATATTACAGCGCAGCAAAGGCAGATCATCAAATATTGGAGTGCAGGTTCAGTATTGCGGTGGAATGAAATACTAAGGGAGCTGGTAGCAAAACACAATGTTCCTCCTTACCAGAGCGACGATGGCACCTATCCATTTCCAAGTGCAGCGAATCCATTTGCATACCCGGTATTCCCGTTTGCAAATCCACCTTATGCGGCAAGGGCTTACGCGTATGTTAGCGCGGCTCAATATGATGCACTGGTGGCAGCATACCATTATAAAAAGTTATACAACAGGGCAGCACCTTATAAAATAGATTCTTCGGTGAACGCGATGGTTCCGAAAAGTGATTTGCCATCATATCCATCAGAGGATGGGGCTGTTGTTGGAGCAACCCTTGAACTACTGAAATTATTGTTTCCGGCAGATCTGAATTTTATTGAACAGAAAGCTGATGAAAACAGGCTTTACAGGATTATTGCCGGGGCCAATGTAAGGAGTGAAATAGAAGCCGGTGAAGCTTTGGGCAAAGCAGTGGCTCAGAAATTTACGGCTAGAGCCAGGGCCGACAGGGCCGGGGCAGCGATAGGAACTGCTGTTTTATGGGCAGACCTGGAAACCCGGATTGCTGCCACGGGTGAAGTACCCTGGATCAGCCAGGAATCTCCTAAACGTCCTCCTATGCTTCCATTGTTCGGGAAGGTGAAAACATTCTTATTTGATTCCGCTGCACTTGTTACGATTAGACCTCCTGCTCCTCCCTCAACAAGTTCTGATCAATTTAAAACTGAATTGGCGGAAGTTCTTTTTTATAGTGAACACCCCACAAATGAACGGATAAAAATAGTTCAGTTCTGGGCCGATGGCATCAATACACCCACACCACCAGGACACTGGGATGCAATCGCAGCAGATGCCTTTGTGCACAGTAATTTCAGCGAAGTAAGATGGGCACGAAACCTTGCATTGTTGAACATGGCAATGATGGATGCAGCAATTGCGTGCTGGGATACCAAATATTTTTATTTTAATCCCAGGCCTTCGCAAGTGAACCCTGGCATTAAAACGCTGACCGGGCTTCCGAATTTTCCGTCTTATACGTCCGGGCATTCAACCTTCAGTGGAGCTGCTGTTACAATTTTAAGTTACATTCTTCCAGCAAAGGCTATTATGTTCACAGGCATGGCTGATGAAGCATCGCTCTCAAGGTTATATGGCGCAATACACTATAGGAGCGACATTGAGCAAGGGTTGATATGTGGTCAGAGAGTGGGAGCGTTTGCTGTGGCAAGGGCTAAAAGCGATGGAGCAGATTAATGATTACAGATTAAAGGGGAGTATCCTCATGTGGAAGTTCTAAAGTTCATTCAATAAATACGGGCGTGAATAAAAAACTTTTCTTCCTGGGCCTTATAGGTTTACTATTCTTTGAAATATTGAATGTGTATTTTATCATGCCAATGCCAGGGAGCCAAAAGATGGGCAGCATTGACATGGCTTATTTTTTATACACCTGGCGCTGGATATTCAGAATTTTATTTTCCATCATGATTTTGTATGGACTGATTAAATCAGGTTGGAAATACAGGAGGTTTCCACTTGCACTCACCGGTTTATTAATTCTAGCTGTCTATTTCCTTAATTTCAAAATGGCTGCAGACCATATGTTCCACGAGCCAAAAAAATTAACGATGGTCACGTCGGCTTCCAATAAAGTTGATCCGCAACGGTTGGTGATTGGGGTTGTTAGTGATGGAATGTCTAAAGCCTACCCCATACAATACCTTGGGTTTCATCACCAGGTTGCTGATACCTTGGCCGGACATCCGATACTTGTTACCTATTGTACTGTTTGCAGGTCTGGTCGTGTGTTTGAACCAATCGTAAATGGCAGGTATGAAAAATTCAGGTTGGTGGGGATGGATCATTTCAACGCAATGTTTGAAGATGCTTCCACCCACAGTTGGTGGAGACAGGCAACTGGCGAGGCGATCGCAGGCAAGTTAAAGGGCCAGAAATTAAATGAAGTTTTGAGTAGTCAAACATCTCTTGAAGAGTGGCTTCGATTAAATCCGAATTCACTCGTGATGCAGGCAGATCCGGCTTATGCTGATTCATACGACAGCACATTTAAATATGAAAGCGGCAAGAGTAAAGGTAAGCTTACCGGGACCGACAGCCTTCCGTGGAAAAATAAATCATGGGTAGTTGCTGTAAGATCCGGCAGTAGCTCAAAAGCATACGATTGGAATCAATTGAAGACGAAGAGAATGATCAGGGATAAGATCGAAAACACATTTGTGCTGATTGTCCTGGGTTCGGATGAACAAAGTTTTTTTGCATTTGATGTTCCTTCTAATGATGATAAAGCCAGCCTCCAAAACGACACTTTGTTTTATAATACGATTGCTTACCGGTTAGATGGCAGTGGAATTGGTACTGATCGTCAGTTAAAAAGATTGCCTGTATACCAGGAATTCTGGCACAGCTGGCATACTTTTCATCCCGGAGTGATGGGTCATTAGGTCATTGGGTCATTGGGTCATTGGGTCATTGGGTTGTTGACCATATAAAATTCCTGCAGGGCGCAGGAGTAAAGAAATTGGCTGATTTTATTGAATACAATTGATTGAATAGATATAATAATCCATCAGCAATCCGTTTTTTATAACACCTTTTTCTATCGTTGCCTCTTTTTTAAGTCCTGCTTTTTCCAACGCCCTGATGGATCCTGTGGTAGAAGCAAACGGTGTTGCAAAAATTCTTTTGATTTCAAAATTTTCAAAAATGTGCTTCACAATGGCCCTGATTGCACCTGTCATGATTCCTTTGCCCCAGTGTTCCTCTCCCAACCAATAACCGATCTCGGCATTGAGCCTGTATATATCTTCGCCCGGCGTAAATGATATTGCACCGGCAGCTTCTCCATCCACCTCGATTATAAAATTTTTTACCGGATCATTATCGGCTAATACGAAATTGATAAACCATTCTGCGCCTTCATCAGTATATGGATGAGGGAACCTGTCGCGTAAATTATCACTGATTTTTTTATTGTTGGCGTGCTTTACCAAGGCCTCTTTATCAGTGATCCGGAACGCTCTTAATATAAAACCTTCTCCGGTAATTTTCATTTTTTTAATTTTTATAATCCCGGCTCCAGACTAACGACTTCCCGACTCCCGGCTCCAGAATCCCGGCTCCTATTTAAGCCTTACGATAATTGCCTGGTAGGGATTAAGATTCAGTGTACCCGATTTTATTTTAAATCCGGGCAGGTTGTTGATCAATACTGTTCCTGCCGTGCCTGCAGTTGCCGGTATTTTGAAAGCCACATCTTTACCGGAAAAATTCATAACTACCAGCACTTTTTTATTGTTGAGTGTACGCGTATATGCATATACATCGGGATTCTTCTTATCTAATAAATTATAACTTCCATAAACCAGTTCGGGCAGTGCTTTTCGTAGCCTAACCATTTTCCTGAAATAATGCAAAGGCGAATTGGGGTCTTTTTCTTCTGCAGCAACATTGATCGTTTTGTAATTAGGGTTCACCTGTAACCATGGGTTGGTTTTTGAAAAGCCTGCATTTTCTGTTTCATTCCATTGAAAAGGAGTTCTGCCATTGTCTCTTGCAGAAATTTTTTGCCCAGTTAAAAAATACTGAAGGTCCCCGCCTTCATTTTTTATTTTCTTATACATATTGAGCGTTTCAATATCACGGTAGTCTTCAATTTTGTCAAATTTGATATTACTCATTCCCAGTTCATCACCTGCATAATAATAAGGTGTTGCACGCATGGAAAGAATGAACGTGGTCAGCAATTTTGAAGAAGCCTCCCGGTATTCTGGTGCATCATTGCCCCACCGGCTTACCATTCTTGGTTGATCATGGTTTCCAAGATAAATGGTTCCCCATCCTTTTTTTGCAAAAACGCTGTCCCATTTGCTGTAGATCTTTTTGAATTCTGTCAGGCTGTAGCCATTGGGGTCCATTTGCTTAAACTGGCCGGGTAAATAGCCAAGTCCCATTCCTTCAAAATGATAAAGCATATCCAATTCCTTCCGCTCAGGATCTACAAAATTGTGTGCCGTAGAAGTGGTAACACCCAATCCTTCCGCAACAGACATCACATCATATCTGCCCAGGGATTCCCTGTACATCTCCTGCAGGTACTCGTGTACGTGAGGTCCATCAGCATAATAGGCAACATAGTCTCCATTGTATTTAGTTGGCAATGTGGGGAAGGTGGTATCCTTCGAGATCACCGGGATCACATCCATCCTGAAGCCGTCAACTCCTTTATTGAACCAGAAGTTCATCATCTCATAGATTTCCCTGCGCAGTTTTGGATTCTCCCAGTTAAGGTCCGGTTGTTTCTCTGAAAAATAATGCAGGTAATATGCATTTGTGAGACTGTCAAATTTCCATGCGCTCCCGTTCACATCAAAGAAACTGAAACGATGGGCGGGCTTCCCTTTTTCAGCCGGCCACCAATGATAATAATCGCGGTAGGGATTGGTCCTTGATTTTTTTGATTCCCGAAACCACTGATGTTCATCACTGCTGTGGTTAACAACGAGATCCATCACAAGCTTGATTTTCCGTTCGTGCATGCCTTTCAGCAATGCGTCAAAATCTTTCATCGTTCCAAATTCCTTCATGATCCCACGGTAATCGCTGATGTCATACCCATTGTCGTCATTGGGCGAGCCATAAATGGGGTTCAGCCAGATCACATCAATCCCCAGGCTTTGCAGGTAATCAAGTTTGGAGATGATCCCTTTCAGGTCGCCAATACCATCACCATCTGTATCCTTAAAACTCCGGGGATATATTTGGTATACTATAGCTTCTTTCCACCACTTTTTATTGTTGCCGGTTTCCTGCGCTTTCATTTGATGGGGGTTGATGAATGAGAAAACTAAAAATATTGGAAGGATCTTTTTCATATATATTTCCTCTTTAAAAATGGGATGATGCCAATGGCAAATGTAACATAAGCGTGCCGGTTAGATCGCATACATAAATAAATTTGTATATTGGGAATTATTCATTTTTAACGATCGCCAATGCCAAACTGGAGAATAAAACTTTCCCTTTTTCTCAATTATTTTGTGTTTGCAATATTGCTTAACAGTGTGGGAACTGTTATCCTGCAGGTGCAAAACAACTATGGTGTAACACAATCAGCCGCGAGTATCCTGGAAGCTTTTAAAGACCTTAGCATTGCAATTGTTTCATTTTTGGTTGCATCCTACATTGCAAGAATCGGTTACAAGAGATCAATGCTCCTGGCCCTTGCATTTGTAATCATTGCCTGCCTGTTGATGCCGTTTGTGGGTGGTTTTGCCATGACGAAATTACTTTTTGCAATTACGGGTGCAAGCTTTGCCCTCATCAAAGTTTCTGTATTTGCAACCATCGGTTTGGTTACCTCCAACAAAAAGGACCACGCAAGCTTCATGAATTTTATAGAATCTTTTTTCATGATCGGCATCCTCACCGGGTATTTTATTTTCAGTGCCTTTGTTGACAATTCCAATCCCGCCTCCACCTCGTGGCTGCGCGTATATTACTTACTGGCTGGAATTTCTGCTGTCGCATTTATTTTATTGCTGAGCGCACCTTTGGATGAGTCATCTATCAAAACACCAGAATCAAAACCATTACTCCAGGATTTTGGTGATATGTTCAGGCTGGCCATCAAACCGCTTGTCCTCATTTTTGTGGTAAGCGCTTTTGTATATGTTCTGATAGAACAAAGCATCATGAGCTGGTTGCCTACATTCAATAGCCAGGTGCTTCATTTATCAACAACGCTGAGCATACAGATGGCCAGCATCTTAGCTGCTTCCACTGCATTGGGAAGATTTACAGCAGGGATTGTTTTGCGAAAGATCCATTGGCTGGCTGTTTTGATCGTTTGCCTGGTGCTTGCCGCGATACTTGTTTTACTGGTGATACCTCTTGCGTCAAAGGTACAGGTGGGTTCTATCAGTACCTTGGCGGACGCACCCTTTGTGGCGTTTATGTTTCCCCTGATAGGTTTGCTCCTTGCTCCCATATATCCTGCGATCAATTCGGTTATTTTAAGTGCCCTGCCCAAAAGGCAGCATGGTCCTATGAGCGGGCTCATCGTAATTTTTTCTGCCCTGGGTGGTACAACCGGGTCTATCATTACCGGGAATATTTTTCAGCATTACGGCGGGCAGACGGCTTTTTATTTTTCTCTCGTGCCCATTACTATACTCATCGTCAGCCTGGTTTTTTTTAATCGTTTTCAAAAACGACACGCGGTACTGGAAGCAGAACCTGCAGGTGTTCATTAATTTTCATAAAAATGAGCCAGGAAGTAAAAGACATTTTTTTATTGGGCGAATTATTTACAAAGGTTCAGCTACAGCCTGTTTTTGAGGATGGTAAAACGTTTGTTGATTGTACGCCACTTTCTTCATTGTCATCTGTGCTTCAGCGTTATGATACTGAAAAAGGAAAACATGGATTTGATTTAAAAACATTCATCCTGCAAAACTTTGAATTGCCCGGTGAGGCTGGTTTGTATACAAGCGATGCTCTAAGACCCATCATTAACCACCTGGAACTTTTATGGGATGAACTGACGCGACAGCCCGTGGCCGTATCAAACTCACTCATACCACTCCCTTTCCCTTATATAGTGCCGGGTGGCCGTTTCCGTGAAATCTATTATTGGGACAGTTATTTTACCATGCTTGGTTTACAGGTATCGGGCCGTGTGGAACTGATCAAGAATATGGTAGATAATTTCTCTTACCTCATTGACCATATAGGTTACATACCCAATGGAAACCGTTCTTATTTTTTAGGGCGCTCACAACCTCCGTTTTACGCATGCATGGTACAACTACTGAGTGAAGAAATCGGGAAAAACAACCTGGTCGCCTATTTGCCGCAGTTAGAAAAGGAATATAATTTTTGGATGAAGGGTATAAAAACACTTGGCAAAGACTGTACTTCTGTAAGCAGGGTAGTTTTTTTACAGGAAGGGGAGGTGCTCAACAGGTATTGGGATGAATCCCCAACTCCCAGACCGGAATCTTACAGGGAAGATGTGGAACTGGCGAAGGATGCAAGTGATCCGGAACTGTTGTTCCGAAACCTGCGGGCAGCCTGCGAATCAGGATGGGATTTTTCTTCGCGGTGGTTTACAAACCAAAAAGATTTTTCAACCATCCACACCACCGCGATCATCCCCGTTGACCTCAACTGCCTTTTGCTGAACCTTGAAACAACCTTGGCAGAAGCGTCCCGGTTGGTGGGAAATATTGCAGCGGAAGAAAAATTTATTGTTGCCGCGGACAAAAGAAAAGCTGCGATTAATAAATACTGCTGGAACGAATCGATTGGATGTTATGTTGATTATGACCATGAAGAAAGAAGGCAAAAAGAATCATTGACATTGGCAACAGTGTACCCATTATTTTTTAAGATCGCTTCCAACGAACAGGCTGCAGCGGTTTCTAAAATTTTAAAGGAAAAATTCCTGGGGAGCGGTGGATTGAGAACAACCACTATCAACACGGGCCAGCAATGGGATTCGCCAAATGGATGGGCACCGCTCCATTGGCTGGCTGTGAAAGGTTTATTAAATTATGGTCTTGATATCCTCGCAAAAGACATCGCGATGAGATGGATGGATGCAAATGAAAGAGTATATCGCAATACAGGGAAAATGATGGAAAAATACAATGTGGAGGCAACCAACCTTGAGGCCGGTGGGGGAGAATATCCTGCACAGGATGGATTTGGCTGGACGAATGGTGTTTATCTCAAGCTTCATACACTGTTCAATTTATCTACAAAACAATAATGAACTGTGTTGAGATTTATAACTTTTCTTCCAGTAGGAAAAAACCGTGTGGCGGTATCACCAGGAATTCGTCGTCACTTCCTGCTTTAAAATTTTGCTCACTCCAGTGATCAAATAACAATTCAGTTTTCAAACCTTTTTCTTTAAATGTATACCAGGTCAACCCAGCCGGTTTACTGCCATAATTGAATAAACAATATAGATTTTGTTCAATAGAAGTTCTTACAAAAGCTGCGATGTGAATATTGGTAGCAGGGAACCACGAAATATTATTGTGATCGGCGACGGCCGGACATTTTTTTCTGATCTTTAAAAGTTGCTGCGTTCCCGCAAATATTTTTTGTTGTGCTGTCCCCGCGATCCCAGGAGGCTTTTCCCGCTTGATGATTGGACGGTGCATCCAGCGGTTATCATAGCTTTTACCTTCATCCTGCAAGTAAGAATAATCATTGGTAGTTCCTGATTCATCTCCGTAATAAAGCATCGGCAATCCCCCGATAAAAAAGCTTTGTGCCTGCATCAGCAATATTTTCCTAATTGCCTGGCTGATCATATCCTCATCTTTTTCGTCCAGGGCTTTTTCTAAGCCGCACAGGGATGCAAGGGTGCCACTGATACGTGCATCACCAGTGGCAGGATTAATAGAAAACAAGGCGCCCGTAGACCAAGAGCCATCGGCGCTACCGGAATAATGACTTTTAATGAATTGCCGGTGAAGCCATGGATCGTACCCTGACTGAGAGATCATGTAATCGTCATAGCCTAAGCCTATATCATCATGGCACCGGGTATAAGTGATCCATGTTGTTCCGGAAGGTTTCTGCAGCAATATATTTTGTGCAGAGAGCATCACACGGGTATCACCGGTGGCCAATGCATCCCATTGTACCGCCATCTGTGTTGCATTATAGGCAAGGTCACTTTCCTTTCCCGCGAAATTTCCTTTGCCAAAATATTGCATAATATCATTGGGGGCTACGATAGCTTCGGCGAGCAATGCCATGCCAGGTGTGGCTACATGCACACATTGTTTTATCAGTTGAAGAATCGTATGCGCTTTGGGAAGATTCTGGGAGGAAGTGCCTGCCTGTTTCCAGATAAAAGCGGGCGCGTCAATTCGCAAAATGTCCACACCCAGGTTTGCATAAAAAAACAGGGTATCGATCATGGCAACCAAAACCGCCGGATTGGTATAATTAAGATCCCACTGATAATTGTGAAACACCGTCATTACCCATTTTTTGCATTCTTCCACATAAGTAAAATTTCCAGGTGCACTTTCCGGGAAAATTTCAGGCATGCTCAATTCAAATTCTGCAGGGATGGTGTGATCATCGTACATATAATAAAATTCCTGGTAATCTATAATCCCTTCTTTTGCTTTTTTTGCCCAGATATGACGGTGTGAAGTATGATTCAATACCATGTCTGTCATGAGGAACTTTTCATTTGTATGTAGTTTCTTTGCGAGCTGTTGCAGATCCTGCAAGTTTCCAAATCGGGGATCTACTTTTTTGAAATCAGAAACGGCATAACCGCCATCGCTTTCACCGGGAGGGCTTTCAAACAATGGCATGAGGTGAAGCACATTCACTCCCAAGGCATCAAAATAATCCACCTGGCCTGAAAGATTTTTAAGGGTTCCACAAAAGCGGTCTACATATAGGCTCATTCCTGCAAGCTGGTTGCTCAGGAACCAGCCATGCTGTTCAAGCTTCTGAACATCCCTTTTTTTCAAGGTTGGAGGACGGTCGGTATATGCATTGATGACAATATTTACCAGGCTGTCAAATACTTCATTGCAGGAAGGATGATCTGCATATAATTCTTTGTACAATTCCAAAATGGAAGAGGAACACTGGTTGAGGCGCTCATTAAAAAGTTCACTTCCACGGCTCTTACGGCTTTCCTTTTTCAATGGTATTTTTTGAACCTCCATGCTTGAAACTATTTGAATATGTTGTTGTTCAAATGCCGGAACGCTTCCATGGCTCCCATGTACTCACAGGTACGCGCACCTGCTTTATTTCCATTGCCAATGATGGTTGCCCATTTATTGATATCCATTGCCTGGATCATGGGCAATGTATACTTGCTCAGCTGGTACAATACCGCTCCTACAAAAGCATCACCTGCCCCTGTTGTGTCAACTGGTTTCACAGTGATGCTGGGCACAATCATTTTCTCTTCCTGGTGAACAAGCATTGTGCCCTCTTTTCCCAGAGTGATCGTAAACGTTGCTTTAGTTTGAACAGACAGGAGGTTTGCTGCATCAGCAACCGATGAACTCCCGGTGATGAGCATAGCCTCTTCATCGCTCACTTTGAAAAAATGGCATCGCTGAATAAAATTCCATGATTGTTTTATGAATGCTGAAGTATCATTTTTAAATAAAAGGTGCCTGTAATTGGGATCAAAGCTGATGAAAATGTTTTTTTCCAAAGCCCTATCCATTAAATAGGTATAAGCATTCTGAAGTGGTCCAGGTAAAAACGCTGTTGCTGAGCCAAAATGAATGATGGAGCATTCATCGATGTTGATGTTTTTTATATCATCTTCCGAAAGCTCGCCATCTGCGCCCCGGTTAAAAACGAAATCTCTTTCTCCATCTTCCATCAATGAAACAAAAGCGAAAGTGGTAAAAAAATTTTTGTCCTGAACCATCCAGATGGTGGAAACGCCAAAATCCTTCATCACATCGATCAGCTGCTGTCCAAATGGGTCTGCTCCCACTTTGGCAGCAAGTAATACATCACCCCCGAGCGCCGCGATGGCTGCCGCCACATTGGTGGGAGCGCCACCGGGTTTTTTTAAAAAGTGTTCACCTTTGGAAAGTGAAGACCCGGTATCTGTGCAGATCATATCAATGAGTGCTTCTCCGATGCATAATATTTTCATGGCCTATTATTTAATTTATGTCTGGTTACCAATTCCTGCGTTAGTGCGCACCGCTCATATTTACAGTCACATCAATTTCAACATTTACTTTGTTTGATTTTATAAGCATAGTTGCCAGCGATGCGAGCAATAAAAATACCCCAGCGAATGTGATGGCTTTACCCGGATCGTTGCCTAAAAAATGTTTGAGCACGAATCCAAATGTAAGGTTCTGCAGTATCATGGGTATCACGATCATCATGTTGATGATGCCCATATAAACACCATATCTTTCTTTGGGAATGTTATTGACAACCATGAGGTAAGGCACACCCATCATGCTCGCCCATGCAATCCCAAAACCTGTCATGGGTGCGAACAATAAATATTTGTTTTCAATATGAGGAAAGATAAGGAGCCCGATGCCTGCCATCATCAGGCAGATGGTATGGACTAATTTCGGGCTGAATCTTCTTGCCAGGCCTACAAGGGCAAAGGCAGAAAGAAAGGTTGCCACATTGTACCATCCATTCACAAGACCGGTCCAGCCTACTGCCTCTTCATACAACTGCTTATTGAGCACTGGGGAAGTATGCCACACAGATTGAGCAATGCTTTTTGAAGCATTTTGCCAGTAACAAAACAAGGCATACCATTGAAACAAATATACCAATGCCAATTGCCACATTACTTTGGGCATTTCCCTGATAGCATGCAAAATTTCTTTTAGAGGTTCCAAAATACCGCCCTTAGCGGCTTTCAGCTTTTTCAATTCCTCGGGTGTGGGTGGTATTTCCGGGGTTTTATAAATTGACCAGCTTACGGAGGCAATTGAACAGACAGATCCGAGAAAAAATGAGGCAAATACCCAATAAGGAATTTTCCCATGTTCACCGGTGATGTTTTTTTGAAAGAAAAACAATGAGACGTTGGCAAGTGTGATTCCAAGGCCTGTAAAAAAACTTTGGGTCAGGAAGCCGGTTGCATGCTGATCTGCAGGTAGCTTATCCGCGATCAGCGCACGATAGGGTTCCATGGCCGTATTGTTGGCGGCATCCAATATCCACAATAATCCTACAGCCATCCACAGGGTACTGCTGAACGGATAAAGAAAAAGACAAATGCTGCAGAACACGGCGCCCACGAAGAAATAGGGTTTTCTGCGCCCAAACCTGGGATGCCAGGTTTTATCACTCAAAGCTCCGATGAGTGGCTGTATCAGGAGGCCTGTTACAGGGCCTGCTAAATTCAACAAAGGAATCTGGTCGGGAGTAGCACCTAAAAAGTCATAGATAGGGTTTACCGCACTTTGCTGAAGGCCAAAACTATATTGAATTCCAAAAAACCCGACATTCATGTTGATGATCTGGGAAAAAGATAGCCTTGGTTTAAATGACATATGCAATCGTTATACTGAATGATATACAAATTAACTGAACGCTTCCATGCACTACAGTAATTTTTCGAAAATTTTTCCCGATTTCTTGTTTTTAAGAATTAGTTTCTTTGCGCCGTAATGGGTCATCTCTTCTTTGATCAGGTAATGTTCGTTATCGTATTCTACAAGGTGACTGTCTTTGGTAAAGCCAACTTTTCCTCTCCATATTTCCAGGTTCACAGGTTCCCATGTTTTATTTTTTGCTGAAAGGTATGCTGCATCTAACACTGCATTCACCACATAACCGTCATAAAAAGTTTCCCTTGGACTTTTGCCTGCTTCCAGGGAATCCAGCATATCCATAAACATATGGTTGTATCCCAGCTCATTCAATTCATCCCCCACCGGGAAAAGCCATCCGGAATTGCTTTCAGCTTTTTCTGCCACATAATCACCACCTTTTCCTGTAGTAAACATTTCAAAGCCGGTACGTAAAAAATTATTTGTCCAGATCGTGCCTTCTGTTCCCATCACCTCATCGCGCAAATCAAGGCCGCCCCTGAATGTCCAGCTTACTTCAAACTGGCCAATGGCTCCATTTTCATATTTTACGAGTGCAATGGCATGGTCTTCGGCATCAATTGGCTTTACCTGTGTATCTGCCCAGCACATTACTTCAACCGGTTTAATATCTTTGCCGATATAGCTGCGCGCAATCTCTACACAATGGCAACCAAGGTCAATAATGCAGCCACCACCGGCTTGTTCTATATCCCAAAACCATTCACTGTGCGGACCCGGATGAGTCTCTCTTGACTTGGCCCAAAGGATGCGGCCGATGGCTCCATCTCTCACACTTTTTTCTGCCTTGATAAATTTGGGAGTGTACACAAGGTCCTCGAGATACCCGTTAAAGATCCCGGCCTCCTCAACTGCAAGCAGCATGCGTTTTGCTTCAGCAGAGTTTCGCCCCAGGGGTTTGGTGATCATGACCGCTTTTTTATTTTTACAACAAAGCATTACCGCTTCCTCATGGAGGTTATTGGGAAGGGCAATACATACGATCTCTACATCGGGGTGAGCAATGGCAGCTTCCATGGAAGTGGTATGATGAGCCACCACGTAATCGGTTGCAAATTGTTTGGCCGATGCTTCTTTACGTGAGTAAACACTCACAATTTTATCTTTGTTCCTATACCCTTGTAAAGAATCAGCATAAAATCGGGCTATGAACCCGGAGCCGAGCATGGAAATATTTTTCATAATAAATTTTTTTGAGACATCAGTAACAAGTAAAAATTAGAATCCCGCCTGCTGGTATCATTTTATTAAGGTAAAAACAATAAGTAAACAATTCAAATTCGATGTGAATTTAATATTTCCGAAACTGGAATATCAAAGCGGATTGTCTATTTTTAAGCAGCCTGATACAAAGAGACGAATAAAAACTCTTGATTATTTTGTTGATTAATTTGGTGAAAGTATGGTGAACCAGGTAGAATAATCGCAAAGGATATCGCTTCAATGACGAAGTCGGGCAGCCTTGTTTTTTACCTGCCTTGCTGATGTCAGTCAGCCGGGTTACCCGTTTGTATCTAGGCAAAAAAGTAAATAGAGTTTTCAAAAGTCTTTGCACTTAATCTATATAATCCCAGAAAAAATGTTTCAATCCACGCGTTGCTATTTTAATAAACTGTTTTTTTGATCAATGAATGTTATGCAGTCATATGTAATTGGTATTGATATCGGGACAAGCAGCACCAAAGCTGTTGCGATAGATGATTCTGGCAAAGTGATAGCAACATCCAGGGATTATTATCCAACGATGGCACCTATGTCCGGGTATTCGGAGCAAGACCCACAACTTATATGGGAAGCCTATGTTAAGTCCATACAGTCTATCGTTTATACGGTAGGGTGTACTCCCAAAGTGATCACCCTTAGCAGCTGCATGCACAGCCTGATCGTAGTTGATAACAATGACACGCCCATCACACCTTCAATCACCTGGGCTGATTCACGAAGTGAAAATATTGCGCGGAATATGAGAGCCTCAACAGGGGCAGAAAATATTTACACGATAACCGGTACCCCGATCCATGCCATGTCGCCATTGTGCAAAATCATCTGGATTCATGAAAACATGCCGGAAGTATATGCACAGGCAAAAAAATTTATTTCCATCAAGGAATATATATGGTTTCAATTATTCCAGGTTTATGAAATCGATCATTCCATTGCGTCATCAACAGGTTTGTTCGATATCTCACATTGCGTATGGTATGATGTTTCAATGAACCTGTGTGAGATTAATGCGGATCAATTATCATCCCCTGTGGCTACAGATTACTTAAGAAATTCTATTTCAGCAACAATCGCGTCATTACTGCAAATTGACACACACACACAATTTTGCATAGGTGCCAGTGATGGTTGCATGGCAATGATTGGAAGTATGGCAAACCGGCCGGGAATTGCATCTGTTACAGTTGGAACGAGTGGGGCGGTTAGGATTTGCAGTCCAAAGCCCGTGTATAATTTTCCAGGCATGACGTTTAATTATATCCTGGATAATAATACTATTATTTGTGGAGGACCGGTAAATAATGGAGGAAATTTAATAGAATGGCTGTTCAAATCCTTTATCACAGGAACGCCAGGTGATGAAGCAGCATATAAAAATATTTTTATTACGGTTGAATCGGTAATTCCTGGAAGTGAGGGGCTGATCTTTCTCCCTTACCTGCATGGAGAACGGGCTCCTATGTGGGATGAGCGGGCATGCGGGGTATATTTTGGCATCAGGTCCCATCATGAAAAATCGCATTTTTTAAGGGCGACAGCAGAAGGTATTTGTTACGGTCTTCTTCACGTACTTGAACAACTTGATGGATTGAATGGATCTGTGAATCAACTGAACGTGAGCGGTGCAATTGTACAATCGGCAACATGGCTGCAAATATTGGCTGATATTACCGGGAAAAAAATTTGCGTTAGTCACGGTGACGATGCATCCGCCTTAGGAGCAGCAGTATTTGGTATGAAAGCAATTAGCCCCCGGCGCAATGATGATTATCTGGTTGAATCAAATGATCTCATAATTCAACCCAATATGAAAAATCATGCGGTATACGAAAAATATTATAAAATTTTCAAATCGTTGTCGTCCTCATCAACAGATTTTATGCATCAACTTTATGACCTCAACAGCTGATCTATGCATTTTATAATCGTGATAGCAGGTATCGTTGTACTGCTCGGCCTGATTTTATTAAAACTGAACCCGGCACTCGCCTTGCTGGTCTCTTCAATAATAACCGGCTTGTTGCTGGCGATGCCGGCAGCTAAGGTATTGTCTTCAGTCACTAACGGTATCGGGAATACGCTGGGTGGACTGGTGATGGTGCTGGCACTGGGTGCAATGCTTGGTAGGATTGCCGAAGAGAATGGAGTGGCTCAAAAAATTGTGACCGTACTTGTTTCAGCCTTTAAAAAAAAGAATATTCAATGGGCAATTCTGCTCACCGGTATATTGGTAGGCATCCCGTTGTTCTATAATGCCGGTTTTGTGATTTTAATTCCATTGGTTTTTTCAATTGCAGCTGCAACCGGCCTGCCTGTATTGTACCTGGGGCTACCAATGGCCGCATCATTGTCTGTGACCCATGGATTTTTGCCCCCACATCCGGGGCCGATCGCCCTGGCTACTATATTCAAGGCCGATGTAGGCAAAACACTTTTATTTGGACTTTTACTCAGTTTACCAATCGCAATTATTGCGGGTATCATTTTCCCACGGTTGATAATTAAACTGAAACCCGGGGATCACCAGGAGATGACCAGACATGAAACAAAGGGCACACCCTCTGCATTTAAAAGTTTTTTAATTGCCTTGTTACCAGTTATCCTTATTACCATTGGGACTGCAGGCAATTCAACAATACCATCACAGCCAATTTTTATCTTTCTGCAAGATCCCACCATCGCACTGCTGATCTCTGTGCTTACAGCGATCATGGTGCTGAAATTGCCGATGGAGGCGGCTATGCAAACATGTATCACAGGAGTGAAAGGAATCGCGATGATCTTACTGATCATTGCTGCAGGCGGAGCTTTTAAGCAGATTTTGATTGACAGTGGCATCGGTACAGAAATATCAGTTCAGGCATCACAGTTTCACCTGGAACCTTTGTTCCTTGGCTGGCTGATCACCGCTTTGTTGAGAATAGCCCTCGGATCGGCAACAGTAGCGGCTTTAACCGCTTCGGGGATTGTATTGCCATTGATAGGAGCTGGTGTTTCGCCGGAGTTGATGGTAATTGCTGTAGGGGCAGGAAGCCTGATGGGTTCTCATGTAAATGATACCGGGTTCTGGATGTTTAAAGAATATTTTAATTTAAATCTCAAACAAACATTTGCAACCTGGACAGTGATGGAAAGCCTGATATCTATTTTGGGGTTGTGTGGTGTGCTGGCTTTGAATCTTATTGGTCATTGAGCCCATTTGGTAATTGAGTCATTAGGTCATAAAGTCATTCTCCTGGGGCAGGCTTAGGGCTCACCAAAAATTTAGAATTCCTGTCTACTGAATCGGCAGCGGTAGGAATGGGACATTATGAATTGACCATTAATAATTTTTCTTATCCATTACTCTTAAAATTATTTTTATACTGGTCAATAAAACCATTGAAATGGTTTAGGGTGTTTATTATATCTCACAGCCCACGGTTTAAACCGTGGGCTGTAATGATAAATTCTGATTTAAAATGGATTTATCCATTTTGGTTTTATTTAGAAAATCACCATGTCGTTGATGAATTCGGATCTGTTTTAACGACGGCTTTAGTTCTCTTACTCCCGATTACTTTGGCTGTGGACCGTGGACTGTCGACCGTGGACTGATTTCAATACCCCCACTTTTTCATAATATGGAGATCTTCCATTGAAGATTCAATCGGTGTTTTACCCTGGTAAGCTTCCTGCTCAATGATCAGGTGGGTTGTACCACCATATTTCAGCGCATAGTCAACTATATTTTTAATATGCAAAACCCCCTTGCCCAGGATCGTGCTTTCATACTTTTCATCTTTCTCCCCTGGAACTTTTATCTCATCTTTTACGTGCATCAATTCGAACCTGCCAGGGTATTTTTTAATGACATCAATTGCCCTTCCGCCGATCGCATACATATTTCCTGTATCCAGCTGCTGTGTTACCAGAGCAGGATCGGTATGCTTTAATATAATATCATGGATCTTTTCATTGTTAATTGAATATTTAAATTCAAACTCGTGGTTGTGATAGCCAAACTTCATCCCTGATTTTTTGCACAATTCGCCGCACTTATTAAACAAATCCATGAACGCCAGAAAATGATCAACATTGTTTCTTAAACTCTCATCCATCGACGGGCTGATCACATATTGCTGACCAGCTGTCGCCGCATCTTCCACGGTATACTTCCAGGCATCGGTAAAATCATTTTTAGCGCTGTCCCAGTGTTCTTCTTTTAGGACAGTATGACCGCTGGGCATTTTCATTCCCAAATCCGAAAGGATCTTTTTAAACTCCTTTGCTGTATTTCCATAAAATTTCCTGTCAGCATAATTCGCATGTTCCACATTTTTATAACCCATTTTGGCGATTTGCTGCAGGGTACCCATAGGGTCTTTTTTCATATCATCCCTCACAGTGTAAAGCTGTATGCCCAACAAATGGTTTCGCTTTTTTGCAGCAAAAATATCATTGGAGAACAACAATGTCCCGCTTACTGCGAGTGTGCCCGATTTTAAAAAATTCCTTCTGCCAGATATCATACGATTGTTTTAAATGGACCAGCAATAATTGTATAGTAAATAATTTTTATTTGTACTCAGGTAAAATCATTTATTCGGTTAACTTAGCTTTTCAAAAAAGTCACAATGAAAAAAGCAGTCATTATCAGCGTTGCCACATTTGTAATTTTTAGCTGCACCTCAAATGATAAAAAAACTACGACTGACGATACAAAAAATTCAAATCAGGTTGGGGTACCAAACGTAAATGGAAATATTCCTGATACCACCAATTCCATTAATCTCGGC
>JBDUCQ010000199.1:0-4033 GCA_040003385.1 Ginsengibacter sp. | reverse complement strand
CCATCGTTACCGGGAAGGATATGGCGTTAGTAAAATGGGAATTGATTATGCTAAACACCATGATTTTACCCTCATTATTTCCCTGGATTGCGGCATAAAATCCATCGATCTGATTGCCTACGCCAGGTCTCTTGAGCTGGATTTTATTGTATGTGACCATCATTTGCCGGATACTGAATTGCCCCCGGCGATTGCCATTTTAAATCCAAAACAGGATGGCTGCAACTATCCTTATAAAGAGTTGTGCGGTTGCGGTGTGGGCTTTAAAATGATCACTGCCTTGGCACAACGTCTACGGCTACACGAAGAAAATTATTTCTCGTATCTCGATCTTGTAGCTACCGCGATCGCTGCTGATATTGTTCCCATCACTGGAGAGAACCGCGTGCTTGCATTTTATGGCTTAAAAAAAATAAATGACAATCCGTGTGCGGGAATCAAAGCATTGGTCAGCCTTTCCGGTATTCAAACAACATTCACCATCAACAATGTGGTATTCATCATTGCCCCGAGGGTAAATGCTGCCGGCCGTATGGACGATGCCAGGAAGGCGGTGATGATGTTTGTTGAACAGGATTATGACAAAGCACTGGAATACGCGGGTATGCTACAAACTGATAACATCGACAGGAAAGAAGCCGATGTGAACATTACTGAAGAAGCGCTGGCTTTGATTGATGGAGATGAACTGATGATCCACCGCAAATCAACCGTTGTATTCAAATCACACTGGCACAAAGGGGTCGTGGGCATTGTTGCATCACGGCTCATTGAAAAGTACCACCGCCCCACGGTTGTGCTTACACAAAGTGGCGAGGTGGTTTCCGGGAGCGCCCGGAGCGTGAGCGGGTTTAACCTGTATGAGGCCATCCACGCATGCCGCGAATTTTTGATAGGCTATGGCGGTCACTATGCTGCAGCAGGCTTAAGCATGAAGCCTGAGAATGTAAGCAACTTCAGTTTGATGTTTGAGTCGGTAGTGGGATCAACTATACCGCCGGAACTGCTGATCCCAGAGATCACTATCGATGCAATAATCAGTTTCAGCAATCTCACCAAAAGCTTTTATAACATCGTTACTCAGATGGAGCCTTTCGGACCCTTGAACTGCAGGCCTGTATTTATTTCCAAAGAGGTATTTGACACCGGTTATTCCAAAATCGTAAAAGACCATCACATCCGCTTCGTTGTAAAAAAAGATAATATTACTTTTACCGGCATCGGGTTTAACCTGGCAGAAAAATTTCACCTGCTGCAATTTAAAAAACCGCTCGACATTGTATTTACCCTGGATGAGAATGAATGGAATGGTGAAAAAACATTACAGCTGAAGATCATAGATTTTGCTTTGGCAGCCACTGATACACCGTAACGGCAGATGCGATGAAATTTTTAGACTACTTCAAATACTTTTTTTTTATAGCCCTCAATTGGAATGTCAGGCTTGCATGGTTCACCATACGACATGAAATTACGGGCGAAAAAAAATACGGCATCAATACGACGAAGATCAACAACCTGAAAAATTTACCGGTCATAGGCAAGCTTGAGCACGCGGAAATATACCAGGGTGCCAGCTATTACCTCCTTGAAAATATTTTTAACTACCTGCAAGGCATAAACGCAAATTATCACATCCTTGATTTCGGCTGTGGCAAAGGCAGGGTGCTTGCAGTAGCAGCCTGGTATGGGTTTAATAAGATCACGGGAATCGATTTTTCGGCTGAACTGTGCATGGACGCGATAAAAAACCTAATACCGGTCAGGCACAAATTTCCTGAAACAATATTCAACGTCATTCATGCCAACGCAAGCGATCATCCGGTTGATGATGACACGAATGTTTTTTTCTTCTTCAACCCGTTTAATGAAACTGTAATGCTGGCCGTTGTAAAAAATATACTATCCTCTCTGAAAAAAGTGCCCAGGGAAGCATACGTGGTTTACGTAAATCCTGTTCATAAAGAAATATTCATGAGTGCAGGTTTTGAGCAGATCCATCACCTGGAAAAAATGAAATATATACAGGCATGCATTCTTATGCACCCGGTTGAACTTTGATTATTGATTATTAATTATTTGATTATTAATAAATTCTTGGTGATCGGCAATTTAAACTTCCAAAATAATCTTACTTTTCTTCTGCCCTTCCATCATTTCAACACTCCGGCCAATGAATGAGGTCAGGTCGTTTCCTTTTAATAAGCCCTGTGAAAGCAAAGCAAGGTCAGTGAGATTTCTTACCAGCTTTTTCTGCTGATCGTTGTCTTCCTCTTTGAGAATTTTCTGGTAGATGGGATGGTTGCCATTTACTGTCAAAGTCACTTCCTCGGGCATATTACCATAAAAACTCCCCATTCCTCCTCCTCCATTTAACGACATATCTTTCATCCGTCTCATAAATTCCGGACGGGTTGCGATAACAGGTGCCGATTCAGGTGTAAGACCTTTAATATCAACCGAAATATGCAACTCAGGTATTTCAGCAGGAAACAGCTCTTTCAGCTTTGCCTCCTCATCCTTTGATAAAACACTATCTCCATTTTCGGCCTTATCGATCAGGTTTTCAGTAATATCTGCGTCTACGCGTACAAACTGTACTGGCGCATCCGCCCATTTCATTTCCATGGTATTGATGAAAGCGGCATCTACAATGGTCTCTAATTTTACGACCACGTAATTCTTTTGTTTGGCTGCCTGGATAAAACTATCCTGCTGAACCGGGTCCGTGGTATACAGCATCACAAGTTTGCCTTCTTTATTTTGTTGAAGTGCCTCAGTGGCTGTCCTGTATTCTTCCAGGGTATAAAATTTACCTTCTTTCGCATCCTCGTAAATGTTGAATTTATTTCCTTTTTCTAAAAATTTGTCATCAGTCATCATACCATACTTCACGAACAACCCCAGACTCTCCCATTTTTCTTCAAAAGATTTCCTGTCCTTATTAAAGATCTCTTCCAGTTTGTCACCTACCTTTTTGGTAATGTGCGCATTTATTTTTTTTACATTCGGATCGCCCTGCAAATAACTCCTGCTCACATTCAGCGGAATGTCGGGGCTGTCGATTACACCATGCAATAGCATCAGGAACTCAGGTACAATGTCCTTCACTTCATCGGTAACAAAAACCTGGTTGCTGTAAAGCTGGATCTTGTCTTTCTGGATTTCGTACCTCTTCTGTATTTTGGGGAAATACAAGATACCGGTAAGATTGAACGGGTAGTCTACATTTAAATGAATCCAGAACAATGGCTTCTCACCGAAGGGGTACAACTCGCGGTAAAAATCTTCATAGTCCTTAGCTGTGAGATCCGCTGGCTTTTTTGTCCATGCTGGGTCAGTATTGTTGACCTGTTTGCCATCGAAAAAGATAGGAACCGGTAAAAATTTACAAAACTTTTCAAGGATGTGCCGCACCCTTTCTGTTTCTAAAAATTCTTTACTTTCTTCATTGATGAACAATATGATGTCGGTACCCCTTTCCTTTTTATCGGTTTCTTCAAGTGTATATTCCGGGCTGCCATCACACTCCCATCTTACCGCCTGGGCATCCTCCCTGAAACTCTTTGAATAAATTTCAACTTTATCACTCACCATAAAAGACGAGTAAAAACCCAAACCAAAATGACCAATTATATTTGCTTCGTTCTGCCCCTTATATTTATTTAAAAACTCTTCAGCCCCGCTAAATGCCACCTGGTTAATAAATTTATCAATTTCTCCGTCGGACATTCCAACCCCTTTGTCGGAGATGGTCAGTGTTTTCTTTTCTTTATCAATCTTTATTTCAATATTTAAGTCGCCCGTTTCTCCCTTCATTTCACCAATGGATGAGAGGGTTTTGAGCTTCTGCGTAGCATCTACGGCATTACTGACCAGCTCCCGTATAAAAATTTCATGATCGCTGTACAGGAATTTTTTAATGATGGGGAATATATTCTCTGTTTGTACCCGGATACTTCCTTTTTGCATATTGGTGTTTTTTGCTTTGGAGCTTCCAAAATAAGTGCCATACTCATTTGCTGACAGTATG
>JBDUCQ010000198.1:0-4053 GCA_040003385.1 Ginsengibacter sp. | reverse complement strand
AAGTTTGAATGTTCAACTGTCTGCTGCACATCCTGGTCTTTCACTTTACTGCTTTTATCACCACGAACAAGGTAACCGTTGGTAACATCGTAGTACTCGGTATTCTTGCTGCCAGACGGGGAAGTAATATTTATTTTATAGGCATCCTTGCCCGCTACTTTTTCTATTCCGTTCATTTCGAGTACATATCCAGGATCCGAATAATATAATTGCGGAAACAATCCCTTGATGTGTTCGTTTTCCGAGATCTCATCCGGGGTCATGGGTTGTTTGTTTCCCATTTGTTCCTGGTAACCGCTCTTGCCGTCAAAAGAACGATGCATGATCGTTTGACCATTCATGTTCATTTCAACCAATGTCATATTTGGCGTCATTTTTTTATCCACGACACTCAGGTTCATTCCATGCATTGTCATTTCACCAGTGGTGGATATAGTGCTGATTTTTTTTAATTCATCAGCACCACCAATGGCTGCAATGTATTTACTGATTATGTCTTTGGGAGAAATGGATACTGCCGTATTCGAGGTTACTGGCCTGGCAAAATTGTCGAACATTTTCACCGGGTATCCAAGTTTTGACAAACCATTTTTTACAACGTCCGATTTCCCAACTACCACAATACGGGTATTTGGATAACTGAAATATCTTTGTGCCACTCTTTGAATATCATCTGCAGTTACAGCATTTATCCGTTGAAGGAAGGTGCGGTAAAAATCTTTTGACAGGCCGTTGATGATGATATTGCTTGCAAAGCTGGCCGTACGGGCAGGATCTTCCAGGCCAAGTGCAAAGTTTCCATTGTACAAAGCTTTGGCATTCCTCAATTCTTCATCACTTACTTTCGTTACCCGCATATTGTTGATTTCGTGAAGGATTTCCGCAACCGAACTGTCTGCTTTTTCATTGCGCACTGAGGTACTGGCATTGAAAGTGGTCTGGTATCTCCCGCTACCTATATTCGAATAGGCTCCATAAGTAAATCCGTGCTTTTCCCTCAAATTCATAAACAACCGCGCATCCGACGTGCCTCCCAAAATATTATTCGCAAGAAGAACCGGGAAATAATCCGGGTTGCTCATGGGCAATTGCACCAGGTTGGTAACCGATATTTCTGATTGAACGGCCGATGAAAGATCGACAAGGTCTATTTCAGCTTTGTCAGGATTTTTCACTGCTTCCAGCTTTGGCAGGGTAATAGCGGTTCCTTTCCAGTCACCAAAAGCTTTTACAGCCAGCGACTTAGCCTGCTCCGGGTTAATATCTCCGACAAAAGTTAAGTATGCATTCGAAGGCGTTACATATTTCGTATACATTTTTTTAAGGTCGTCAAGGGTGATTGCATTGATGGTTGTCTCGGTTTCAAACTCACCTTCAGGATGATTCAATCCAAAATTTAATGCGCTTACTACTCGAGCTGAAATCGCCTTTGCGCTTTTTTCATTTGCCTTCAGGCTTGTAATTTTTTGTGATTTGATTTTTTCAAAAGATTCCTGTGAGAAAGCTGGTTTGCGGATCGCGTCAGCCATCAGCATAAAAGCTTTATCAAAATACCTGGTGAGGGCAGAGGCTGTTCCTCCGCTTTCGCTGAGGTTTACATTTGCACCAATTTGGTCAACCGCTTCATCAAAAATGGCTTTATTCATATTGGTCGTTCCTTCATTCAGCATTCTTCCCATGAGTGACATGGCTCCTGCTTTATTTCCTTCGGTTACAGGGCCATAATCAATATAATATGTAGCGGATATCTTTGGAAGCTTGTGATTTTCTGCCACCAGCACTGTTATGCCGTTTGGTAGTTTATAAATTACCGGGTCCCCGATGGCAATTACGGGGGCGGCACCTGCCTTGGGCTGTTTCGTCCTGTCTATTTTGATCTGCGCAAACGCCCCACCGGAAAGAAACAAACCGAGCGCTGCAATAAATATTTTTTTCATGTTGTTTTTTTAATAAAATTGAAATAATTACGTGTTGACTAGTTGGTTGATTTTGGCAGGTAATACAATACCACTCGTTGGTTTTTATTCAGGTATTTGTTAGCTGCCGTCTTCATTTCTTCACGTGTAATTTTTTTATACTCTTCCAGCTCGCTGTTGATGTGATTGGTATTTTTATAAAATGCGTAGCCTTCTGCAAGATTTCCTGCAACACCCAGCATTCTTGTATTGTTATTCACAAAATCATTCTCGAACTGGTTGATGAGTTTCATGTAATCCTTTTCACCGATTAAATCACCCTGCACCTTTGCAACTTCATCATCAATGTCTTTTAGTAATCCCGTTAATGTAGCGTTGTTATTAGGTAAGGCGTAGGTGATGTACGCACCATAATCTTCCATTTCAAGATTAAATGCTCCCACCTGTAGCGCAGTTTTTTTATCATCTACCATTTTTTTGTAGAGCTTAGAACTTGCCCCCGTTGACAGGTATGCGGATATCATTTCCAGTACTTTAGAATCATGGGACGCGAGTCCTGGTGTGCGGTATGCAGCTATGATTGCCGGAATTTTTATGTTTACGTCATAAGTTGTATCCACAATTTCTTTTGAAATATCGTTTTCAGTAATATGCGGTTGAACAATCGCTGCCCCCTTAGGAATGTCGTTAAAATATGCAGCTACGTATTGTTTGGTGTTTTCAATATCTATATCACCGGCGATCGTTAGTATTGCATTGTTGGGAACATAATATTTTTTAAAAAAAGATTTAAACTCGTCAAGTTTCGCAGCATCAAGGTGCTCCATGGATCCGATCGGCTGCCACCTGTAGGGATGTAAAGTGAACAACCTTGTAAAGACCTGCTCTATCACATGGCCATAAGGTTGGTTGTCGTTCCTTTGCCTCTTCTCTTCCTTTACCACTTCATTTTGAGTTTTTACACCAATGTCATTGATCACCGGGTGCATCATCCTTTCACTTTCTAACCATAAGCCAAGCTGCAGCTGGTTGGAAGGGAAAACTTCATAATAAAATGTACGGTCTTGTGAAGTAGTGGCATTGTCCTGCCCGCCATTGCTTGAAACATATTTTGAATATTCGCCTCTTTTGATATTATCTGATCCTTCAAAAAGCAAGTGCTCAAAAAAATGTGCAAAGCCTGTACGGTTCACCTCTTCATTTTTTGAACCTACATGATAGAAAACGGAGACCGCCACTACAGGAACTGATTTATCCTGGTGAAGTATAACATGCAGGCCATTATTAAGATCATACTCAGTGAACTTAACCTGCTGGGCCAGCAAGGTAGACCCAACCAATAATCCGGCGCTGATCAAAGCAAAAATTTTCATTTTAAGGTGCATAGATATTTGTTTATAATTTAGCGGCAAATATATCAATTAGAATACGAATTCCACCGATAACATGATGAGTGGAAAATAGAAGTATTACATGGCAGATTTGCTTATTTTCAAATGATTGTTGAAGAAATTTGTGTGTGATACGTTGTTCAAGACAGAATTATGATTTTAATCTAAAAAGAATGACGCCTGAAAGATCCGGCCGGTTGAATGGAGTATTGAATAAAAGACAGCCTGACCTGGCCGTTGTACTCGAAAATGTATTTGACCCGCACAATGTATCTGCAGTTATGCGTACCTGTGATGCTGTGGGTATCCAGGATGTTTATATTCTCAACAACAGGATTCCACCTCATAAAAAATGGGGATACCGGAGTTCTTCAACCGCAGCGGAATGGCTCACCATCCACCAGTTTACAGAAGTAGCAGCCTGTTTTGAAGAGTTGCGCAAACGGTTTAAAAAAATCTATACCACTCATTTAAGCAGCGAAGCCAAAGATATTTACAGCCTTAATTTAACTGAACCTGTTGCCTTGATCTTCGGAAATGAAAGATTTGGAGTAAGTGATGACATCAGGAGCCTTTCTGATGGAGACTTCATTATTCCCCAGGTAGGCATCATTAAATCGCTGAACATCTCAGTTGCATGTGCAGTGAGCCTCTACGAAGCTTTCCGCCAGAAAAAAAATGCGGGCCATTATGACCACTTAAAAATTTCAGGCAGTGACCTTGAGGTGCTTAAGAAAGAGTGGGGG
>JBDUCQ010000197.1:0-4057 GCA_040003385.1 Ginsengibacter sp. | reverse complement strand
TAGCAGGAATGAGGGTCAATTGTGGATGCTGAATGGTGAACCTGCCTGCCGGCAGGCAGGTGGGCAATGGTGAATTGTGAATCGTTATTTGTTTTTAATTCATTGAGTCATTAAGTCAATGGTCATTTAGTAATCAGTAATTAATAATTAATGATTGAGCATTGAAAATTAATCATTGAACACTGTAAATTTTAAATTCCTCCCTGACAATCAATGTTAATTATAAACCCTCCCTCACTTTTTTTGCCCCCTTTACCATGCTGATTAGTTTAAGCCGAGCTGCCCACCTTGCAGTCTGGCTAAGGCCGCAATCAGGGGCGACAGATAACTTTGCTGCCGGGATATATTTCAGGCATCGTTGAATACGTTCTACTATATCATCTTCAGTTTCAATATAATAATTTTTTACATCAATAATTCCAACAGCAACTTGCATGCGTTCGGCAAAGGCCTGCAATAATTCTATTTCTGCAAATTCGCGGTTGGCCATTTCAATATGAATTTCATCCACATTCAATTCCAAAAAATCCGGCAGCATAGGTTTAATGCTCCTGCGCCCAACCGGCCGGCCTTTATAATTTCCAAAGCACATGTGGGTACTCAGGTTGCATTTTCCATACACAGAATTGACTGTACGGTTAAAAATATCCACAAAACGTTTTGTATCTTCTTTATAAGCGTAACAGCTCATGGACGGCTCATCCACTGTGATCTCAGTACATCCTGCTGCCACCAGGTCTTCCAGTTCTTTTGAAACGATTGGCAGAAGTGCCTCCGTAATTGCAAAGCGGTCTTTAAGCTTTTTATTGGGCAACAGTCTGCCGCTTAAAGTATACGGTCCGGGAACACTTGTTTTTAGAACTGGCCCGGGAGGCGCCAGCTTCTGTAAGCGTAAAAATTCTTTTACAGCCCCCAATCCATTTACCGCCTGCAGGTCACTGCTGATATTGTATTTGCCACGCTGATCATGTGCAGACGGTCCAAATTTTCGTGTTTCCGTAGCATTGTGATCTATACCGCTTATGTATCCATAAAAAGATAAATTAAAATCCAGCCGTGTTTGTTCACCATCTGTAATTACATCTAATCCGGAGGTTACCTGGTCATGAATGGCAGCAATCACTGCGTCTTCAATCATTTCTTCAATGTCTGCAGCACCAAACTTATCCAGATGCTGAGAACCAAACTCCAGCCATCCCGGGAACGGGTAACTTCCAACAACTGTTGTGCGGATTGGAATTGATTGCATACAGGCAATTTATGGTTTAAATGTTCTGTTTTAGAAATATCAATTGACTTTCCCTGAATTTTTTTACGATTGCCCAACCTTTAATCGAATAGGAATATTAATAACAATTTTCTCAGCATCTCATGACAATATCTGCATAACTTAATGACTTTTGACCATTGACCATTGACCACTCACCATTGCCCATTCACGAGCCATTGCCCACCTGCCTGCCGGCAGGCAGGTTCACCATGTTACATTCCCGCATTCTTATACATTAACGCCATCCGATGCGCGTGTTCATCATATGCATTTTCAAAAAGTTCAGTGGCTTTTGGTTGTCCTACTATTGCTGATGCCGATAGTACGCTGGGCGGATGACCTGCTTCTGTTAAAAGCCTGGCTACTTCAGCTTTGATGCTGTTGATAATAATGATACCACCCACACTCGAACCCGGAGAAACTGGTGTTTCCAATCCGGGAATAGTAATCATAGAGTCTCCGGCTGGGGCACAAGTATCAAGAACAAGATCTGCAAAATCAACCAGTTTTTTACCGTCATCTCTTTTACTTGTGCTTTTTTCAAGATGATCCTTTGTTACCAAGGCCACCACTTTTATCTTTTTCTTTCGGAACAATTCTGCCATCTCTATTGGCACAATATTGCAGCCACTCGATGAAATGATGAGTGCTGTATCTTCTTCATCAAGACCAAAATTCCTGAGAATGCGTTCAGACAAGCCTTTTACATTTTCTAAAAACATGGCCTGCCGCTGGCCATTTGGTCCTACTACATTGTTGTGATAAGTGAGGGACAATTCTACGATCGGGTTGAACCCGGGAAATGATCCGTAACGAGGCCACATTTCTTCAACCATGATCCGGCTGTGCCCCGACCCAAACAAGTGAACCATATGTCCTGACAGGATTGTTTTACTGAACCATCCGGCCGCGGTTGCAATTTTTTCTTCCTGCAGTTGTATTTTATCAGCAATCTCACGGCATTTTTCAATATATGTATTGATGACGTTCATTTATATCTGAGTTTAGAAAGTTTAGTAAAACCTTCAATTCGAAGGATTTTTGTAATTAAGTTTAGAAAGTTTAGTAAAGCCATAATTCCTAATTCCTAAATTCTAATACGTAATACCTCACACCTGAATACCATCCTTCGCCATCGCAAAACATGCTGCGCCAATTGCCCCTGCCATATTCCCAAAATATGCTTTCACTATTTCTGTTTTATGATTGCCTGGCCGCCATTCGAATTTTGACATATAATTGTTCAACGGATCAAAGAGATCTTTTCCAGCTTCTGTAATTCCACCTCCAATTACAATGCATTCGGGAGACAATACGTTTGCGATGGAAGCCATTCCCGCAGCCAAATTCCTTACTGAATCAAGCCAAATACTTTTTGCATAATCATCTCCATTCCTGTATGCTTCCAATAATTCGTGTGTGCTATGAAATTTTCCCTTCGACCTCTTATGAATCGTACAATTTCCAATGGCATCTTCGAGGCTTCCCGGCATCCCTGTTACATCAGGTTCTCCGTCACTGTTGACTGTTATGTGCCCGATATACCCTGCTTTTTGAAAACTTCCCTGGTAAGGTTTGCCATCAATTAATATCGCACCGCCCACACCGGTGCCTAAAGTCAGCATCACTACATTTCTTTTATGTTGCGCGACACCGCCTTTCACTTCAGCCATCAACGCAGCCACTCCATCGTTCAGCACCCATGTTTTATTTTTTAGGTATTCCGACCAGTTAAAATTTTCAAGGCCTCCTAATCTGCCGGGCATGAATGATATTGCGGTGTTGTTTTCGTTTGGCAATCCCGGCGCCGAGATTCCAATTGAACAATCCATGTTTTGTAATTTGAGCCGTAGCTGAGAAACAGCGTCAGCAACCGCTTCTTTCCATTTACTTCCTTCACCATCATTGGTGGGTTGAAATAGTTCATTCAAAATCCTGCAGGAAGCATCTATCACAACCGCTTTTATCCGCGTGCCTCCTAAATCAATGCCTATGGCTATTTTACTCATTGTATTATTTTCCTTCGGTAATACTCCAACCCCCGTCGATTGCAACTACCTGGCCGGTAGTAAACCTTGAATCATCTGACATAAAATACACGGCCATCGCATCAAGATCTTCAGGCTTACCAATTCTGCCACCATCCAGGGGTTGCTTGTGTTGTATAAAGGCTTGTATATTTTCATCCGTAGCCGCGCGGGAAGCCATGGGAGTTTCAACCAGTCCGGGAGCTATCACATTGATCCGGATATTATTTTTAGCATAATACGCAGCCACAGATTTGCTGAAACCGATCACCGCAGATTTCGCAGCCGCATAAGCATGCGTGGAAAAATATTCAGGTGATGGTGAAAAACTTAATACAGATCCCATATTTAAAATGGTGCCTCCGGTTTGCTGGATCATAAACTGTTTAATGGCTGCCTGGTTCGCTAACATCAAAGAAGTAAGATTCAACTCAATCGTTTTGTTCCATCCATCAATTGATAATAAGTGCAATGGCCCGTCACCCATTTTTCTGCCACTCCCACCTGCAACGTGATAAAGTCCATCGAAGCCCCCGAATTTTTTGATGCAATGGTTGATTGCATTGATGGATGTCACCGCATCTAAAGCATCTCCCGTAACAACATCTGCATGCTTGCCTAAATTCTCTTTTGCTTCTTCACAATGAACGGCATTTCTGCCTACGATCACCACGCTGGCTCCATGTTTTATAAAAGCTTTGGCCGCAGAGAAACCAATCCCTGTTGTTCCGCCAACAATCACTATTTTTTTATTTTCTAA
>JBDUCQ010000196.1:0-4062 GCA_040003385.1 Ginsengibacter sp. | reverse complement strand
TTTTTGATTCCAGGTCGCTGATCATTTTTTCAACCGGGATGTTATAATAAGATATAGCCGGGGCCTCTCCATAGCCTTTTATCCCGCGTTGCTCCAATTCAACAACGAATGTTGGCTGATGTGTTTTTGTTCCACGCGAGATGGTAAAAGGATGTTTAAATGGCAGCTCATATGCACGATAGGAAACTTTCATGCTTGCTGATGATCACGTGTTCTGATCTTATTCTTAAAAGTGCCGACAAGACGGGAAATATCCATTCTAAACAATTATTTATAAATACAATTTAACTTAAAGTCAACGGCCACTTGCCATCACGGCATTCCTGATCTCACTATTGAACTCCTGCTCTTTGAGAAGGTCTTCGATATTAAGATGCATCCTGTATATCCAATGGTGCCCGGGGTCTGCCGGTTGGTTGATCCGTTCTTCATCCGGGTCTTTCCTCCTCAGTTTGGCATTCATTCCCAGTATGTCCTGTAACTGGAATATGCTCCACATAGCAGGGGAATACAGGTGCTGTATAATTATTTCCTTACATATCCAAGATTCGCAGAAAAACGGCGCGTGGCCATAATGTCCCATGATGAAGTTATAAAACCTCTGGGTTTTACTTTTATCCTCTTCCCACCAGCCCCGAACCGTACTCATATCATGGGTTGAAGGAGTTACTACAGATAAATATGGCGCATCGCGCGGGTGAAAAAATTCCCTTGAACTGTCTTTTGGCATTCGCTGAATTTCCAGGCTCAGGATCGCCAAGTGCTTCATTACATCAGGCACGCATGCAGGTACCATCCCCAGGTCCTCACCGCAAACCAGCATATTGGTACTCCTCTTCAGGCCTGGTAATTTCTTCATTCCTTCTTTCCTCCAGAAATCTTCCTGCCGCCTGAAAAAATAATTGATGTACAGATCGTGCAATTGATTTTGCGTGTGTCCGTCCAGGTTACGGAAAGAAGATGTTTTGGATGCATCAATTCTGAAATGAAATTGTTGTTCACTTCCCGCCTCAATCATGATGATGTTGCTGACCAGGTCAAAAAGTCCCTGCTTGAGGGTTGGAAATTCTTCCGGGTTTTTCTGAAAATACTGCTCAACCAGGGACTGATTTTGTACAAATTTTTTCAGCTTGTACAACCCTCCGCCTGCAACGTCTAAAAATTTATTTTTTACAAGTTCAGCATTCCCGCTGAATAATTCGTCTACGATAACGTCATTGATAAAAGGGCTACAGTAACGCGTATGATCGAACCATGTATTATTGTCTGAGAATTCTGAAAGAGACACGGGGATGGCAGGGACAAACCTTCCGAGAATACCTTCAACCTCTATCACAGGTATGCTCCATATCCTGAAAAAACCAAGTATGTGATCGATCCGGAATGCATCGAAATAACCACTCATTTGCTCAAAGCGGTTACGCCACCACGCAAATTCATCCAGCTGCATCTTATCCCAGTTATAAGTCGGGAAACCCCAGTTTTGCCCTTTCACTGCGAAGTCATCCGGTGGCGCTCCTGATTGCTCCTGCATATTGTATAATGCCGGGTTCATCCAGGCATCACATCCGTACCTGTAAATACCAATCGGAATATCTCCCTTCAAAACGATGCCCAGGCTGTGTGCGTAGTCGGTGGCGTCTTTCATCTGGAGGTGGAGGTGGTATTGAATAAAATAATGTATAGCGATATTATGATAGTGTTTCTGATCCGGCGCTACCAATTGCTGAATGACCTCTTCTTCATATATTTTGTTGGACTTCCATTTGGTGAAATCTGAAGTGTTGTATTTATCACGCAGGTAACAAAATGCTGCATAAGGAACTAGCCACTTCCTGTTGAGCTCAAAAAAATCAAAGTACTCTTTATCTTCGTGAAGCATTCCTTTTTCTGCTTCATACAACTCCTTCAATGCTGCTAATTTAAATTCCATCACATCTTCATATTTCACATCTGCAAGCGCATTTAGTTGCTTTTGCTTTCGTGCCAGTGGTTTTAGCAAGACTCCATTTTTGGCGCCCGCAATCTTTTCAAGGTTCAGGTAAATGGGATGCAATGCAAAGGCAGAGATTGCTGCGTATGGGTATGAATCCTTTATGGAATGAGTAGCGGACGTGTCATTGATTGGCAACAGCTGAATCAGTTTGAGTCCTGTAGCCGCCGCCCAGTCGCTCAATAATTTCAGATCCTTGAACTCTCCCACACCCGAACCGTTTTTTGTTCTCAGGCTGAAAACCGGGACAGCTATTCCAGCACCCTTCCACTTTCTGTCTACCTGCAAAAATCCATCATGAAGAATATAATATCTTTTTTTTGCACCTTCGGCATATAATGCGCGGTTATTCCCGGTTTCAAAATGCATGAATTTCTTTTCTGCCAGATTATAGATGCCATATTTATATTCAATTGGAAATTTATCTTTTTTGAGATTGAGCTGCACACTGTACCATTTACCTGACGGCGATAGCAACACTGGTTTGTTGGTATCCCATTCGTTGAAAGTAGAGCCCGTTCCGCTTAAACATATGGTTTCACCTGCATCCAGTAACGGCGCCTTTACCCTGAATTCATGTGTAGATTTTGGAACGCTCCTATTTCCGTCTGCGCGCTCTGGGAGCAGAACTTCCTGGAATGGTTTGGTATAAAACACGTTTTCTGTATATTCTGCACTGTTCCATGCATCCTGTAAAATGATCTCATCAACTGCGGCATGATACAGGTCAATGCTCCTGTCCTGTTCCCCTTCAACCACGACAGTGCCATCCTCATTGTGCAAATTGTACCGGTAGGTAAGCTGGTCTGCTTTTTCCTTGTCTGAAACTTTAATGGTTGCATGCCAGAATTCATCATTAAAATAAGCCATAGGGTAAGAGGCCATTAGCTTCTCATTTCCCAGTACATCTAAATTACCTGTAATTGAAAGAGTCTGACCATAATGGGTATGAAATTTTAAATAGAAATGAATGGTCATCTGCAGGCAATGTTTTCAGCAATTTAAAACGTTTATGTATGAAATACACATCCTATTCAAAATAAACATTTCAGGATTCGTTTTGCAGTAGAGAAAGTTTACGCGGTTTAATCAGACAAGGGTTTAATAAACGATCGCTGAGATTTAAAACGCGGGTAATGATAATAGTGGTAAATTGATTGAAAATACAATATTCACCTTTAAAATTTATTTAATATGAATTTAAAAAGAATGGCAAGAATTACAACACTTGCTGCAATGATCACTATTGCTGCGCCTGCTATCGCAACACCCCTGGATGCTGCAACAGGCATTACCAATGGCCCCGGTAAAGAGGGCGCGGCTGCTGCGCAAAGTTTACTCACGCGCCTGCATGAAATTAAGGATATGGACAAGAGCACTCTTTCAACCACTGAAAAGAAAGAATTAAGAAATGAAGTGAAGAGCATCAAAAAAGAACTCAAGAAAAACAGCAAAGGGATTTATCTTTCTGTGGGTGCCATCATCATTATTATATTGTTATTGATTTTATTGCTTTGATATAACAATCATTTGAACAATCCCCAACTTGATTTAAAACAGGTTGGGGATTTTTTTTTGATAAATATTTAGATGAATAAGGTATAAATCTGATCCTTCAAAAAGGTCATGTAATTTCCAGGAACTTATTTCATGTTACGAATCTGAAAATCATTTTAAAATATCCTGTAGCTGGCAATTCCAATAAAAAAGGTTATCCGCCAAAGTATGGATAACCTTTAAAATGTTGCTGATCCCAATTTTTATTTCACTTTTTAAACTTTACATACATGACATTCGCTGAATTCTACCTTTGGTATTAATCTTTTATAACCTGTTTAATGATTTTCAATCCTGCACCATTCAACGTAAGCTGGTAAATTCCTGCCGCGAGAGCTTTTGAAAGCTCTATGCTTTCCGCTGCAGAGCCGCCTGCATGGTTAATTGTTTGGTTCAATATCAGTTGTCCAAACTTATTGGTTAAGGCCATTTTATAAATTCCCTTTCTGAGATGCAGCTGTAAGGAAATTGTATTTCCTTACAGAAATTATGCTCGATCAAAAAGGTGGACA
>JBDUCQ010000075.1:0-13908 GCA_040003385.1 Ginsengibacter sp. | reverse complement strand
ACTTTAAGGCTATTGGTATTCACAATTTTAATACCCCCTGGTCCACCCATAAATGATTCACCCGCATGAATATTCACCTCATCGGCCACACCCGAAACATCACTGTATACATTGCTGAGATTGACCTGCTCCTGGGCACTTTTTACATTCTCACGCATTGTTTTCAACTGGTTTTCTAACCCTTCCACATTCGATTTTGACTGCAGCAGCTGCACCTCGGTTCCAATATTTTGATCCCATAGATTTTTCTGACGTGCGTAAATGGTTTTTGCCAGTGCCAGCTGTGTTTCAACAGCCCCCATGCTTTGGCGCACGGCAACCACATTTTGCCTTGCCACTGCATCATCGAGCTTCAATAACAGCTGGCCTTTTCCAACATGATCACCTTTCTTTACATACACCTGGCGCACCTGTCCACCCATGCCACGAGGGCTTACATACGAAATATTTTCTGCGTCTACCCTGCTCTGCAGATCTATGTAGTGCTTAAAATTTTCAGTGATCACCGGTGAAACACTTACCAGTTTAACCTTGTCGCTCCTGGCCGCGCCTGTATCCAGTTTGGCGATATCAGATTCGAGCCCCTTTATTTTTTCATCGGTGCTGTTTTTTTGTGCCTTGAGCTTTTCCAACTCAACTTTTTTGTCACCGAGTGTGCCCTCTTTTTCTTTTTTACTGGTATTGCCGCACGAAGAATAGACTGTTAATAAAACAATAAATAAACTTAACCTGGTAAACTGTTGCATATGATAATATTAAAATGTTCTATGACCGTTTATAATTTTCCCGCCGCTTTCAGGTAATCAATTTTTGCTGATATGGCATCATACAATGCACCATAATAATTATTTTGAGCCACCTTTAATTCGGACTGTGCATTGTAAATCTCCTGGTTGCTACCGAGGCCCTGCTCATATTTTAACTTTGTGGTGCGGTATACCTGTTCGGCCAGGTCAATATTTTTTCTCTGGCTGTCCATTGTGATCAGTGCTGAACGCATCCTTATCCGCGCTTGTTCAACATCGCTGTCAACGGATAATTTCAACTGTTCAATGGTATTGTTTGTTTTTTGAAGTTCCAGCCTGGCTTTTTCAATCCTGGCATTGGTAGCTCCTCCATTAAAAATAGGGATGGCAACTTTGAATCCTATGAGGGAGGTAGTAAACCAATCACCCGAACTTTTAAAAAAATCAAATGATGTGCGCTGGGCATTTTTTGTATAATTGACAAAGCCGGAAATGGTAGGCAATTTGCTCAACTGGTATCTTTTGATATTAAAGCCACCAAGCTTGGAAGCAAGGGAAAGAGCCTGGTACTCTTTTCTGTCTGCATAATTATAGTTTGAATCCAGAATGTTTGCTTTCAGCGTTGTCTCGCTCAGTGAATCGGTCAGGATTAATTGATCACGCTGAGACATGCTCATTAAAAATTTTAACCCTGCAATACCTGCTTCGATCTGGTTTCCGGCTTTTAATTTTTCTGTTGTTAAATTATTCAGCTGCACTTCCACTTTGTCAACGTCAAGCTTTTCAGCAAATCCATTTTTATAAATCTGACGGGTGTCCATTAATAATTTTTCAAACCTGGAAATATTGGCATCAATGCTTTCGATCTGTTTTTTTGCTACCAGTAACTGGTAATAGATCTTGTAAATATTTGCTTTGATCAGTTCCTGGGTTACTTCGGCCGAGCGTGTGGCGTACTCAATGGCAGTTTTTTTTGCCATGAGTCCTATAAAAACCTGTCCGTCGAATAATAGCTGCTGGAGATCTACACCGCCGGCTGCACTGTACTTGGTCCCAAATTTCAACGGTATAAAGGTGCCGGGAGCTCCCCCGGCAAAGGAAGCAGGAACTAGGCTTGTAGGCAATGACAGGTAATCGTTCACCGTAATATTTCCATTCACCTGCGGAAAAGCAGCAGCAGTAATTTCTTTGTTGGTTTGTTTTTGAATCTGGATATCGATCAGCGCATTTCGTACCTGCGCAGAATTTTTGAGAGCAAAGTCCACAGATTCCTGTACAGAAAATTCATGCACCTGCTGTGCCATTGAAGAGGAACTGAATAACACAACAAGATATAAAATGGCTTTATTAAGCCTGGCTCTTTTCATTTTGATTCATTTTTTTTGTCCTTTCGAACTGGTATTTGTTGATTAGTTTATAACCTTTGATGGTTGATATTCCAAAAAGATAATATTCACAGACTTGGGTATGAAGGTCAACCAGGTTAAACCTGTTCTTAGGAAATAGATCCTGGTTGAAAGGAAGCATCATTATTTCCATCCTCACTTTTGCCACAACATCGCTGTTTACATTTTCCCTGAATAGCTCCTCTTTCTTACCTCTTTCAATATTATCCCGGATCACCTGGAACAAAAATTTGTGCTTGTGCTGCTGGAATTTTTGAAAGGTAGCCGGGTGGTTGCGTTCCATGTCATACAGGATGGTTGGATTCATATCTTCAAACATTTCCTGGATCATTTCCATGGCTAAAAAAACTTCATGAACGGCATTTGTAGCAACCGAGCGGTCCTGCAAACACCGCCGCTGGTTCTCAGCTAAAATATCAGTGATCACTTCATCAACCAGTTCATCCTTATCTCCAAACTCCTGGTAAATGGTTTTTTTTGAAATGCCAAGCTGGCTGGCGATTTCGTCCATGGTGATGGATTTTATGCCGTACCGCATAAATAATTCATCTGCTTTTTGTTTGATCCTTGTTTTGATTTCCATTGCAACCTCTTACATATTTTCCTAATCCCTGGTACCTCATACCTGTTTCCTTCAACTTGGTAATCTCTTCCCTAAAGGGCCACAAAACTAAGGAAACTTTTTAAGTTACCAAAGTTTCCTTCAAATTATTTTTTCCTCCGCCTTCATGATTGATCAAAAGTTACCTTTACCCTAAAACATAATTATGCCCTCTTCCCGTTTCCAGAAACTCATTCAGTATTTTTTACAGGGGTTGCTGATACTGGCTCCGGTATCTATCACCGTATATGCCATTTACACAATCTTCGACAAGATTGACGGGATCTTACGGCCTGTAATTAATATCCCCGGAATTGGATTCATCATCATCATTGCCTTTGTATTGCTGGTAGGTTATTTCAGCTCATTTTTCCTCATGAGCAGAATATTATCGGTGATCGACCATGTTATGGAACGTACACCGGGGATAAAGGTGGTGTACTCTTTTATTAAAGATTTTTTTGAAGCCTTTGCAGGCGATAAAAAAAAATTTACAAAAGGAGTGCTTGCCAATATTGACTATACAGATGTGTGGAGGGTGGGATTTATTACGCAGGAAGACATGAGTAAATTCTCACTCGTAGATTATGTGGCCGTTTACGTGCCGATGGCCTATTCTGTTGCAGGAAATGTATACCTCATCCCGCGCAGCAGGATTAAACCAATTACCAATATCAGTTCGGCGCAAACGATGAAATTTGCTGTAAGCGGAGGTGTTACTGATGTGATAGAAGAGGTTCACAAAGAGGAATTTCAAACCCAACCATAAAAAAATTTGGAAGATCATTGAGGCTGAACTATGAATATCAACCTCTAATATTGGCGAAGAAATTTCAGGAAAGATGTACAGCATCGATGACCAGGATCAGAAAATCTGAGGCATCATAAAAAGACCATTCTCACATTATTTTACATGGGGTAAAGTGAAACAATTTTTATGCTGAAAGTAAAACTGCTGATCATTTCTTTAATGATTGCAAACGCCGGCTATTGCTGGGGATTTTATGCCCACAAAAAAATAAACTATTATGCTGTTTTCCTTCTGCCACCCCAGATGATGGTTTTGTACAAACAACAGATCAGTTTTTTAAGTGAACATGCGATAGACCCCGATAAAAGAAGATATGCGGTGCCTGCGGAAGGATCCCGGCATTACATTGACATTGACCATTATGGTTTATACCCATATTCTTCTTTACCCAAAAAATGGACTGATGCCGTTGCAAAATTCGGAAGGGACACGCTGGACGCCTATGGCATAGTTCCATGGCACATACAAACGATGCTCAACCGTTTAACCGATGCTTTCAGGGAAAAAAATTTTTCCCGCATCCTGAAGACCAGTGCTGAGATCGGGCATTATATTGCTGATGCGCATGTGCCTCTGCACACGAACAGCAACCACAATGGGCAGTTTACCAACCAAAAAGGCATTCATGGATTCTGGGAAAGCAGGGTGCCGGAATTGTTGGCTGAAAAAGAATTTGATTTCTTCATGGGCAAAGCGATCTATCTTAAAAATCCTGGCGAATACATATGGGCAAGGGTATTGGAAAGTGCCAATGAAGCAGATTCGGTCCTCCTGTTTGAAAAGGCGCTGACGAAAGAATTTTCGCCTGACCGTAAATATGCCTTTGAAAAAAGAAATAACCTGGTCATCAGGCAATACTCCACCGCTTTCACAATTGCGTTCAATAAAAAACTGGATGGGATGGTTGAGCGCAGAATGCGTCAATCCATCAGTAGTGTTGCTTCTTTCTGGTACACAGCCTGGGTAAATGCCGGGCAGCCTGATCTTACACGTATCGCTAGCCAGGAATTTTCAGCGGCTGACATGAAAGAATTTGAAGACCTTAACCAGAGCTGGAAAAATGGAAAACTAAAGGGAAGGGATCATGATGATGGTCCTCAACCGTAAAAAAGGGAATTGCGTACATTTGTTCCAAATACAATCATGACTAATAACTATCAAATGAGTGGTATAGCCAATGTCCACAATTTTAACGCGGGCCCATCCATTTTACCGAAGGAAGTGTTTGAGGAGGCGTCTGAGGCCATACTGAATTACCAGGATACCGGCCTCTCTATATTAGAGATCGGGCACCGCACTTCCCTGTTTAAAAACATAATGGAAGAAGCAAGGTCCCTGGTAAAAGAGCTGATGTTGCTTGATGATGATCATGTTGTATTGTTTTTACACGGTGGCGCATCCACGCAATTTATGCAGGTCCCCATGAACCTGCTCGATCAAAATGATACTGCGGCTTATTCAGATACCGGCGTCTGGGCAACAAAGGCGATCAAAGAAGCCGGTCTTTTTGGGAACGCGGAGGTAGTGTGTTCTTCAAAAGAGTCAAACTACAATATGATCCCGAAACATTTTTCTGTTCCTGCGAACGCAAAATATTTTCACATCACAACCAACAACACCATCTACGGAACGCAGTGGCAGAAATTACCCTCTGTTGATGTGCCATTGGTGGCAGACATGAGCAGCGATATCTTAAGCCGGGTAATCAATTTTAATGCTTTTGACGTGATCTATGCAGGAGCACAAAAAAATATCGGCGCTGCAGGCGTGAACCTGGTGGTCATCAATAAAAAAATTCTGGGTAAGATACACCGTACCATCCCCACGATCATGGATTACCGGAACCACATCAGGGAAGAAAGCATGCTGAACACTCCGCCTGTTTTCGCGGTCTTTGTTTGCCTGTTAACCCTCAGGTGGCTGAAGCACCAGGGCGGTGTGGTGGCGATCGAAAAGATCAATCAAAAGAAATCAGGGTTATTGTACAGCGAACTTGACAACAATCCACTTTTCGATACAACCGTTCACAAAGAAGATAGGAGCAAAATGAATGTGTGCTTTGCGATGAAAGAAAAATCACTGGAGGAAAATTTTTTATCATTTTGTGCAGAACAGGGCATTGTAGGCATTAAAGGACACAGACTTGCCGGCGCTTTCCGCGCCTCATTATATAATGCTTTACCCTTCAGCAGCGTAGAATTCCTGGTTGAAGTGATGCAGGATTTTACCAGAAAACATTCTTAGCCTCACCGAAAAATCTGTAAACTGTTATTGGCTATCTTTGCACCTCAAAAATTAAGAGGTTACAGAACTAACCACCCCATGGTCACAATTATACCCTTCAAAGCTTTACGGCCTGAAACACCATATGCAAAACAGGTTGCGTCGAAACCTTACGATGTATTGAGCAGCAAGGAAGCAAAAATTGAGGCGCAAGGCAACCCGAATACCTTTTTACATGTTACCAAAAGCGAGATCGATCTGCCAGCGAACATCGATCCCTATTCACAGAAAGTATATGATAAAGCGAAGGAAAACCTGGACGCATTTTTAAGCCGAAATATATTATTTAAAGAAAATAAGGCGTGTTACTATATCTATAAACTCGTGATGCCTGCTATGACCCGTGGTGGTAAAAGCCATAGCCAGACAGGACTTGTATGCTGCAGCTCCATAGATGATTATGAAAATGATCTGATAAAAAAACACGAATATACCAGGCCTGAGAAGGAAGACGACAGGATCAGGCACATCAAGGCTACCGCCGCTCAAACCGGGAATGTATTTTTAGCTTACAAGAATGAAAAAAAGATTGACGACCTGGTTGAAGAATGGAAAAATGAAAGAAGCCCCGTTTACGATTTCATTACGGACGATAAAGTACAGCATACCATCTGGATCATTAACGACCAGGAGTCGATGAATAAGATCACAAAATTATTTAAAACAAAGGTGGACTGTACCTATATTGCTGACGGGCACCACCGTGCTGCATCTGCTGCAAAGTCGCGCATGTATTTCGGAGGCAATTCTGAAAATGCAAATTATTTCCTAACCACTTTATTTCCTTCAAACCAGGTTAATATCTTAGAATATAACAGGGTGGTCAGGGATCTCAATGGCAAGGGTGAGGAAGAATTCCTTTTAGGCGTTTCTGAAAAATTTTCTGTTGAAAAATCTGATGAGGCCGTCATTCCATCTGAACCTAAAACTTTTGGAATGTATCTCAATCACCATTGGTACCGCCTAAGGCCATACCAGCTAACTGGTGGTGAAGATGTGGTTGCCAGCCTGGATATAAATATTTTACATGACCAGCTGCTGTTGCCCATTCTTGGTATCCAGGATCAGCGCACCGACAAAAGAATTGATTTTATTGGAGGGATCCGGGGGGCATCTGAGCTGGAAAAAAAAGTGGATTCGAAAGAAATGGCAGTTGCCTTTAGCCTGCACCCCGTCAGCATTGATGAACTTTTCACAGTTGCAGATCAGGGGCATGTGATGCCGCCTAAAAGCACGTGGTTTGAGCCTAAACTGAGGGATGGATTGCTAACCCACCTGCTCGACGGATAATCGAAACGCTTTAAATTTGCAGTTGGCAATTACCTTCAGCAAATTCAATGTTATGACAAAGAGAGTATTATTTTTTATCACCTTGTTCAGTTTTACTGGCCATTCTTTTTGCCAAACCCAGGATACAAAACAATTGCAGGAAACTGCAAAAGCATTTACCCGCCAGGGTGATTATGCCAATGCAAACCTGGTGCTGGTTCGTGCCTTACAGCAGGATCCGAACAATACCCAGGTCATCAAAGATCTTTCATTCAACTATTACCTGCAAAAAGAAAATGTACGGGCCCTTGAAACCATCAGGCCGCTCATAGACGGAGACAATGGTGACGACCAGAGTTTCCAGATTGCCGGGAACATCTACAAAGCAATGGACCAGCTTAAAGAATGTGAAAAAATGTACAAAAAGGGAATTAAAAAATTTCCCAACAGCGGGGCCCTATATAGTGAATACGGTGAATTGCTGGCATCTCAGCAGGATGTAAATGCGATCAAACAATGGGAAAAGGGAATTGAAATGGACCCGGGGTTCAATGGGAATTATTACAATGCCGCCAGGTATTATTCTCTTACTGCGGATAAGATATGGAGCATCATTGATGCTGAAATATTTTTAAATCTTGAAACATCTTCCGGGAGAACCGCAGAAATAAAAAACCTTTTGCTTGATAGCTACAAAAAATTATTTGCAGATGTGGACGTCACCAAAAACAGTAAGGACAAAAGCTCTTTTGAGCAGGCATTTTTACAAACAATGAACAAGCAAAGTTCTGTTGCGGCAAAGGGAGTCAACCCCGAATCACTGACCATGATCAGAACACGTTTTATTTTAGACTGGTACAATACCTATGCTACCAAATTTCCCTTCCGTTTATTTGATTACCATCACCAGCTGCTCCAGCAAGGCATGTTTGACGCCTATAACCAGTGGATATTCGGTGCGGCACAAAACCTGGTGACGTACCAAAACTGGACAAGTTCACATTCACAGGAATACAATGAATTCAATACCTTTCAAAAGGGAAGAGTTTTCAAAATCCCACCCGCGCAGTATTATCATTAATTTTTGTTGTCCCTTTCAACTTTTAGCTTAACTTTTAGTTTCCTTCCATTTTGGCTACATTGTAGGCATTGCAATGTTTATAATACCCGTTAGTGGTAAGGAACAAAAAATTCATTACATGAAACATCCGGAGCGCTTGTTCGATTGTATCGAGTACCTTCTGGAAAAAAATCCTTCACTCGATTTGCTTGCCGGCAAAAAAGAGGGTGGCTGGAAAAAATATACTGTGGCAGAAACCGCCCGCATTGTGAACGAGTTAAGCGCCGGGTTACTGGCACTTGGCATTTCGGCAAATGATGGCACCCCCCTGGGACGTGATAAGATATCCATCATCTCCAAAAACCGTCCTGAGTGGTTAATGGTTGATTTGGCAGTTCAGCAAATAGGTGCGGTGCTCACACCGATCTATCCCACCATTAATTTGCAGGAGCTTGAATTTATTCTTGGAGATGCCGAAGTGAAAGTTGTGTTTGTAAACGATGTATCACTGTTTCATAAAGTTGCCGGGATCAAAAACAGGCTGCCCCAGTTACAGCATATTTTTTCATTTGATTACATCAGCGGGGTGAGCCACTGGGAAGAAATCCTTGACAATAACCGCGACCTCATGGACGAAGTAAAATCAATTTCTGCCGGGATTGTTACTGAAGACCTGGCTACCATTATATATACCTCCGGAACTACTGGAATTCCAAAAGGTGTCATGCTTTCACACAGGAACATTGTGAGCAATGTAATGGCAAGTGTGCCTTGCTTACCTTCAGTTGACAGCATGCGTGCCCTGAGTTTTCTGCCGCTGAACCATATTTTAGAAAGAATGGTGAGTTATCTGTACTTATTCGCAGGTACAACTATTTTCTATGCAGAGAGCCTTGAAACCGTCGGGGAAAATCTAAGGGAAGTGAAACCACATTTTTTTACTACCGTTCCCTATCTTCTGGAAAAAGTTTATGAGAAAATAATGTCAACCGGAAATTCTCTCACCGGCATCAAACGAAAGCTGTTCATGTGGGCCCATGGGCTCGCAACCCGCTTCGAGATCAACAGGAAGCTACCACTGGGGTATACTATACAGCTGGCGCTTGCAAATAAAATTGTTTTCAGTAAGTGGCGTGAAGGCCTGGGGAACGAGGTAAAGGCAATCGTTAGCGGTGGAGCGGCCTGCCAGGTTCGTCTGATCAGAATCTTTACAGCTGCCAGGATCATCATCATGGAAGGATATGGTCTTTCAGAAACTTCACCCGTGATCAGCGTGAACCGGTATGACGAAAAAGGAAGGATGTTTGGCACCGTGGGTCCTCTCATCGATGGTGTGCAGGTGAAAATTGCGAACGATGGCGAGATCCTGTGTAAAGGCCCCAACATTATGATGGGTTATTACAAGCATCCTGAGCTGACTGCAGAAGTGATGGAAGAAGGATGGTTCAAAACCGGAGACATCGGTATGATGGTAGATGGGGATTTTTTGAAAATAACCGACCGGAAGAAAGAAATGTTCAAGACAAGCGGGGGCAAATATGTATCCCCTTTACCGATTGAAGGTAAATTAAAGGAATCCCTGCTGGTAGAAAATGCGATTGTAATCGGTGCCGAACAGAAGTATACCGGGGCCCTCATTGTTCCGGCTTTTTCTAACCTGGTTGAATGGTGTAAATCCAATGACATTGAATATACATCCGACAGCGAGATGATAAAAAATAAAAATGTGATTGCACTCTACAAAGAGATCGTAGAAAACTCAAATAAGGGCTTCAACCCCGTGGAACAAATTAAAAAATTTGAATTACTCCCGCACAATTGGTCTGTGGAAACAGGCGAACTCACTCCCAAACTCAGCCTGAAGCGTAAAGTTATTTTGGAAAGACACAGAGATGCAGTAGTTAGGATATACAACTAAGAAAGCTTATTCCTAATGAAAAAATATTCAACACTCAATACTCAATGTTCAATTCTCAATGAAAAATGCAGAGAAATTTAATTTAAGACCTGGGATAATTAAATTCACTTTAAATTTAACCTCCCCGGTGCTGAGCGTCGAATATTGAGTGTTGATTGTTGAATGTTTTTTCATACAACTAAGCTTAGTGGATTTAATCCTGGAATATTTGCTGCTCATCTCTTTCCTCTACCGAAATTTTCCTGATGAAATCATCATATCCATCATCTTCATGATCGCTGTATACCCCGTAAGCATCCATGCTGTACCCAATTAGTCCATCATTGGCCTGGATCAGGTAAATAATGGAAGAATCGGAGGGATCAGATTCTCCCTCAAACCTGTAAGTACGTATGATTTTAAGTTCTCCGGGCTGATAATATTTTGAATTACCTGCAGTAAATCCTTCCGGCGTCATCCTGAATTCTTTGTCGTGTTTTTTAATCCTGAGCTTCTCCAAAACGGAACTGACGGTGCTCATTTCACCTGGTTTAATCTCTACCATAAAAATGTGTTTAACTGATAAAATGTGATTACCTCAGGGCAAATATTATACCTTTTTCTTTTTCTGATTTCATTTTCCAAAATACCCGGAAACGAATATTACAAAGACTGGTAAATCTTGATTTTATTATACAATGTTTTCCGGTCTATTTTCAGTATTTCAGCGGCCTTGGTCTTATTGAAATTCACATCCTTTAAGACATTCATGATTGTATCATACTCTGCTTTGGCCGCAGCATCTTTAAGATCGAGGTCTTTGGGAACTGGTTCGACGGAAGCCGAATTTTCTACAACATGGGGATTGCTGTACGCATTCACAATTTCCCAGGGTAGCACTTTCGAATTAATTTTACCCGAGGGAGTGAGCAACACGGCCCTGCGCACAACGTTGCGGAATTCTCTTAAATTGCCAGGCCATGAATAATGAAGGAACATTTCCTTCACATCATCCTCGTATCCTTCCACGTATTTGTTCAGTTCCCTGTTGGTTTTGTCAAGAAAAAAGTCAGCAAACAAAGGAATGTCGACTTTGCGGTTACGGAGCGGCGGGAGGTTGATCGAAAATTCATTGAAACGATGGTATAAATCTTCCCTAAACTTTCCCTTCCGGTAGGCATCCTGAAGATTCTCATTGGAGGCTACAATGATTCTTACATCGACGTCCATTTCCTTTACCCCACCCACTCTTTTGAATTTTCTTTCCTGGATCACCCTGAGCAATGCAGCCTGGATCTCGTAAGATAAATTGGTGACCTCGTCCAGGAACAGTGTACCCCCGTTGGCGAGCTCAAAATGACCTTCCTTATCTGCAATAGCCCCGGTGAATGCACCCTTTACGTGTCCAAACAGCTCACTTCCCGCAAGTTCACGAGACAGTGTCCCGCAATCCATCGCTACAAATGGCATATTTTTCCGCTGGCTGTATTCATGGATGGTTTTCGCGATCAGTTCTTTTCCGGTTCCACTTTCGCCATATAAAATAATGCTGTAATTGGTGGCTGCAACAATCTCAATTTGCTTGTATAGCTGTGCTGTTTCTCCATCCTGCCCAACTAAAAATTCCTGGTCTGCAGAAACAATGTAGGATTTCTTAGGCCTGTTTGATTCAGTGGCTGTTCCGGCGGTCACCTCTGCTGATGGCTTGTTCAACGCGTTGTTGATCACATTCAGCACTTCATCCGGGATTAAGGGCTTGGTGATATAATCGAACGCACCCAGCTTGATCACATCAACGGCAGTTTTTATGTCAGAATAGCCGGTAATGATGATGACAATAGTTTGAGGATTCAATTCCTTGATCTTCAGTAATACATCTTTCCCATCCTTATCTCCGAGCCTGAAATCACACAAAACGATATCATAATACCCCTCTGCAAACTTTGCCAATCCCTTGCCTGCACTATGGGCGGAATCAGCCTCATACCCTTTTTTTACAAGATACCTGGTTAACAGAAGGCACATATCAAGATCATCATCAATAATGAGGATTCTTTTCTTCATCTTATATAAGGGGTTTAAGGGATAGCAAAGTTAATCTAAAACTTTGTTTTTTAAAGCAGGATTTGCAACCTGAACTTCTTCAGTTTTGATCCAAACAGCATATTCATTCGGAAATATCTTTCCCCCATAAAATTTCGCATATACTTTTGTGAATTCTGCACCCAGGAATAAGATCACCGCACTGTAATAAACCCATACCATAATGATCATAATTGAGCCTGCAGCCCCATAAACAGTCGCAATGTTGCTTTGACCAAGATAATAGCCAATTCCTAATTTTCCTAATGTAAAAAAAACAGATGTGATAAGGCCACCCACCATTACGTCTTTCCATTTTATTTTAGCATCCGGCAGCATTTTAAACATCAGTGAAAAGAGAAACGTAGTTGCTATAAATGACAAAACACTGTCACTGATCTGGATCAGGACCACGCTTAATCCCTGCGTGTATTTACTCAGGTAATTTCCAAAAGCTGATATAAGAGCGTTCAACACCAGCGATACGATCATTACAAATCCTATGCTCAGTATCAGGGAAAATGAAAGAATGCGGTTGAGTATCAGTTTCCACCATGTTTTCCGCGTTTTGATCTTTAATCCCCATATTTTATTCAACGAATCCTGTACCTCTCCAAAAATGCCGGTTGCCCCGATCAGCAATACAATGATACTGATCACGCTGGCGAAGAAATTATGACCACTTATATGTATATTTTTAATGGCATCCTGCACCTGAGCAGCTGCCTCGGGTCCTACCAATCCCTTGATCTGTGAGTATACATGTCCCTGGAATGCCTCCCTTCCAAACAGGAGACCGCAAAGAGATATGATAATGATCAGCAAGGGTGCCAGCGAGAAAATGGTATAATACGCCAGTGACGCACTATACTTTAGAATATTATCCTCAACAAATTCTATCCCTACCTGTTTGAGGTATTTAATAAATCCATTGATCTTTTTCTTCATTGGAAAGGGTACTTTATTTTTAAATTGACATCACGGACCGCTGTAGCAGTGCCATAAAATTACACATCACGCGGCAGTATAAAAATAACAACAAAACTCAGAAATGACAGATAATATAAAAACCGGAATCGATGACTGTATTACCAGTTAGGTGTTACTGGCAGACAAATTGCCTCATCATTTTTGAATCTAAAGAAAAATGGAAGCCTTTCACCGTGATGGAAGTATTGATGTACTCATTGTTGAGGACGAGATAGACATCTGTTATTTACTGAGCGGGATATTAAGAAAACAACACCTGGAATCTTCTTTTGCCACTTCTTTATTCGCTGCTCAAAAAGCCTTTAAGGTGCACCATCCTGATGTACTTTTTATTGATAACCATTTGCCTGACGGTTACGGGTTAGATTTTATACAGGTTGTTAAACGAGAATCTCCCCGAACTATAATTGTAATGATGACTGCACATGACACAGGAGCCGATGAAGAACGTGCAATGAAACATGGCGCAGATTACTTCATGGGAAAACCTTTTACATTGGCAATGGTGATCAATACCTTACACGCAGTTTTGAATGGCAAAAGCAGGTGATTTCATCTCAGGTTGTAGACTTATTTCCCCAAGAAATAATGAAATTTTTCCAGTTTGCAATATTTTAATTCGCTGAAAGGCTCACGTATATTGATTTTTAGGATATCACTTGGAATTGGCAAAATTTTTTATATATCTTTAAGCGTATCAATTTTTTTTAACCTAAATTTTTTTCAACATGGGAAACTTATTATATGTAATCGCGGTAATTCT